>CAVQZU010000128.1:0-52832 GCA_963718485.1 uncultured Acidobacteriota bacterium
CGCTGCTTTCTCCGAATTCAAGATTCAATGTCACAGAGCGCCGGGAGCTCCGCAAGGGTGCTCAGAATTGCACCAGGTTTGGCACCGAGTTGGTCGGGAATCGTTCCGGAGCGATTGATCCAGAAAGTCTGAAACCCAAAGGCAGCCGCCCCAGCGATGTCCCATGAATTGGACGAAACGAAGCCGATCGCTTTCTTGTCCAACCCGGTCGCATCCACGGCGAGCTGATAAACCCGCGGCGAGGGCTTGTAGATCTTGACGGCGTCCACGCTGAGCAATTCGGAAAAACATTTCGCCAGCCCAGCATTTTGTACCAGCGGTCCAAGCATCTGGGGCGAGCCGTTTGAGAGAATCAGCGACGGCACGCCGCCAAGCGCCGCGAGAGCCTCCCCCACATCGGAGTACGCCGCGAGCTGCAGATATTGTTGCATCAGTTGCTGCCGCTGTTCGGCGGTGGAAATGAGTTGGAGGCTGCGGCATGCAAACTGCAGCGCTTCGTCGGTGATCAGCCCGAAATCCTCGTAACGATTCATCAAGGAACGCAGCCAGGTATATTCCAGCTGCTTGGTGCGCCACACGCGGCTTAATTCGGCGCCCGAACCGGGAAAGAACCCCTCGCACGCCGCGTGCACTGAATGAGGATCAAACAGGGTGCCGTAGGCATCGAAGACCAGCGCCTGGATGGAATGATCGATGGGAGGATTCATGATTTGGTGCGGAAGAGAGGAGTTGAACCTCCACGGCCTCACGGCCACGGGATCCTAAGTCCCGCGCGTCTGCCAATTCCGCCACTTCCGCATCGCCACACCGAGTTTCCCGGCGCTCTCGCTTTCTGGGCGGACTCAAGCGATTATGCTCGTTCCCATCCCGTTGAGCAAACACGCAAACGGGAAGAATCGCGGCACACCTACAGAAAGTGAAAACATCCGCAACTCAAACGGCGGCCCTCGAGCCCTGCCGCTTCAATCCATCAGCCAGGTAAGGCCAGCGAAGACGGCGAACATAAACAGCAGCAGAAGGAGTCCGGTCATGAGACCCTCCCGATACGATCGCTACGGCGTACGACAAGCAATGTAACCTGTCACGATGTGAGCCCGAAGGCAAGACCCGGAGCTGTGGAAATCCGGGGCTCAACCAAGCGCCCTCTCCTCTTGCAACGTTCCTGGCAGCTGATGAGCCTTGCCCAACCGCACCGGATTTGTTAGGCTTCGCGGCCAATACCAATTCCCGGTCGCGGAGGATTCCCATGGCACATTGCACAAAATGCGGCGCCGCCGTCGTTGATAACGCGGCTTTCTGCGGAACCTGTGGAGCACCGCAATCGGTGGCCGCCCCAGCCGCCGCTTCCGTCGCGGGGCCGGTCGCAGCGCCGGCACAATCCCAGATGGCGGAAACTCTGGCGGCGACGCTGAGCTACACTCTTGGCTGGCTCACCGGCCTGATCTTCTACCTGATCGATAAGCGTCCCTACGTCAGATTCCATGCCGCGCAATCGATCGTGGTCTTCGGCGGGCTGCACATCCTCACGTTCATCGTTGGCGCATTTTTTGGGTTGAGCATTCTGGCGGGCGGTTTCGCAGGATTTTCGGCGGGGCTGGCCTTCTACCGGATTCTCGACGTGATCGCACTGGTCCTCTGGGTGGTTCTGATGATCAAGGCGCATCAGGGGGAGAGATTCCGCGTCCCGGTCGCAGCGGACCTGTCAGAAAAAATATTTGGCAAGTCCTGAAACCGCTCCCGAGGGGAATTCAGTAGAAGATCTACAATCTGGTCTTCAGATACCGCCATCCATCCAGGTCCATCCGCCGGGCTTGCCCGGCTTCCCTCCGTTGCCGTAAACTTTCGTCTCGTTAACGCGGGGACCGCTTTCCCGTTTCAAAATCCGGGCTTGGTTAGGGCTGGATACGATTGATAAAATTCGTTCTAGTAGTCGCGTTGCTTTGCTCCGCGACCGCCGCAGCCCAGGATGCTCCTGCGTTGCCGCAGACAGAAGTGAGCTCCTCGCTAAAACAGGGTGCCTGGGATTTGGGAGTACTGTTTTCGGGCGGCACGGGCCTCGGCTTTGCCAAGGACACCCAATTTGCTGCGGCGGGGGGACGCGCCGGGCTCATCTTGACCAAGGAGCACGGTAACGGTTGGAGACGCGGTAACTTTGAGTGGGCTATCGAGGTGCTCCCGTTATATGAAGTGCTCACACCCAGGAGACCGGTTTACGGGGTGGGTGTGATTCCCGCCATTTGGCGTTGGAATTTTACCAGTGGGAAGAAGATTGCTCCTTATGCGTCGCTTTCGGGCGGCCTTCTGTTCAGCACTCAAAATCTACCTCCCGGCCAGACTTCTTGGGTGAATTTCACACCCCAAACCTCCATCGGGGCCAACTTCTTCATCGGGCGGGGAAGGGCTTTTTCATTCGAGGGCGCTTACGTGCATCATTCCAATGCGGACCTGGGAACCTACAATCCCGGATACAATGCGGCCTTGTTCTTCTCGGTTGGTTACACTTGGTTCAAATAGCGCCGACGAAGGTTTTTCGCTTGTGGATCTGTTGCGTTGGCTTCCGCAAGGCAATCGCACGGTTCGTTTGACGGTAACTGCCCCAGGTGGTATAAAAACCACAATCGATGTTCGTATTCGGTGGGGCCGTGGCGCAGTTGGGAGCGCGCCTCGATGGCATCGAGGAGGCCGTGGGTTCGAATCCCATCGGCTCCACCAAAGACAAAATTGTCCGATCTCCGGGTCCCTCTGGCCCTTGAAACTGCTGGCCGACTGTTGCCAGCTTTGCTCTGTCCTGTTGCACCCAATAGGAATCTTTGAATTTTCGCGAGGAAAACCCTAGGGCGAAGGGGAACACGCTTTGTGGGATTCCCTCGCTCGCCCTGATTGTCGATAGTTAGACGCACAAGATCCCCAGCAGCAAGGGGTTTTGTGCAACGCAGGATATAGCGGGGTTTCCCAAACCGAAACCGCCTTGTCCACCAACACCCACGTGAGCCGGGGGATTTGCTTACATCCAATAATGGATGTATAATACTCCATATATGGAGAATGCCCGGAGGCTCGTGTGGCCACAGTCAATTCACTAGGCGCAGGAATCGCTTGGGAGAAGCCGGTCGATCTTTCCAGCAAGGATGCTCAGAAGCGATTGGGGCCGTCAGCAGTCCAAGCGTTCTTGAAAATCCGTGACCTTTGGGAGTTACGCGATGAAGACGCCCGGCAACTGCTCGGAGGTATGTCCAATGGTGCATTTTACGTGTTGAAGCGAAAGGCGCGCGGCACGCTCGACCAGGACCGCTTGACAAGGGTCTCCATTTTGGTCGGAATCTTTAAAGCGCTGAACATCCTCTACAGTAGGAAGCTCGCCGACCGCTGGGTGCAGTTGCCAAACGAAAACCCGATGTTCGAAGGGGAGGCTCCGCTCACCTACATGATCAAAGGCGGCCAACCCGCCATGTTGCGCGTCAGACAACTTCTGGATTCTCGCCGCGGCGGGCGCTAGATGCTGCCCCGGGTCTCCGAAATCTCTCGCGACCGCACCCATCGCCTAATCCCTTCCCGCTATAGTGACCGCGACGAAAGTGTTCTGACGCGCTTGAGCGATGATCCCGACGATCTGAAGGCGCTCTTTCAGCTGGAGGGGGCGACCAACGAGCGCCTTCTCGGAGAGGCTGGATTGCTTCCTGGCATCTCGCTGCGGGAGCTGGTCTTCGGCATTTCGTACTCCCATATCGTGAACGCGGCATTCACTCACGCTCATCCCCTCGGAAACCGCTTCAACGGTCCTGAACGCGGCGCCTGGTACTCGGCATTTTCCCGTGAGACCTCAGAGTTGGAAGTGGCATACCACAAGACCAAAGAACTGCAGGAGGTCAAATGGCAAGAGCGGGAGACTTTTACTTACGTCGATTTCCTCGCCGATTTTCGGGGAGCGTTTCACAACATCGGCAACGATACACACTTTAGAGATTGTTTAGATGCCAATAGCTACAAGGCGTCCCAACGTTTGGCCGGAGAACTCCTTGAGCGAGGATCGGCCGGCGTTGTGTATCCGAGCGTGCGGCACAAAGGTGGAACTTGCATCGTGTGTTTCAGGCCCGCTCTCGTTAACAATGTTCGGAAGGGTTCGTCGGTCTCTATCACATTTGAGAACGCATTTGCTCTGCCAGAACTTCGAGAACTCGAATAAGTACAACCGCCTGCCCCTTGCCGGGTTCTGCGGGCTGGGGGCGCCAAAATGTCTTATTCTTGCCATCCACGAGAATTCTTCGTTTCGATCTGCCGATCGCGGGTTTTTGTGAATCCCATCGCGCTATCTTCCGGGCTTGGCGACTGCTCTTGGCCCAACACAGGATTTCGCTCCGCCTCGGGCTTGCCGCAAATTATTGCCGCAGATGAGAATCAAGGGTGCGTCGGGCAGAGACCTGGCAGCGTGAGGACGTTTTGGCCACCCCGCGAACTTCCCGTGGGCCTCCGGGGTAAGCCGATGAAACATAAGCTCCTGCTGGCCCAACCGGCCGCTCGCATCTTATCGTGTACCCTTTGGCTGCCTTTTTGCTATTCTTGGCAACAAATAGGGCTCTCCGGTGTCTAAACGCATCAGGAAGACGCCCGGTAGGGAGCGGCCCGACGGATGTCTGAACTATCGCAAAGTCTTTCTTGGGGAAGTGATGAGGCGGAACTGGTAACTCGCCTGCAGGCGGGTTCCGACGCGGCATTTGAATGGCTCGTGACGTACTATCACGCCAGCGTTTATAACCTCGTCTTTGGAATTCTGTCCGACCGGGCCGATGCTGCCGACGTCACCCAGGAAGTTTTTCTTCACGCCTTCCGCGGCATCCACGGATTCCGCCGCGGCAGCTCGCTCAAGACTTGGTTGTACCGCATTTCTGTGCGGCAGGCGCTCAATCATCGGCGCTGGTTTTGGCGCCATCATCGCCAGCAGGTTTCGATCGACTCGGATGAACAGCCCAACGGCTCGATGCTCGAGCTGGCCGATTCCGAGGCAACACCTTTCGAGCTTTGCGCCGAGCATGAGATGCAAGAGAAGGTCCGGAGCGCCCTTGCCGAGCTACCTACATTGTTCCGGAGCGCTGTCATTCTCCGGGATCTCGAGGGCCTGGCCTACGAGGAGATCGCCGAAGTTCTCGAAGTGTCGACCGGAACGGTAAAATCGCGAATCCTTCGCGGCCGGCGCATGTTGAAACAAATCCTGGATCCTGTGCTGCATCGATCTCCCGGATCCTTGGCAGTCGCGGCCGTCACGGCGCCGGCGCCGCCCGCTGGCATCGATCTTGTGGCGAGGTTTCACGGAGTCAGATGATGAAATGTAGTGAAGCGGGAAAGTACCTGCCGGGCTACGTGGACGGCGCCACTGACGCCCGGTATCACGTCAGGCTCCGTGAGCACTTGTTCTCCTGTGCCGATTGCCGCCAGCAACTGGACGACTATCGATCTATGGCCAGTTGTCTGGCAAACCTCGACCCGGTCATGCCTCCGCGCGACCTGGCTCTGCGCATCCGGGTACAAGCGTCGGAACTGAACTCCAATTGGATGGGCGGCCAATGGGCGCGTGCCCGTCTGGCATTCAGGAACATCCTTGAGCCTCTGGCCGTGCCAGCCACTGGCGGTTTCTTTACCGCTCTCGCCGTTTTCGTGTTGGTTGTGCAGAACATTCTCGTGGGTGTGCCGATGGGCGGAGTTGTGCCCAATGATCTCCCTCTGAATCTGGTTCAGCCCGCTCAATTGGAAAGCCTGGCGCCCTTCCCGATCCCTGGCATTGTTGCCGAAGGTCATCCGGATTCGGGCGGGCTGTTGTTGGAAGCTGTTCTGAACGCTCAGGGGCAGGTGGTCCGCTACAAGATTCTATCTGGCCCCAACGATACAATGGTTCAGAAACAAATCGATCAGGTGTTGCTATTCTCCCGCTTCCGACCGGAGTTGAATTTTGGCGTGCCGATGCCTGGAGGCCGGGTCCTGCTCGGTTTCAGCACCGTTCACGTCCGCGGATAGCCCCTTTTTTGCGGGATGCTTCTGGCTTGTCTCTAGGTTGTTTCTTTGTAGATCTTTTGATTTGTGCTGCCGGCGTCTCGCCGGCTCCTTTATATTCATTTCGGCAGGGGTAATGAACGCAGCGGGTTCTGTTCGCGATGTGGTTCTGCTTCCTTCGAAGTGGGACGCCGCCATTTCTTGACTCCGTTTCCTCCGCCCGCTAGAGTTTGGGTATATTCTCGCCCAGCGAACAGCTAGCAAGCGATGGATGGAGGCATTGACCATTCGATATATTTCACGCATCGCTAGATGGGCCATGCTCCTGTTTGTCTGCGGGGCCGGGCTGTGTGCCGGCCAGGTCCGCCCAGGGGTGGTTGAAACCTATTCGGGCCTTAGCGTAGAGCCCAGCGAGCAAGTCTTCGCTACGATGTGCGCGCTCGATGCGGCCGGGTTCGGTTCAGACGAGAGCACCTTGGCGGAGATGCCCGGCCGTCGCGCCTTGCGCGCGGATTTGCTGAAATTAGAGGGCCCCGCGACCGAAGGGTTGCGAAAATTTTACCGTGAGCACGCTTTCGGCGATCCCGGAGAGAACCTTTCGCGCTACATGGCCTTTGCGCTGCTCGCAGGGCCGCCGCCGGAATTCCAATTTCAGGTCAGCAGTGAACTACTTCCGCCCGACGTTGTGGCCCTGGAAGGATTCCAAGCTATTCTCGCCACCTTTTATCAGGAAGCGCGGCTGCAAACGCGCTGGCAGCAAGTTCAACGCGAGTACGAATATGCCGCGCTCCAGTACCAAGTGCCTGTGAGCCAGATTGTAACGGTCTCCAACGCCTATCTAAGAGAGGTTGTAAAGCCGTCCAAAGGGCGCAGCTTTTCCGTGTACGTCGAACCCCTTGTCGGCACGCGTACGATATTCCGCAATACCGGCGACCGTTACGCCATCGTTGTGGGAAACGGGCCCAACTTTCCGGCTGACGAAATTCGCCATGCGTACCTGCATTTTTTGCTCGATCCCTTCGTTTTGAACAACCGCTCGCTCATCCAGCGAAAAGCTGCGCTGCTCAATATCGCGGCCAAAGCCCCGCACCTGCCACCGGAGTATCAAAGCGATTTCCTCGCCCTCACCGATGAATGCTTCATCAAATCCGTCGAACTGCGCCTGCAGCGCCTTGCTCCCGAGCAACTCGAAGCTGCCATGAAGGACGCCGACCGTTCTGGGTTCATCCTGGTTCGTCCCATAATTCTGCAGCTTCAGAAATTCGAGAAAGACGAACCTGCGATGTCATATTATTTCCCCGACATGATCCAGGCCATCGACGTGCAGGTCGAGCAAAAACGCCTGCAAAGAGTGACGTTCTACACGGCCGAAGCAACCCCTTCGCCGAAAGAGAATCCTTCATGGGACGTTCAGAAATCAGACATCGATAAATTACTGGGCGAGGGCGATCGGCAGATCGCCTTGCAGGATGCTTCGGCTGCCGAAGCCATCTTTCAAAAAGTGTTGAAGCAGGATCCGAACCAGCCACGTGCGCTCTATGGTTTGGCAATTGCGTCGGTGTTGAGCGGAAAAGCCGCGGTGGCCAAGGATCTGTTTGAAAAGGTGGTGTCTGCTTCTCCTGCTGCGAGCTCGCCAGGCTCGCCCGCGGCTCCCGATCCGATGCTGCTCGCGTGGTCGCACATCTATCTTGGCCGGATTCATGATCTTGAGGGTGAGCGGGATTTGGCGATTGGCGAATATCGAGCTGCTCTGGCGGTGAATGGCGCGCCAGAATCCGCGCTCGTGGCGGCTCAGCGCGGCGTATCTGTGGCCTACGCTCCGCCGGCGAATGCGGGGGCAAATGCGCCACGCCGGCAATAAATCGCCGCGATTTGCGGGAAATGGCCCAATAGCTTCGCACTAACTCTATGGAGGAGAGAAAATGAAGGTTCTATCTTTTCGAAAGATGGACGTTGCAGTTGCAGTTACCGCGACGCTGCTCTTGTTGGTTTTTGCCATCCCGTCGTTCGGTCAATACGGCGGCGCTTCCCCGCAGCAGTCGCCCCCTTCGGACAAACCGGCTCAAAATCCGAAACCCGAAGCGCCGAAGCTCAATCCCAAAGAGGAGGCCGATTACAAGGCGCTGACTGCGATTGCTGACAACGACAAATCCGCGGCGGACAAAAAAATTCAGCTATCGTCGCAATTCCTGCAAAAGTACCCGGGAAGCCGCTATGAAGAGTCTGTAATGAACCAGCAGGTGACTGCGTATTACACGAAGCAGGATTGGAACGATATGTATGCCGCCGCCGACAAAGCGATTGCCAAAGATCCCGACGATGTGGACGTTCTCACCGTCGTCGGCTGGATTATCCCGCACCTCTACAATCACGACGATCCCGACGCTCAGAAGAAGCTCGACAAGGCAGAGAGCTACGAAAGGCACGCCATCGATGTCATTCCCACGTTGGCCAAGCCGGACACGATGAGCGATGACCAGTTTGCTCAGGCGAAGGCGGGAAAGCTATCAGAAGCCCACAGCGGTTTGGGCTTGGTATACTTCCGCTTGCAGGATTTCCCAAATTCGGTGAAAGAGCTTCAGCTCGCCACCAGCGACAACGCCTCGCCTGATCCGACCGATTTCTACGCTCTCGGCGCGGGACTGCAGCAAATGAATCGCATGCCTGAAGCGGCCGAGGCCTTCACGAAATGCGCAGGAGTCGCCAGCGGCCTGCAGGACCGCTGCAAGCAAATGGCTGCCCAAGCAAAAAGTGCCAAGTAAACAACCAGGAACGACGATGACCGCGGACGAACGAGGACGCCTTGAGCTGGTCCTCGGTCATCGTTTCGAGCATTCCCTTTGGCTCGAGCGCGCGCTTACGCACCGCTCGCATCGCCAAAATTCGGAAAGCGTCGACAATGAGCGTCTTGAATTTCTGGGCGACCGGGTGCTCGGTTTGGTCGTCAGCGAGCATTTATTTCAATTTTTCCCCGAATGGGACGCGGGCCAGCTTTCCAAGGGCTTGGCCCAGTTGGTCAGTTCATCTTCGATTTACGCCGCCGCGAAACGCCTGGACTTAGGGGCGCACCTGCGTCTTGGTCCCGGGGAAGAGAAGACCGGCGGCCGCGAAAAGAAGCGTCTGCTCGCTGACGCCTACGAAGCAATCATTGGCGCAATCTATCTCGACGCAAGACTTCCGGCCGCTGCTGCCTTCCTGCGTCGCACCTTGATTGAGCCTGCTCTTTTGGGCGAGCAGGAGAGTCTCGATCGCTCCGATTTCAAATCCGCGCTGCAGGAATGGCTGCAGCAGCGCGCGCTCGGCATGGCCGAGTACCGCGTCCACAAAGAATCGGGGCCCGATCATCAGAAAATATTTGAAGTAGAAGTATGGCACTCGGGCCGCAGGCTTTCCTCCTCTGAAGGCCGCAGCAAAAAGGAAGCCGAGCAAGCAGCGGCCAAGCAGGCGCTTGAAACGCTTGAACCTGCAGGCGGTGTGACCTCATGAATCCCCTGGGAGCAGACACGCCAGCCGTCGCCCTACCCGAAGTCTCAGAACCGGTCGCCGCGCCCGCCGTGCGCGAGCAGTCGGCCGGCGGCGTCCTGGATTTTGTCGAGTCGCTCCTGGTAACGATTCTTCTCGCTCTGTTCGGCACCACGTTTGTCATCCAGGCGTTCAAGATTCCGTCGGAATCGATGGAGCCGACGCTCTTGGTGGGCGATCACCTGCTCGTAAACAAGTTCGTGTTTGAGGGCACGGGCGTCTGGTATGAAAAGATTTTGCCCTACAGGACAGTGCGCCACGGCGACATTATCGTCTTCAAATTTCCTTTCGATGATCATCCTCACTACGTGAAGCGGGTTATCGGCTTGCCCGGCGATCGTATCCGCATCGTCGCCGATCAGGTGTATGTGAACGGTGCGAAGCTCCGCGAGCCCTATGTGGTGCACGATCCTTCGGGCAATGATCCCGCCGTTGATCATTTTCCGCCCACCGACTGGCGCGCCATGCAGCTCGGCTTGCGCCCCGAGTGGGCATCGGAGATCGCCCGTTACGTGGATCACGACGAACTCGTCGTTCCGCCGGGGCGTTACTTCGTGATGGGCGATAACCGCGACCGCAGCTGGGACAGCCGCTATTGGGGCTTCGTCGACCGTGCGGCCATTATGGGCCGACCAATCGTCATTTATTGGTCCGTCGCAGCCACCTCGGAGGACTACGGCGACCGCAGCGTCTCGGGTTCGGTCCACGGCATCGAGCAGACCCTCGAGCATCTTCCTAGCCGTACCCGCTGGCACCGCATGCTTCGCGAGGTTCACTAATCTGCCCTTCCGCAGGTACCATCTTTGCCCTGCTTGGCTTGACCGCTTTGATCTTGCACCACGCGGCCTATCCCGCTTAGGCTTGAGGCGCTAAGGAGCGTGCCGCAGTGGCCGAAGGGCAGTTGTCCATCATTCGCGATACCCCCTCCCCGGTTCCGGGCATCCCCGCGGGTCACCTGGAACTACTGCCACTGCGCGGCAGGCGCTTGGGCGGCTGGCCCCGCCGGCTTCTTCTTTTTTTCGTTTGCCTGTGGCTGGTCGACGCGAGCATCTCTCTGCTGATTCACCATACCGGCCTGCAGAAGAAATTTACCGCGCACCTGGCGGCGGCGTTTGGACGCCCGGTTGATGTGGGCCGCTACAACTTCAGCCTTTGGACCGGCCCAGTTCTCGAAGCGCAATCGGTAACCGTGGGAGAAGATCCGCGCTTTGGTAACGAGTACTTTCTGCGAGCTGAATCTTTGACGGTCCGGCTTCGCTGGCGAAGTCTTCTCCGCGGCCACCTCGAGCTGGGAACTCTTTCTCTCTCTCAGCCCAGCCTGAATGTGGTTCGCAGTTCCGAGGGCGACTGGAACCTTGCCGAATGGCTACCCCGTCCGAATCGGCGATTCGCGGGCGGTCCCGCAGTCTCTTCGGCCGCGCTTCGTTTTCAGCGGATCGAAGTGAGCGGTGGCCGTGTGAATTTCAAGCGCAGGAATGAAAAGCTGCCCTTCGCTCTGGTGGGTGTCGATGGTGTTGTCGAACCCGATGGCTCCGGCCGCTGGCTCATGGATCTGGCCGCCACCCCCTGGCGCGTCTCGACGCTCACCCAGCAAGCGGGCGAGATTCACATCGCCGGGCATGTCGGAGGAACCTCCTCGCGGTTGCTTCCCGCGATGCTCGATCTTTCCTGGACCGATGCGTCCATTTCCGATGCGCTGCGGCTCGCGCGTGGCGATGACTTCGGTGTCCGCGGCAATCTGGCCGTCGTGGTGTCGGCTCAAACGACCACTGGCGAATGGAAGGTGAAAACTCGTGCGGAAATGCGCCAGATTCACCGCTGGAACCTCGCGCTACGGACGGATAACCCCGACCTAAACTTGATTGCAGAAGTCAAATGGAACCCCGAAACCTCGAATGTGGAACTGACTTCCGCCACCCTCGAAGCCCCGCATTCGAACGCCCGCATCCTCGGACGATTGCTCTGGGAAGATGTCCCGACAGATGCGACGAAAAATGACACGCGCAACCCGCCGGAAGTGAAAGCAGATTCGCCCCTTCCGATCCGCGTGGAAATTTCTAATTCCATGGTTGATCTGAGAGATGCTCTTGCTTGGCTTCGCGCTTTTCATGACGGAGTATCGGACCGCATGGCGATACAAGGCACCGCCAGTATGGCGGGAGCTTTTTCAGGTTGGCCGCCCCGAATCGAAAACCTTTCCTTGTCGAGCGACGGCGCCGATCTAACCGGACTCAGTCCCAGCCTCCAGACTTCAGTCCATGTCGGCCAGGTAGATTTCCAATACGATCCCGATCGCTTTTCGCTCTCGCCCCTGACAGTCTCGTTGGGACCTAGAAAAGCGTCGCCGACCGGCACCTTCCGCATAGAGACATCCTTTAAACCGGCCTCGAAGCGCCCGCCGGTTGTCCACCTGGCTGGCAGCACGGCGAATGTCGGCGACATGATCTCAGCAGCTGGGGCGCTCGGCTGGGATTTCCCCCGGGGCTGGGATTTAGCCGGAGCCTTGCGATGTGATCTCCGTTGGCAAAGTACGGAACCGTGGCGCGTTCAGCCGCTTGGCTTCATCGAGATTGGCGAGTCTGGCGAAACCGCTGGTGCATTGCTGCGGGCGCCTGATTTGAACCAAGCGATCGACCAACTGAGAGCCCGCCTGGAGATTCGGCCTGGAACTCGCCATGTCCAGCTTTCTTCCGCGCAAGCCTTTGGCGCTCACTGGACTGGCACCCTGGACCGCCGCGACCCGAACCGCGGCTGGCAATTTGTCCTTTCTGCCGATCATCTCGCGACGGCGGATTTGGACCGCTGGCTCAACCCCCGCTGGCGTGAGACGCTCATCGACCGCGTGCTTCCGTTCCTGAGTTCTCATTCCCCGGTGAGTACTGCGCCTGAAACCCTCCAAGCCAGCGGCCACCTGGCAGTTGACGAGCTGGCCCTGGCTCCCTATGAGTTGCACAACCTGCAAGGGGGGGTTGATCTCAATGGCCGCCACCTGGAGATGGCAGACGCCTCCGCCCAATTCTACGGCGGCCATGTCGCTTTATCTCTGGTCGCGGATTTGAAAGCAGTTCCTTCCTACCGTGCGGCGGTCAATTTCTCGGGCATCGACGTGGCGGCCATGACCGCGGCGTCCACTCAGCTCGGCGATCTGTTCGCCGGTTCCGCTTCGGGCGATGTCTCTTTCCTCACGCACGGCGCTACCCGCGCAGACTTGATCGCCTCGCTCGAATGTGATGGTTCAGCCACTTTGCGCGACGCCGAATATGACACCATCGACCTGGAAAGCTCTCTGCGCGACGCGATGACGCGCCCCGGCGCGAGCGATTTTCAACACGCGGCTGTCAAATTTGCATGCAAAGACAGCAAGATACAATTCAAGGAGGTCCTGTTGAGCGCTCCGGGAGGCGCAACCGAAGCCGCCGGCGCCGTCGATTTCAACCGCAATCTCAACTTCCGCCTGTGGGTTCCTTCAGACGCCGGCCCTTCCCTGGCAGCGGATGTTGCCTCTGCCCCAGAAATCCCAAGCATTTCCTACCAACTCAGCGGCACGCTGTCCTCCCCGCAAATCACCCGCATATCACCATCGTCCCGCCGCTCCCGCTGACTAACAGAGCAGCTGGCCGAATTTGCCTCGTCAGAGGCCGTGTGCTAGGGTTTCCTCAATGTGGCCCAGCAGCCGATTTTCTCTTCTCCTGCCGCTGATCTTGGCAGCGCCGCTCTTGCTCCTGGCCGAGCGTTCCAACGTTGCCAGCGACCGGGTGCGTTTCGCTCCCAAGTTTGTTCCCGGCGCAACTTTTTACTACCAGGTCGAATCGCGAAGCACCACCACCGGCAAAACCACCACCCCCATCGAAAATCCCGAAGGCGAATCACGACAGACACAGGCCATCAGTCTTCTGGTTCGCCTCGACGTGATAGGTGTAGCGCAAGGACTCCCCGGCACGATTCCGGTGCGCCTCCGCGCAACGTTTGAGAAGTCGAGCGCCCAGTCGGCAAGCGACGCCTTTAATCCCGACGCACCTCCGATAAGCGATCAGTACGCGCACATCGAAGGCCGCTCGATCGAATTCACCCTGCAGCCGGACGGCCAGCTGTCCGATCTGAACGGTTTCGCCGACGTGTTCCCCCATCTTTCTGAAACCGATGAGGTTCTCGCGTGGGCGGAGGCGCTGGCCACGAGCGGCCGGTTCCCGCACGAAGGCATCGCGATCGGTCAAAAGTGGACTAACGAGCGCCCCCTGGCAGGCGCTCCTTTGTCCGGCCTGTCCTGGCGCGCTCAATCCACCTACTCGCGTGACGATGAATGTACCCGGTCTGCGGGAGCGTCAGCAGGTGCGCCGGGCGCTCTAGGAAGCGCGAAGGATTGCGCCGTAATTCTGACGCATTTCGATATTCTCCACCGCGGCTCCAATCGGCCCGAGGCCACTCCGCAGGAATATCTCCGCAATGGCCTGCGCACCTCGGGTACTTGGACTGGCTCTGGCGAAGGTCTCCAAACAATTTCCCTGGCCACCGGCTTCCTGGAAAGCTCCACCCAAACCAGCGCGCAGAACGTCGATTACGAAATCACCAGCGCCAGCTCCGGCTCGCGGATCCATCGCGTTGGCAAAGTGGAAAGCCAGTCCGAGATCAGGCGCGTAGCCGCCTTGGAACCGTGACCGGGAAGCTTTTAGGAAAAAGTTCGGCCTGTTCTCGAAGATTTAAATGTAGCGCCGCGGCCTTGAGCGCGGGCAACCCAGTGCGTCCAGACGCAGCCACCGGAGCATTTCTCGAGTTGCTGTATAATAGGAAGTTTCAGGTACGCGAATTTGCGCGACTGAGGCGTCCCCGCCGTGAAATTCAAACTGGCCAGCGATTACGAACCCCGTGGAGACCAGCCCGAAGCGATCTCCCAGCTTGTCCGTGGCGTCACCGACGGCGACCGCCATCAGGTGCTCCTGGGCGTCACCGGCTCGGGCAAAACCTTCTCCATGGCCAAGGTGATCGAGCAGGTCAATCGCCCGACGATCGTTCTTGCGCACAACAAAACCCTGGCCGCGCAACTTTTCCACGAGTTCAAGTCCTTCTTCCCCCAGAACGCGGTCGAATATTTCGTCAGCTATTATGACTACTACCAACCCGAAGCCTACGTCCCCGCAAGCGACACCTTCATCGAAAAGGAATCCACCATTAACGATGAGCTCGATAAACTGCGCATGAGTGCCACCCGGTCGCTTTTCGAGCGCCGCGACGTAATCATCGTCGCTTCGGTTTCCTGCATCTACGGCATCGGGTCGCCCGAGGCCTATTACGGCATGATGCTTATGCTCGAAAAAGGGCAGTCCATCGCCCGAGAAGCGATGCTGCGCAAGCTTGTCGAAATCCAATACGACCGGGCCGAGGATTTGCGTCGCGGAACCTTCCGCGTACGTGGCGACATGATCGAAATTTATCCTCCCTACGAGGATTACGCCGTGCGCGTCGAACTGTGGGGCAGCCAGATCGAAGCCATTCGCAAATTCGATCCGCTCACTGGCGAAATTCGCACGCGCGATGGCCAAATCGACCGCCTGGCTATCTATCCCAAAACGCACTACGTGCTGCCCGCCGAGCAAAAGGAACGCGCCATCCAAACGATCTACGAGGAGCTCGACTGGTGGAAGGGCGAACTCGAGCGCAAGGCAAAGATCGTCGAGGCGCAGCGCGTCGTGCAGCGCACCCTGTTCGACATCGAAATGATGCGCACCATCGGCTTCTGCCACGGCATCGAAAATTATTCGCGACATCTCTCAGGACGTCTGCCCGGCGAAGCCCCGCCCACGCTTCTCGACTACGTCCCGGCGGACTTCCTGCTTTTCATCGACGAATCGCACCAGACCGTTCCGCAGCTTCGCGGCATGTACGCAGGCGACCGTTCGCGCAAGGAAACGCTTGTCGAATACGGTTTCCGCATGCCTTCAGCGCTCGATAACCGCCCGCTGACCTTCGAGGAGTTCGAGCATCGCACCAATCAGGTCGTGTACGTTTCCGCCACGCCGGGGCCCTACGAGCTCACGAAGTCAGGCGGCACGGTGGTCGAACAGGTCATCCGTCCGACAGGATTGGTCGATCCAGAGGTCGAGGTGCGCCCGGTGAAAGGCCAGGTAGACGATTTGCTCGAGGAAATTCGCGTCCGCGCCGATCGCCATGAGCGAGTCTTGGTCACGACACTCACCAAGCGCATGGCTGAGGATCTCGCCGAATATTTCGCCGAAGTCGGTGTGCGCTGCCGCTACCTTCACTCCGAAATCGAAACCCTCGAGCGTGTGCGCATCTTGCGCGACCTGCGCCGCGGCGAATTCGACGTGTTGATCGGCATCAACTTGCTGCGCGAAGGCCTCGATCTTCCCGAAGTGTCTCTGGTGGCGATTCTGGACGCGGACAAAGAAGGCTATCTGCGCAGCGCCACTTCCTTGATCCAGTCAATGGGCCGCTGCGCGCGCCACTTGGAAGGTCGCGCCATCCTGTACGCTGACCGCATGACCGATTCGATGCGCCAGGCGATGGGCGAAACCAACCGACGCCGCGCCAAGCAGCAAGCCTACAACGTCGAAAACAACATCACGCCCCAGTCGATCCGCAAGTCGGTCGACATGCAGCTTGCGGCCATCGTGGAAGCCGATTACATCACCGTGCCTGCGGACGATTCCACCGTCGGCGACATCTCGAACGAAGAGCAATTGCTCCAGGCCATCGCCCAGCTCGAATCGCAAATGCGCGAAGCCGCCAAGAATTTCGAATTCGAGCGTGCCGCTACCCTGCGCGACAAAATCCGCTCCCTCAAGCAGCGCGATCTGGGCGTAATCTCCGCGACCGCATTGCCCCTGGCCGGCACCACCACGCCATTGCCAAGCCCGCGTTCCCCCCGCCCGTGAACCAGAACAGCTATATCTAATCCGAGCGCCGCGGACTTTGCAGTGCGACCTCTCCCGACCTCACAACCCAGCGCGCAGTTCTGGCCCCCGGAGAAAGTTTTCTGAGGTTCTTCGACAACCCGTCAGACAGCTCCGCGTTTCAATTCATCGAGAGGATAAAACGTCTCCCGCCACACGATTCCGCCCCGCCACAGGGTGACAATTGTCGAGTGCAGCAGCATCCAAATGAAAATCATCGCGCCCATGGGATAGGTCAGCGCATAGAGCAGCGATACTCGGAATTCGCGGCATACGCCCCCCATCGCGACAACGGGCAGCACGATTGCCGTCAGGTCGAGCACGCGGCCCAAGCCGTGGGTGAGCGGCAGGGCCACGACCGGGAAAATAAAGGACATGACCAGACCGAATATCTCTAGGGCGACGATTCCGACCCGGAACCCGGTCGTGGCAAAAAAATTCTTGGTCGTGCCCACAATCATGTTGCCGATTCCCGCGTGCCAGTGAACACTTACGGCCTCTCCTGCCCTGGCCACTCCCGATTGCACTCCCGCTTGCTTCGCCAGTTTTCCGAGTTTCATGTCGTCCACCACTTCCATCGCCAGCCGTCGGTGCGTGCCCATCTTTTCGTAGGCGCTGCGCCGAATCAATTGGAACGCCCCCACGCCTGCATATACGCGGGAACCTGGATTGCTTGCCGCCCATGGACGAATGCCCATCAAGAATCCCAGCGAGAAAAACGTCATGGCAATCTTTTCGCCGGGATGGAACATCTGGGCCCGCCCGAGCAAGGTCAAATGCTCCCATTTCTTTTCCAAGGCCAGGGCGAGAGAGCGCCGGAGCAGATCGGAACCGAAGTGCACGTCGGCATCGGTGAACACCAGCCACTCGCCCGATGACCGCTCGTAGGCCTGTTGCAGCGCGTGGGGCTTGCCCAGCCATCCCGCGGGAAGCTCGTCGATGCGCAAAGGTTTCACGCGCGCGTCTGTATCGGCGGCAGCCGCGAGAAGCGAGCCCGTGCCGTCTGCGGAGCGGTCATCCACTGCGACAATCTCGTAGCGAGGATAGTCGAGCGCCATAAAGGTCTCGAGCGCCCCGGGAAGTTTTCCTGTTCGTCGCGGGCCGCGACCAAAATTGAAACCGCCGGGCACTGCCAATCCTGCAGGGGAGAAAAATCGCCAGCCAGGGCATCGACCGAACGCCGCGCCCAATCTCGATCGCTGCCAGGACCCAAAAAGCGGCGACGCCGGCGAGCAGTCCCAGCCAAACGATGCGCAACCGGCAATGTCCTCCTCCACGAGATCGGACAAGTTATGCTATCACGCCAAATGAGACGCAGCGTTGCCATCGTCGGTGCGGGCCGCGTCGGGAGAGCGCTCGGGAAAATGGTTGCGCCAGCGTGGCTGGCGGATTGGCGCGGTGGTCGACCCGCTCGACCGCACGGTCGCGGAATGCGGTGCGGGCCATCGGCACGGGCGGAACTCCATACGACCGGCTGACCCGCAATTTTTGATGCGACTGTGATTTTATTGACGACGCCGGATGGTGCCATCGCGCCGGTGGCTCGACCTACGCGGCCATTGGAAGGCAAGCCTGCCGCGGGAAGATCATTTCTGCATACCAGCGGGGCGCTGGATGCCGCAGTGCTGGCGCCGCTTGCCGACTTGGGGCGATGACGGGCTCGATGCATCCGATGCAAACATTTACCGGCCGAGGCATCCCGATTTGAAGGGATTATTTTTGCGGTAGAGGGTGCCCTGCGGCCCGCCGAGCGGCGCAAGCCATGGCGCGCTCCCTCGGCGGCATCCCCATCGTGATCGACGACCAAGACAAACCCGCCTACCATGCCGCCGGCGCTCTGGTAGCCGGACATGCCCTCGCGCTTGTGGAAGCCGCCACGCAAATTCTGACCATTGGTTTTCTGCGTCGCCGCGCCGTGCAAACCCTGCTACCCTTGATACGTCAGATGCTCGATAATTTCGAAGAGCTCGGCGCCGCCGCATCGTGGACTGGGCCGGTCGCCAGAGGCGATTACGCGGTCGTCGCCAAACACATGCAAGCATTGCGAAAGTATTCGCCGGAATTCCGGCAATCATATGCAGCGCTGGCGCGCTTGGGCGCGCGCGTGTCGCGAGAACCCGAAGGAAAAACTCCGGGAGCTTGACCGCGCGATACAAGAAATCCTCAGGGAGGCAAGAATTGAAGAAGCTTCACATTCCAGTTGAGCACACGACACTTGCCAACGGCTTGCGAGTCGTCGCGTCGCCTGAGCGCTCGGCGCCGGTGGTCACCGTCGGCGTGTATTACCAGATCGGCTTCCGCCTGGAGCCGCGGGCCGCAGCGGCTTCGCGCATCTGTTCGAACACATGATGTTCCAGGGATCGGAAAACGCCGGGAAAATGGAGCACATACGATCTGATCAATTCGTCCGGAGGCCTGTTGAACGGCACCACTCACTATGACATCACCAATTATTTCGAATCCATTCCTTCGAATGCTCTCGAACGCGTCCTGTGGCTGGAAGCCGATCGCATGCGCGCTCTGAAGGTGGACGACGAGAATCTTCGGAACCAGCGCGACGTGGTGAAGGAGGAAGTTCGCGTAAACGTGATGAACCAGCCCTACGGCGGGTTTCCATGGCTCGACCTTCCCCCGGTGGCGTTCCGCAACTGGCCAAACGCGCACAACTTCTATGGCGATTTCGCCGACCTCGACGCCGCCACGTTCGCCGAAGTGCAAAAGTTTCTTCCATACCTATTACGCCCCAACAATGCCGTACTAGTGATGATCGGCGACCTGGATGCCTCGGAAGCCTTCCAATTCGCGAAGCGCTATTTCGAGGAGATTCCGCCGGGCCCTGGGACGCCGCGCGCCGATGTCGCCGAGCCGCCGCAATCCGAAGAGCGACGCGGGGAAGTCGAAGAAAAGTTCGGCCCGCTTGCCCGCAATCGCCATCGGCTACACGCTGCCAAAGCGCGGAACCCGCGACTGGTATGTCATGGGCATCCTTGACCGGTCCTGCACGGCGGACGCGCTGGACGCATTCATCGTCGCCTGGTGCTTGAGGACCAAATCGCGGTCGACGCCGACGGCAGCGCCGAAATTCTCGACACCAACGGTCCCACGCAAATGGTTTCGCGTATCTTCCACAAGCCGGAATTTACTTCCGAGGCTACCATCGCCGTTTACGACCAGATCATTCAAGAGGTCCAAAGCACTGCGATCAAGGAAGACGAACTCGATCCAGTGAGGGTCAAATTCCGCGCCGACTACTACTCCATGCTCGAAGGCGGAATGGGTTCCCACATGCCGCGCTTCGGCCTGATGCACTATCTCGCGTGCTTCACGCTCTTTGACGGCGATCCAAACCGCGTCAACAGCATCCTCGACGGTTTCCTGGCCGTCACCCCGAGTGAAGTGCAGGCCGCCGCACAGAAATATTTGACGCCGAGCAATCGCGCGGTCCTGATTCGCCGCCCCGTGGCCATGGGAGTGGCGCGATGACCACCACAGACTCCACCATCTCCTCCTCGGTTGTGCTCGCAAAGGCCCCGGCGCTCGGCCCTGAACGCCCCGTCGTGTGGCCCCGGCGCACGCTGCGCACACTCTCAAATGGCCTCCAGGTTGTCCTCGCCGAAAGCCACTCGTTCCCGAAAATCTCCGCCCAGCTTTTCTTCCGCAGTGGCAACGCTGTCGTGGCGCACACGAATCCCGGCCTCGCCGGCATGACCGCCAGTGTAATCCGCACTGGCACCGCCTCGCGCAACAGCCGCCAAATCGAAGAAGACCTGCGCCGCATGGGCGCCGAGCTGGGATCGCACTCGGGTGCCGATACGAGCGCCATTTCCGTCTCAGGTCTTGCCGAGTTCGCTCCGCAACTGCTCGAACTCGTGGCCGATCTCGCCCAGAACGCTTCCTTTCCCGAAGACGAATTCGAGCGCGAGCGCCGCCAGCGCTTGGAGGAGCTTCGCGTCGAGCGCACCACTCCCGGATTTCTCGCCAACGAACGCTTTCGCCGCGTGATTTTCGGCCAGCATCCCTACGCCATCATCGCGCCCTCCGAGGAGCAAGTTGCTTCCTATCGCCGAGAGCAACTGGTCGAGCACTACCGGCAACACTACGTGCCGGCTGATTCGCTGCTGATCATCGTCGGCGATTTTGTCACCGCCGCGATGCTCGAGCAGGTGCAAGGAATTTTCGGCGGCTGGAAGGCGCCGCAACCCGCGGCGCCGAAGTTTCCGGCGCCGCCGCCCCACCTCGGCCGCAGAGTGCATCTGGTCCACCTGCCTGCCTCCGTGCAGACGCAAATCATCCTCGGCAACATCGGGATCACGCGACGCGATCCGGACTGGTATCGCGTGGTGCTCGCCAATTCCATTTACGGCGGCGCTTTTCATTCCCGCCTGGTTCTCAATATTCGCGAGCAAAAGGGCTACACCTACAGTCCCCGCAGCGGCAATAACGCCTTGCGCGAATATGGATACTTCAGCGTGCATGCGGCCGTGCGCAACGAGGTGGTCGCCGCAACGCTCGCTGAAATTTTCTACGAAATGGACCGCATGCGTTCCCTCGTGGTCACCAAGGACGAACTCGAAAGCGCGCGTAACTACCTGACGGGAGTCTTTTCCCTGGGAGTTGCCACGCAGGATGGCGTGCTGGGCCAGCTTTCCACGGTTTATCTCGAGCGTCTGGCCGAAGATTACCTGGAAACGTACCGAGCGCGGATTCACGAAGTAACCTCTGCGGATGTCCTCGCCGCCGCCCGCCGCCATTTCGACAGCAAGAACTCCGAAATTGTGGTGGTTGGAGATGGCAGCCAGATTGCCGAGCAAGCCGCGCTTTTTGGCGAGGTCACCGAATACTCGGCACAGGGAATCGAGGTCGTTTCAGCGGCGCGAAAATGAGATGAGCGATGCAGGACCGAACGCAAATCTCCGCCGAGCCACTGCAATCGCTGGGAGCCTACGGCTGGATCCGGCGCCATGAGAAATTTCTGCGCGCCATGTGCCTGGTCGCGGCCTACGTCTTCGGCGCGCTTTTTCTGATTTCGCTGCTCGCCATCGGGGCCTTGGCGTTCGTGAGCGGACTGTTCGCCGGAATTTTCCTCATCGCCGTGCTGAGCGTCTTTGTTCTTCTGAGATTCAAACCTGGCCGCCAATGAATGTCGCCCGCGAGGGCCCAGGGTCGCCAGGATGGACGCCTGGCTTGACCGGTTAGAGGGGCTGGTGGCCCTTTTCTAGTGCCCTGATCGCTAGAGGCATCTGGTCTGCGATCTCCAGCCCGTAACCTTCGAGCGCCACTACCTTGCGCGGATGATTCGTCAGCACTCGAATTCGCCGCAACCCCAGGTCGGTCAGGATTTGCGCGCCGATCCCGCTTTCATGCTGAATTAATCTCTGCCGTCCCAGGTCCTGGTCGAGCTGACCGCGGTTGTGATAGAGAATCCGGGGTAGGGCAGCGTCCTCTTGCGTGCGCGAGTCGATCTGAAATCCGCGCCCCGTATGATGCAGGTACACGAACACGCCGCGCCCTGACTCGGCAATGGCCTCAAGCGAGCGCTCAACCATCTCGCGGCAATCGCAAGCCGTCGAGCCAAGCACGTCGCCCGTCAGGCAGTGCGAATGCACTCGCACCAGCGGCAAGCCCTTCGTTCCTGCGCCCGCCCGCGCCTGGCTCTGCACGTCCCCGCGAACCAGCGCCACGTGGAGCTCGTGGTCCACGTCGCTCGAATAGGCGATCATCTGGAAATTCCCGTATTTCGTCGGCAGCACCGACTCGGCGATTCGGCGCACGTAGCGCTCATGCTGCATGCGGTAGCGGATCACATCGGCGACGGTCACCAGTTTCAGCTCGTGCTCCTTGCAGAATTCGGTGAGCTGTGGAATTCGCGCCATGGTTCCATCGTCGTTCATCACTTCGCAGATCACGCCCGAAGGGTCAAGCCCCGCAATCCGCGAAAGGTCAACAGATGCTTCCGTCTGCCCGGCCCGCACCATCACGCCCCCGTTACGCGCCCGCAGCGTATAGACGTGCCCTGGCCGCGCCAAGTCCTCGGGACGCGTCTGGGGATCGGTCGCCGCGAGAATCGTGGTAGCCCGATCCGAAGCGCTCGTCCCGGTAGTCGTCCCCACTCGGGCGTCGATCGGCTCGCAAAAAGGCGTCCCGAACGCCGAGGTATTTCGCGGTGAAATGGGCGCCAGCCCTAGCAGCTCGCAGCGCTGTTCGGTCAGTGTCAGGCAAATCAGCCCGCGGCCGTATTTCGCCATGAAGTTGATGGCTTCCGGAGTCACCTTCTCTGCCGCCATGGTCAAGTCGCCTTCGTTTTCGCGGTCCTCATCGTCCACAAGAACGATCATCCGCCCCTGCCGAATGGCCTCGATCGCTTCTTCAATCGTCGAAAATGGTGGTTTGCGCTCGTTCATCGATGGATGGATTCCTCAAATAGCTGTCTGGTGTTGTTCTGTAGAAATCATATCGCATCCACGCCTCTGAAGGCAGCTTCCGCAGCACCGACCGTGGTCGTCCGGCTTCTGATGGCGGCAGCAGGCACTGGGTTAAGGCTGCGGAACCGACATTTCAGCAATCATTGTCGAACGGTGAGGGACGGAAAGAAAAAGGGCGCCTCGCTAGCCAAGGCGCCCTCCCCTTTGATGATTCAAGCGAGCAGCTGAGCTCTAGTACATCCCGCCCATGCCTCCGCCTGGGGGCATACCGCCACCGCCTCCGGCGGCCTTCTTTTCGTCTTCCTTGATGTCGGCCACCAGAGCTTCGGTGGTGAGCATCAGGCCGGCGATCGATGCCGCGTTCTGCAGTGCGAGCCGGGTAACCTTGGCCGGATCGATGACTCCGGCCTTAACCAGGTCCCCGAACTCCCCGGTGTCGGCGTTGAATCCGAAGTTGTCGTCCTTGGATTCACGCACGCGCCCGACGATAACCGCTCCTTCGTGTCCGGCGTTATGCGCAATCTGACGCATGGGCTCTTCGAGCGACCGCTTGACGATGTTCACGCCAATCGCTTCGTCCCCTTCAAGCTTCAGCTTTTCAAGGGCGTTGATACAGCGAACCAGCGCCACGCCGCCGCCGGGAACGATGCCTTCCTCGACCGCCGCGCGTGTGGCGTGCATGGCGTCCTCAACGCGAGCCTTCTTTTCCTTCAGCTCGGTTTCGGTTGCCGCGCCCACCTTGATCACCGCCACACCGCCGACAAGCTTGGCCAGTCGCTCCTGCAGCTTCTCGCGGTCGTAGTCGGAGGTGGTGTCTTCCACTTGGGTGCGAATCTGCTTCACGCGGCCTTCGATCTCGCTTGACTTGCCCGCGCCCTCGACGATCGTGGTGTTGTCTTTATCGATCGTCACCTTCTTGGCGCGTCCGAGATCCTCCACCTTCACGTTCTCAAGCTTGATGCCCAGATCTTCGGTGATGGCCTTGCCGCCGGTCAGCGTGGCGATGTCTTCGAGCATGGCCTTGCGGCGATCCCCGAAGCCCGGCGCCTTCACGGCCGCGCACTGCAATGTGCCACGCAGCTTATTCACCACGAGTGTTGCGAGCGCTTCGCCCTCAACGTCTTCCGCGATGATCAGAAGGGGCTTGCCCATCTTGGCGATCTGCTCGAGTAGGGGAAGCAGGTCCTTCATCGAGCTGATCTTCTTTTCGTGGATCAGAATGCGAACGTCCTCGAGCGCGCACTCCATGCGTTCGGGATCGGTGACGAAGTAGGGAGAAAGGTACCCGCGGTCGAACTGCATGCCTTCGACCACTTCGAGCGTCGTCTCCATGGTCTTTGATTCTTCGACCGTGATGACGCCGTCTTTACCTACCTTCTTCATGGCTTCCGCGATGATCGAACCGATCTGGCGATCGTTGTTGGCGCTGATCGTGCCGACTTGCGCGATCATGTCGCCCTTCACGTCTTTGTGGAACTTTTTTACCTCTTCGACGGCTACTTCGACGGCCCGTTCGATACCACGCTTGAGCGCCGTCGGGCTTGCCCCGGCCGCCACCGTCTTCACGCCTTCGCGGAAGATGGCTTGTGCCAGTACGGTTGCCGTGGTGGTGCCGTCGCCTGCTACGTCTGAGGTCTTCGACGCCACTTCCCGCACCATCTGTGCGCCCATGTTCTCGAGTGAATCGGGCAACTCGATTTCCTTTGCCACGGTCACGCCGTCCTTGGTGATGATCGGCGCGCCGAACTTCTTCTCGATCACCGCATTCCGGCCCTTGGGGCCGAGGGTGATCTTTACGGCGTCGGCAAGAATATTGACGCCGCGTAGGATCGACTGGCGCGAATTCTCACCAGTCACAATTTGCTTTGCCATGTCTTTTCTTCCTCCTGGAGATTTCCTGCGAAAGTCAATGCGCCGGACGGCCCTGGGGCCCTCCGGGAAAAGTTACTTCTTGCCGCCGGCCGCTTTGGCCGAGGTGCCGATCTTCGCGAGGATTTCGTCTTCCTTCAGGATGAGATATTCCTCGTCGTCGATTTTGATGTCGTTGCCGCTGTATTTGCCAAACAGGATGCGATCGCCGGGCTTGACATCAAAGAGGGATGAGTTCACCCTTCTCGCGCCGGCCGTTGCCAACCGCCATCACCTCTCCTTCCTGCGGCTTTTCCTTCGCCGTGTCCGGGATGATGATGCCGCCCTTCACGGTCTCCTTCTCCTCGGTCCGCCGCACCAACACGCGGTCGTGCAGCGGCGTAATGTTCACAGCCATTTGTAGAATTCCTCCGATGGGATGCTCAGATTGCTTGGGCAGTGAGTGGTTTTAGCACTCCTCTCAAGCGAGTGCTAATATATCAGGAGACGATCCGTTACTGTCAAGTTAAAAATCTGACAAAAATGCACTCATCTTAGGGCCTCGATATGGCTAATTGCTTCTGAACAAGCTACATAGCAGAAGCAGACTGGTGTAAGTATCGTGAAGAAAGTAGAGTAGCGGTATGCCGCATCTGCAAAATCAAGCCAGGAAAGCGGGCTTTATCCTGGCAGGTGGCGAAAGCTCGCGCATGGGTCGCGACAAAGCGCTGCTCAAGCTGCGCGGTGCTCCTTTGATTCTGCGCACAGCCCGGCTCGTCGAATCGGCTCTCCACCATCCGCCCACGATCATTGGTCCCAGTGAGCCCTATCGAAATTTGGGATGGCGCGTGGTCGAAGATGACTGGCCGGGTGCTGGTCCGCTCGGTGGCATTGCTACCGCCTTGCGAGTGTCGACCGCTGAATGGAATTTGGTCGTGGCCTGCGATTTGCCCTATCTCACAGGCCCATGGCTTGACTTTCTTGTTGCGCGGGCGGGCAAATCGCACTGCGACGCCGTGCTGCCGATGAATATTGCCGGCGCCGAGCCGCTCTGCGCGATGTATCATAAACGTTGCGGGGCCGCGATTCGCTCCGCGCTGAAAAGCGATGTCAGAAAGGTAACCGCCGGCCTGGCGCGCCTGCGCATCCAGGCGATTGCACCGGCGGAATGGAAACCTTTCGATCCGGATGGTTTCCTTTTCAGGAACATGAATTCGCCAGCCGACTACGAGGAAGCGAAGCGAAGATTGGGCTAGACCCCGGGGGAAAGGGACCTGAACCCAGGGATTCGTTTTCCGACGGTTGTGTCCACGGGGCGAGGTTTGAGACGTCGCAGCTGAAAACATGCCCAACCACTACCTGGAATTCAGGAACGTCTCCAAGTCTTTTGACGACCACACCGTGCTGCAGGACGTCAGTTTTTTCATCGACCAGGGAGAAACCGCGGTCATCATGGGGCGTAGCGGCGTGGGCAAATCGGTGTCGCTGAAGCTTTTGCTGGGGTTTCTTCTGCCCGACGAGGGGCAAATCATCGTCGCCGGCGAAGAGGTCACCAACTATACCGAAGCACAATTCGCGGCCATTCGCCGCCGGGTGACCATGGTCTTTCAATCCGGCGCGCTGTTTGATTCGCTCACGGTTGCCGAGAATGTCGCCTTCCCGTTAAACGCGGTCGAACACCCCATGGAGGATGACAGCATCCAGAACCGCGTGCGGGAACTTCTTGAAATGCTCGAAGTCTCCCAGTTTGCCGACCGCCTGCCTGCTGACCTCAGTACCGGCACCAAACGCGCCGTGGCGATCGCCCGCGCTTTGGCCGAAAATCCCGATGGCATCCTCTATGACGAGCCCACCACGATGGTCGATCCGCTGATGGCGGCGCATGTGAGCGACTTGATCGTCAAGCTCAAGCAGAAGTTTCACAAGACGTCCATCGTCGTGACCCATGACACGCATCTGGCTAAAAAGCTGGCCGACCGCGTAATCTTTCTGCAGGATGGCCGCGTCTCCTTCTTCGGCACCTGGCCCGAGCTGGCGAAATCGAGCGACCCCTTTCTGCGCAACTTCTTGCTGCAGGACGAACTCATCCCCGCTCTGGACGAATCGGTTTGAGCCCGAAAGTTGCAGCCGCTTCCGGCTCCTCGGTTGATCCCAAGGCACAGCTTGTTCGGGCAATGGGTTTTTGGGATGTTCTGCTATTTAACATTGCCGCAGTGCTTGGTCCTCGCTGGATCGCGGCCGCGGCGCACAACGGCGCATCGTCTATCGCCTTATGGATTCTCGCGGCACTCGGCTTCTTCCTGCCGACGGCGCTCGTGGTGGTCGAGCTTTCCTCGCGTTTCCCGGAAGAAGGCGGGCTCTACGTCTGGTCCAGGGACGCGTTCGGCGATTTTCATGGCTTCGTTGCCGGCTGGACTTACTGGATCTATAGCATCTTCTATTTTCCCGCCTTGCTTCTGGCCAGCACCGCGATGAGCGCCTATGTGGTTGGCCCGCGCGGTGCGCAACTCGCTCAAAATCGCACCTTCCTGCTGGTGGGTTCGTTTATCTTGCTGGGCATTGCCGTGATTCTCAACATCGTGGGACTTAATATCGGCAAATGGCTGCAGAACGCTGGAGGCGTCGGGACCTATCTGCCGCTGCTTATTCTGCTGGGGGTGGCGCTCATCCTTGGTCTTCGCCATGGATCGATCACCCAGTACAGCTGGTCGAGCATCATCCCGCATTGGGACTGGGACACTGTGAACTTCTGGCCGCAGCTGGCCTTCGCCTTCACCGGCCTCGAAATGGCCGCCATGATGAGTGAGGAGATCCGCGACCCGCGTCGCACGATTCCGCGCGCGATTTTCGGCTCAGGTGCAGCGATCGCCGTGATATACATCATCGCGACCGTCGCGGTCCTTGCTCTGGTCGCACCGGCGCAAGTGGATCCCAAAAGCGGCGTTTTCCAGGCCGTCACCTCGGGTTCAACGTTGCTGCGGATCGGCTTTGCGGGAGTTCTTGCCGCCTTGTTGGTTTCTGTAGGAAACGCTGGAGGCGTTGGCACCACGGTTGCCGCCACCGCGCGTCTCCCGTTTGCCGTTGGAATCGATCGTTATCTGCCGCCCATTTTCGGGCAGTTGCACCCGCGCTGGAAGACTCCCTACGTTTCGATTCTGGTGCAAGCCATGTGTTCAGGCGTCATCCTGCTGGCCATTCAGGTGAACCAAACCGTTAACGGCGCCTATCAAATTCTGGTCGACGCCACGACAGCCATCTATTTTGTGTCCCTGTTGTACATGTACGCCGCGGCCATCAAGCTGGCCTACAGAAAAGACCGCGGCTCACATGCCAATACGGTGCTGATTCCGGGAGGCAAATCAGGCGTATGGGTAGCATCCTCGCTGGGTTTTCTTGTAACGCTGGCGGGAATCGTGCTCTCCCTGATCCCACCCGGGGAGGCTACAAACAAGTGGCTGTTCGAAGCTGAGCTCGGGGGATGCATCTGCGGTTCCATCTTCTTCGGCCTAATCCTCTACTACCGTGGTGCCCGCGCCAAAGCCCGTGACGCGGCCGACTCCGCGCTGGCCGCGCACTGACGGGGCGTGGCTTGCGCGCACCTTCGGGTTGTCGCTTTCCTGGTTTGCGGCGCTGTTGCGCCACGCGGAGAGAGAGCCGGCGGCGCTTTGCTCGCTTGGGCTCTATGGCCGGAGGCCAAGGCCCTCACGATTTGGCGGCTGTGCGGTCCTGACGGCTGGCTCATGGTTTGCGCTAAAAGCCTTCCTCAGCTAATTGGCGAACCGTCAGCTTTGACCTGCGGGCCTTGGTCTGTCGCGCCTGCATCAAGCTCTCCACGTATTTCGCCAAAATGTCGCACTCCAGATTCACCAAGTCCCCCGGGGCCATCGCCCGCACATTGGTATGCTGGTAGGTAAAGGGAATAATCGCGATGGCGGCCACTCCATCGGCCCACCGCGCCACCGTCAAACTAATCCCGTCAACGGCAATCGACCCTTTCTCGACCACATAGCCGCCCAACTCCGCCGGCACCTGTACCGACAGCCACCAGCTTTCTCCTTGAGCAACCAGCTCTGTAACCCGACCGGTTCCATCGACGTGTCCCTGAACAAAATGCCCGCCCAGCCGCTCGCCCACTGCCAGGGGCCGCTCCAGATTCACAAAATCTCCAGTCTTGCTCTCACCAAACGAAGTGCGCCGCAGCGTTTCCCCTGAAAGATCGGCCGAGAAATGTTGGGCGTCGAACTCAACGACGGTCAGACAGCAGCCGTTCACGGAAATGCTGTCGCCAAGCTTCAGCTCATGGCCCAAGGCCGAGGCGCCCGCGAGATTTACGCGCAACCGCGCGCCATCCTGGCGGCGCTCGAACGACTCAATCTTCCCGGTGTGTTCGGTGATCCCCGTAAACATCGTGAAAGTATCCTTCCACCGCAAAATCCTCGCCCAGGCCATGCAGCTTGAGCCGCGAAAGCGCCGGGCCCTTCGAGAACCAATTGGCGGGCAGGTGCGCCAGGGGCAGTCCACCCTCCCCCATCATCGTTGGCGCATAAAACAAGAACATCTTGTCCACCAGTCCCCCGGCAAGCGCCGCGCCATTTATTTCCGCGCCGGCTTCGATCATCAGATTAAGAATCTGCCGCCGCCCCAGCTCGCCGATCACCTGATCGAGATCGACATGAGTCCCGCGGGCCGGCACACGTGCCACATTCACTCCGGCGCCTTCCAATTTCTTTTGCTTCGCCGAATCGGCGCCTTCTGTCGTGAACACCACGACGTCATCCCGGGCGCTGTTGACAATCTGCGACTCGACCGGCAGCCTCAGTTGTGAATCAACCACTACCCGCAACAATCGCCTTCTTCTAGCTAAGCCTGTCCGATCCGTCAGCAGCGGATCATCCGCAAGAATCGTGCCCATCCCCGTCAGCACGGCATCGGCTGCATGACGCATCCGCTGTACCGCCGCCCGCGAAGCCTCCCCTGTAATAGCGGTCTGCTCGCCCGGCGTCCTGGCGATCCGTCCATCGAGCGTCAGAGCCGCCTTGAGGGTCACGAGCGGCTTCCGCGTCTTGATCCAGCAGGCAAAATCCTCGTTGAGCCGCATGGCCTGGTCTTTTTCGACGCCTTCGGTCACCTGCAGCCCCGCGCTGCGTAAATCCGCGAACCCCTGTCCGGCCACCTCGGGATTGGGATCCTCCATCGCACCCACCACCCGTGCCACGCCGGCTTCCATAATCGCCTTAGTGCAGGGCCCGGTCCTTCCCGTGTGGCAGCAAGGCTCAAGCGTCACATACAGTGTTGCGCCCCGCGCCGGCGCCCCCGCTTGGCGCAGCGCCACCATTTCGGCGTGATCCCGGTTGTCATACAAATGGCAGCCGCGCCCGACGACGACACCATCTTTGACCACCACCGCACCCACCACGGGATTCGGGTGTGCCCAGCCGATTCCTTGGCGGGCAAGCTCCAAGGCCTGCTCCATCCACGACCTATCGTCCGCTGTGATGTTAGTCGAAGAGCGAATTAACGTAGGTTTGGGCATCGAAAGGCACTAGATCGTCGATCTGCTCACCCGTGCCAACAAAGCGAATCGGCAGATTGAGCTCGCGCGCGATGGCCACTACAATCCCGCCTTTGGCCGTGCCGTCCAGCTTTGTCAGTACGATTCCGGTGACTCCCGCATGGCTCCAGAACTCGCGGGCCTGATTGAGCCCGTTCTGTCCTGTGGTCGCATCGAGCACCAGCAGCACTTCGTGCGGCGCTCCGGGCACCACCTTCGCCGCCGTGCGCTTCATCTTCTCAAGCTCCGCCATCAGATTCGACTTGGTGTGCAGGCGCCCCGCGGTGTCCACGATCACCACGTCGCTTGCGCGCGATCGCGCTGCGGTCAGCGCATCGAAGATCACCGCCGAAGGGTCTGATCCCGATTTCTGCTTGATCAGATCCACGCCCGAACGCCTCGCCCACACTTCCAATTGCTCGACGGCTGCCGCGCGAAAAGTGTCCGCGGCGCAAAGCATGACGCTCGCGCCTTCCTTTTTCAGCCGATTCGCCAGCTTTCCAATGGTCGTCGTCTTGCCCGTCCCATTCACGCCCACCACGAACAGCACGCGCGGCGCCACATCGGCCTTCCCGTTCGGATTGGCCGCGTGCACCGCCAGTATTTTGACGATCTGATTCTTCAGCTCACCCCGCAGCGAAGCCGAGCCTTCGAGCTTGTGCTGGTTGACTTGTTCGCGCAGCGCCGCCAGTACTTCCTTCGTGGTGGTCATTCCGATATCGGCACCGAGCAGCGCCGATTCAAGTTGCTTCAAAAGGGCCGGGTCGACGGGCCGGTCACCGGTAAGTATCTGCTCGACCTTCGCCGCCAGTTCGGTCCGGGTTTTGCTGACCGACTCCTTCAGCTTCTCGAGCAGCGTCGGTTCCGGCTTCCCAAACAGTGAAATCATGATTCGCGCTCTCTTAAAAAGCCTATTCTAACAGAGGAGTCTTGCAGGCGTGTTTTCCGGGTGTTGGTAGCCGGAAAAGAGGGAGGAAAACCACCATCCTGTTCGCAGCGATCAGACCTCCACAAGGGTGGCGCTCAATCGCAACGTTCCGGCGCGGATGGCCCCCTCGAGTGCCGCTACCACCTCGGGATCAAACCGCGAAATGGCCAAGGAACGAATGCGCTCGATCGCGAAATCCAAGTCCATGGCCGACTGGTAGGGGCGGTTCGTGGTGATCGCATCGAGAGTGTCGGCCACCGCGATGATCCGCGCCATCAGCGGAATCTGCTCCCCCGGCAGCCCGTAAGGATATCCGCGCCCATCCATCCGCTCGTGATGCAGCTCGATCCCCGGCAACACATCCTTCAACTGCGCCACCGGACGCATGATATTCGCGCCCTTCACGGTGTGCTGCTTCATCAGATCGAACTCTTCGTCTGTCAATTTCCCGGGTTTCTTCAGCACCCGATCATCGACGCCGATCTTGCCCACATCGTGCAGCAACGCTGCGATTCGCAACCGGTCCAGGTCCTCGGCGCTCATTCCCATCCCGTGCCCGATAATCGTGGAATAGCGCGCCACGCGTCCAGAATGCCCTCGCGTATAGGGGTCCTTCTCGTCGATGGCCGCCGCGAGCATGCGAATCGAGCCAAGGAACAGCTCATGATTTTGCTCGGCCGCGGCTTCCAGCTGGTCGACGTATTCTTCGATGTGTCCCGCCATCTGGTTGAACGTTTCGGCCAGCTCGCCAATTTCCGCCGCGCCCCTGACTTCCACGCGTTCGTGGAATTCCGACCGGCTCATCGCTCGGGTTGACTCGACCAATCCGCGAATCGGCCGCGTGATCCCCACGGCGAACAAATACCCCAGCAGCAGCGCCACAAAAGTCACCACCACTACGAAACTCAGCGCTTGGGCCGTCAACTCCCGGACGCCCGCATCCAGCCGCGCATTGTCGAGCCCTCGTTGCGCGATCACGGCCCACCGCAGCTCCGGGATGGTGCTGTAGGTCCCGATCATCTCGACCGGCCGTGCGCGCTTGTCTGACGATGCCATCGTAAAATGCATCGTTTCGGTGGCCCGCAAGTCCTGGGGCAGTTCCTTTACCTGTTTCACCACCGCGGAGGTCGCTGTCACATCCTGGCCCGGCACGAATTGCGTGGTGGATGGGTAGGCCACGATGTGCCCGTGCACGTCCACGATGTACACCACCCGGTCGCGCACGCTCGCGTCCTGAATCCGCCGCACCAGGCGGTCGATCGAGACCACCGCCGCAAACATCCCCGAAAACTGACCATCGGCCAGCAGCGGCACCGACATGACCAGTGCCGGCCGGTTATCCTTTCCCAGCGCAAACGGATCACTCAGGAAATTCAGCCCCTGAATGTTCGCCGTGAAGGCCCGCTTGAGCGCCACCTCGACAAATGGGTCTTGGTCGGCTTGAAAGCTCCCGGCCGATTGCCCCTTGGCCTCCCGGTTCACGGCCGTCACGTAGAGAATATTGGGATTGTTCTCGACGAAGTCTTGGAGCAGTCGCGAAAGCTGCGGCGCGTGCGTTGGATCGTCCACGTTGTCGATCCATCCGGTGAGCGCCAGCACCTGCCGTTGCGTCTGCAGCTGTTCGTGGAGGCTCTGCTCGACCTGCAGCGTCTCGCTCGCCAGCGATCGCGTGATTTCACTCTGCTGCACTCGCTCGGTATCCTGCAGTTTCTCTTCGCTCATCCGCAGCACCTGCCGATGGTAAAGCCATAGCGGCAAAGTGCTTACGAGCAACAGCGCTCCCAGCACGATCCACAGGATGCGCAGCTTCTTCATCGACAGTCCGCTGGGAGCTGAAAAGGGCATGGAAGTCCCAGGGAAATGCTATCGGACCGATTTGATCCGCACAACGGAACGATGGTACTGGCGTGGCCGATATGCCAAGTCCCTACACGGCACACCTTGCCGCGAAAAAAGGTTCCGCACGCGGCGACCAGGGTTTGAGGCGTTGCCACCCTGCGCGCGGCCTGTTCAACTAAAGTCGGGGAGGTTTCAGGCGAGGTTCTTCCCCGGCGACCAGCCGTTCGATATTGGCCCGGTGTTTCACCAGCACCAGGATCGCTATGAACACGGTGCCCGCGGTGATGTACCCGGGCGGTGCATGCCGTGGTGCATAAAGCAGGTAGACAAGCACCGGCATGGCCGCCGCAGCGACAATCGATCCGAGCGATGAGTAGTGCCAGAAGACCACCACCAGGATCCACAGAACCACTGCGGCCAGCACCGCTTCTCTGCAGAGCGGAATAAAAACCCCCAGGCTGGTAGCCACGCCCTTTCCACCCTTAAATCCCAGCCACACCGGAAACATATGCCCAACCACTGCGGCGATCGCCGCGGCCATCATCCAACGGGCGCTGTTCTCCCCGTGCGACAGCCGGTTGGCCATCAGCACCGCCGCATAGCCTTTCGCTGCATCCAGAAAAAGTGTCAACAGTCCCGCCGTAAGTCCCGCGTGGCGCGCCACGTTCGCCGCGCCGATATTTCCACTGCCTTGGTCCCGGATGTCATGGCTGTCCCGCATTTTAACGATCAAATATCCAAACGGAATCGACCCCAGAAGGTAGGACGTCACCACAACGAACAATGGAGAATTCACGCGGTCCCCTTCAGGAACGGGAAACCTTCCAGGTGCTGGTATTCGGCGCCCGAGGGTTTCGTCAGGCTCTGGTAAAGATGAAATTGCTTTTCCTTCGACCGCCCGAATGCCGTGGTTTCAAGTCCGTTGGCCGCATTCAGCAGCTTTTTAATTCCGCTCCGCCAAACGTTTTCGTCCTCTATTCGTGCCAGCGTCAAGTGCGGAACGAACCGCTGGGATTGCTTCGCGATTCCCAGCACCTCAAGCGCGTCCTCGATGTCCGCCGCAAGCTCTGTCAGATTCGGCGAGCCCTGCACCCCGCACCACACCACGCGAGCCCGCCGCCTGTCGGGGAAAAATCCCAGACCGTGAAATTGCATCTCGACCGGCTGGTCCGAACGAATCCTCCTGAGCGCTTCTCGAATCGCTGCGGCCTTCGCGGCCTCCACCTGCCCGATAAACTTGAGCGTGATATGAATTCCTTCCGGCCGCACCCAGCGAGCGCCCGGGCACTGCTTGCTGAGCCCTTCGATCATCTCGCGAATCTTCTCACGCACTGGTTCGGCCACATCGAGCGCCACGAAAAGACGCACGACTCAGCTCCACCCGGAAGGAGCCAGGAAATACCGCCGCGCCATATCCAGCGCTGCTTGCGACGCAAATAATCGAATCCGCTCGCGATCGCCGAGAAAGCGAAATTCCTTCTGTCGGGGACCGCGCTCATCGGCAATACCGATGTATACCAGGCCCACCGGTTTTTCAGGCGACCCGCCACCGGGGCCAGCAACACCCGTCACTGCGATGCCCAGTTTCGCTCCCGTCAGCTTCCGCACACCTTCGGCAAGCGACAGCGCGACATCGGAGCTCACCGCTCCTTTGGACTCGATGATGGCAGGCGAGACTCCCAGCAGGTTCGCTTTGAGCTCGTTGCTGTAGCACACCACCCCACCGAGAAAATAGATCGAGCTTCCCGGCACATTGGTGAGTCGCTCAGCGAGCAGGCCGCCGGTGCAGCTTTCCGCGACCGCAATGGTCGCCCGGTTTTCGGTCAGAATCCGCCCAACCACTTCTTCGAGCGATTCGCCGTGCGTCGAATAGAGATGCTCCCCCAGCGCCAGCGCCATGCGGTCCACAATCTCATCGAGCAGCTTTTCTGCTTTGGCGGGATCGTCCGACCACATGCTCGGGTGGAGCTGAATCCCCGGCGGCGACGCCAGAATCGTCGTCTCCGTGTCCGGATAAAGCGCATAGAGCGGCGAAACCCGCGTCTCCACTTCCGACTCGGGCAATCCGGTAATGCGCAGGTCGCGCGTAAAAAGCCGCTGTTTTCCGCCCAGCCGGGACAGACGCGGCTTTACTTGCGATTCGAAAAGTCCCCGCAACTCCGCGGGCACCCCCGGCAGCAAGATCAGGACATGGCCGTTGGATTCAAGCCACAGCCCCGGCGCGGTCCCATTGGGATTTGGCAAGATCGTCGCGCCTTCCGGAACGAGCGCCTGCCGCGCATTGATTTCCGGCATGACCCGCCCGGGACGAAAGCGCTGGAAGCGCTCCCGGATATGGCGAAGCACTGCTTCATCCACATTCAGCTTGCGCGCGAGAAGTTCGGCTACGGTTTGCCGCGTGCGATCGTCGTCGGTCGGCCCAAGCCCGCCTGACGAGACGATGACCTCGGCGCGGTCGAGCGCCTGCTGGAACGACGAACGCATTTCGTCAGGCGAGTCGCCGACGACAGACTTGTGGATCACACGAATGCCCAGCTGATTCAGCTGGGAGGTGAGGAAAAGGGAATTGGTATCCAGGCGGTAAGGGGTCAGCAGTTCAGAGCCAACTGCAATGATTTCCGCCCGCATGGAGGCTCGCTTAGCCGTTCAGTGGAAGCCCCTCAACATCCCAATCGAGGGTGTAGAGGGCATTGTTTGTCGCGATCATCGCGCGATGCGTTGGCAAAAGCGATAAGCCGACGATGTTGCTGCCGCCCAGAACCAGTTCCGCTTCCGCCTGCGGCGTCAGCCGAATGACCCCGCGCTTGCCGCCCAGCGAGCCTGCGACGTAGAGGTTGCCGAAGCGGTCAAACGCCAGACCTTGAGGGCGACCGAGCCCGCGAAAAAACACGCTGACTTCGCCCGCCGGGGAAATTCGATACACGCGGTCATAGCTTGAAGTCGTCGGACCGGTGACGAACAATTCCCCCGCCGGGCTGAACGCCAAATGGTAGGCCGCAATCGAAGGTTCCAGCGTCGCAAAAACAAAAATTTCGCGCTCCGGGCTGATCTTGAAAATCGTTCCGCTGCGATCGCCTACATAAAGACTGCCCGTCTTGTCAAAGGCGATCCCGGTGGCGATCCCCATGCCCTCAATCCATTGCATGGCCCGTCCATCGGGCGAGACGCGGTGCACGGTGCCATCGTTGCGGCAGGAGACAAACAAAAAGCCGCTTTTATCGAGGGCGAGGCCGGTAGGATTCATCAGTTCGGTGATGAAGGGCTTTATGGTGTGGTTGGCGGTGATCTTATAGAGCGAGACGGGAACCTTCTGCCCGCGCTGGCCGCTGAAGGTCACATATACATTGCCCTCGACATCGACCGCGGGATTGCCAACCGGATGCAGGTTGTCCGCGATCTGCACGCCAAGGGCAACAGGGAAGGGCGCGCTCTCTACGCTTCCCATGCGCACGCGCACCGCGCCGCCCACCGCGCCTTCCGGCACCCTCGCAATCAGCAGATTATCCGCGGCCATAATCAAACTTGCTTCCACCGTGCCGAATTGCACTTGCGGCCGTGTATGATTGCGCACCGAAAAGCCGTTGCCCCGGATGGAAAGCTCGCCGCCCGGCAGCGCCGCCGCCGGTTTTACGCTCTCAATCCTGGGCGTTCCGTTCATTTTTGCGAGCAATCGATTTTTCCCCGGTCTTGGTCGAGCTAAACGGCGCAACGTCCGCCGCGATGCTGCTACAATCCCGCGGCTCTGGCGATCCACAAACCAATCGCGGCATACATCCCCGCAACCCAATCGTCGGCCATGATGCCCAAGCCGCCGCGCAATGACTCCGCCTCTCGCGCCGGCGACGGCTTCCAGATATCAAAGACTCGAAAAAGTATAAGACCCAGCAGCAAATATTTCCAGTTAAGGGGCGCCAGCGCCGCCGCATAGGTAAGAAATTGCCCCGATACTTCGTCGATCACCACACACGGTGGGTCCTTCCGCTGCAGAAAATTCGCCGCCCGATTGGCCGCCCACAGGCCTGCCAGAGCCAGCAGCAACGCGATCGGACCGCCAATCCAAGCCGTCCATAGGGCGCGGGTGCCAAATCCGATGCCGCGCCCGGGAAGTACTCCGATCGGGAAGTAATAAAGCGCCAGATAATAAACCAAGGCCTCCGGCAAAAGATCCCCAGGTGCCGGGAGCAAATGGAATGTAGCCGAGACCAGCCGCGGTGGCCATGGCCAGCGCAACCCGCGGCTTATGAGGGGTTGCCAATGACGCTGACAATGCCGCTGCCGTCGACCGCGGCGAAGATGACGGAGCGTCAGTTCTCGCGCTCATCGGCATCTCGCCGCCGGGCCTCGGGCGGCAAATCGTCGGGCACCGATTCGTCGATCACCGGTTCGCTGATCTTGTACTTCTCGCTTGCCCAGTTGCCCAAATCGGTGAGCCTGCACCGTTCGCTGCAAAAAGGAAAGTCCGGCGATGACTCCGAATCGGTCGGTTGACGGCAAATTGGGCAGCGCCACTTCATATTCAAAGAATACTCCCCCAAGCAAGCCGGAACCGAATTGCTGAGCGATTCGCAGGGACAAGGCCGATGGGAGCGGCCCCCAGGGCTGTTCCATACCGACGGCGTCTCGCCGGCTCTTTTGCCCTTGGTTCTCTGCCCGGGAGAGGTGCGAGAAGTTCACCGGCGGCATGGTCAGCTCAGCTCGAAGCCGGAATTGGGAACAAATTATCGGATGGACGCAACTCGCTGCTCGCTATCTTTAGCGAGGGCGGCGTAAATTCGACGACACGGCCGATCAAGTCGTAATCCTGCACGCCGGTAATCTCGACGGTTGCCAAGCTGCCCGGGGCAGGGAGGTCGGACGCATCGGTCACGCCCTGAAACTCGGTGATGTAAACTTTGCCGTCGATATCGGGCGCCATTCCTTCCAGGCGTCCTTCCCACACGAGATCGGTTTGTTTCGACGGCCCTTCCAGCATCACCTCAAGCCGCTGATTCAATCTTTTCCGCAATTTGTTCCGAACGATGCGCTTCTGAAGCTGCATCAGCGTGTTTTTGCGCTCTGAAATCGTCTCGGGATCAACCTTATCGGGCAGCGCAAAGCTGTTCGCCGTGTCTTCATCCGAGTATTCGAACACCCCCATCCAGTCGAACTCCGCCGCGCGGACGAAATCGCGCAGCTCCTGAAAATCCTGCGCTGTTTCCCCCGGGAAGCCGACGATGAAAGAGGTGCGAATCGAAACGCCGGGAATTGTCGCCCGAATTTTCTCGAGCGTTTTCAGGAACGCGCCACCATGAGAACCGCGCTTCATCTTCGCCAGTACGTCGCGGCTAGCATGCTGCAGCGGAATGTCGAGGTATTTTACAAGCCGCTTGTGCGCCGCAACGGTCTCCAGCAGCCGCGTCGTGATGCGATTGGGGTAACAGTAGAGGAAGCGAATCCATTGTAAATCCTCGATCTGCGCGAGCCGCTCAAGCAGCATCGGCAGCCCCTCGCGCAAGCCGAGGTCTTCGCCGTAGTAGGTGGTGTCCTGTCCGATCAGCGAAACTTCGCGCACCCCCGCCGCCGCAAGGTTTTCGGCCTCCCGCACCACCGACTCAAAGCGCCGGCTTCTGAACTTGCCCCGCAACTGCGGGATCACGCAAAACGTGCAAGGATGATCGCATCCCTCGTTGATCTTGATGTAGGCCGTGTGGTGTGGCGTCGCTAGCATCCGCGGCGAGAGGTCCTGATAGAGGTAGGTGGGTGCTTCGCTTCTCGCCCCCGCGGGGGCCCGCAGCTCGCCTTGGCAGGCGGCCAAAATTTTCTCCACTTCGCCTGTGCCGATCACCGCGTCTACTTCGGGAATCTGCTCCTGAATCTGGTTCCGGTAGCGCTCCACCATGCATCCTGCGACGATCAGCTTCTGGGCCCGCCCAAACTTCTTGTACTCCGCCATTTCCAGGATGGAATTGACCGATTCCTGTTGCGCCGGCGCAATAAAGCTGCAGGTATTGACCACCAGCACATCGGCATCGCCGGCACGCGGAGTAATCTCATACCCCGCTCGGGCAAGGATCCCCATCATCACCTCGCTGTCGACGAGGTTCTTCGGGCATCCCAGGCTGACAAATCCCACCTTCGGCATCTCCGCTCCGTCCTTTCGACTGCCTGCAAACCGTCCATTCTAGCATGTTGAATCTTGGCCGGTCGCGATCCTTGCGACCCGTTGCGACCCGTGCGGCTGCTTGACTGAGATCTCCGCGCTTCCCCGGGGTCCTGGTTTCCCATGCCCACAGCCTGCCATAGCCCGATGACCACGAGATTTCAAGCTGCACCACTACCGCCTTCTCGCCTTTTCACTCACCTGTTTTCAGCAAGGTGCGCATGATTTGATCGGCATGAGGTTGGAGGTAATTTGCGCGACGCCGCACGACAGCGGGGGAGTGAACGAGTCGCTAATTGTCGGCTATTTCCCCGACCGGGCCGTCCCCCCACAGATGACAGGTTGCAAACGGCCGTTTGAGATGACCACGCGATGGGCAAAACCGTAAGAAAAGCGCGTCAGTGGGAGTTGCCGCCTAGTTCGCGCACAATGTCACCTACAAATCCTTTGGCGTCGCCAAAGAGCATCAGGGTCTTGTCGAAGTAATAGAGCGGGTTGTCGATGCCGGCGAATCCCGGGTTCATGCTGCGCTTGATCACCATCACGGTACGTGCTTTGTCCACGTCCAGGATGGGCATGCCGTAGATGGGGCTCGATGTCTCGGTGCGGGCGGCGGGATTGGTTACGTCGTTTGCGCCAATAATCAGCGCCACATCGGTTTGCGGCAGGTCGGAGTTCATGTCATCCATTTCGGTCAGCCGGTCGTAGGGAATATCCGCTTCGGCCAACAGCACGTTCATGTGCCCCGGCATGCGCCCCGCCACAGGATGAATCCCAAACCGCACGTCAACGCCGCGCTTGGTCAGCGCGTCGTACAACTCGCGCACTTTGTGCTGCGCCTGCGCCACGGCCATTCCGTAACCAGGAATGATGGCGACCTTACTGGCGGCGCCAAGAATTCCGGCAGCCTCCTCGGCGCTCGCGCTGCGCACGGTGCGCGCCTCTTCCACAGCTGCGGCCGAAGCCTGCACCTGCCCGAACGCGCCAAACATCACGTTGGTAAACGAGCGGTTCATCGCCTTGCACATGATCACCGACAGGATGAATCCTGACGATCCATCGAGCGCGCCGGCCACAACCAGCACTTTGCTATTCAGCACGAATCCCAGCAAAGCGGCGGAGAATCCGGCATACGAATTCAAAAGCGAGATGACCGTGGGCATGTCCGCCCCGCCAATCGGGGTTACCAGCAGAATTCCGAACAGCAGCGCCACCACCACCATGATCGGGGAATAGAATCGTGTTTGCTGGGATTGATGACCAGCGCGACGGCCAGCAACAGGGCCGCGCCTAGCACCGAAAGGCTCACGAAGTTCTGTCCTTTGTAGACGATCGGGCCGCTGCGGAAGAATTTCCTGTAGTTTACCGGCGGCGATCACGCTGCCGGTAAATGTCAGCGACCCGATAATGACTTCGAGCCCGATTTCGCCCATGCCAAATCGGGTGACGTGGGCACGCCCACGTAGTATTCGGCAATGCCGATCATCGCGGCGGAAAGCGCGCCGAACGCATGGCTCAGCGCGGTCCGTTGCGGCACCGCCGTCATCTGCACCATGCCCAGAGGAATGCCGATGGCTGCGCCGATGATCAGGCAGATGACGATCCATTTGTATGCGATCAGCTCAGGATTGAACAGCGTTGCGCCAACCGCCAGCGCCGCGGCGATCTCGCCCACCAGCACGCCGTGCCGCGAGGTCGAGGGCGAGCTAAGCCACTTGATCGACAGAATGAAGAAAACCGTGGCAACGATGTACGCGCCGTCGAGCAGTTGTTGCGTGGCGATCTGGCTCATGGTTTTTTCGGCTGCTTGCCGGTCTTGAACATGCGCAGCATGCGGTCGGTGATTAGGAATCCGCCGACCATGTTGCTGAACGATGCCGCCACGGCGATCAGGCCGAGGATGGTTGAAAGCCTGGTCTCGTGCTGGCCGGCAATGATAATCGCGGCGATGACCACGATGGCATCGAGCGCGTTTGTGAGCGACATGAGTGGCGTGTGCAGCAGCGGCGAAACCCGCTTGATGAGCTCGAAGCCCACGAACCCTGCCAGAATGAAAACGTACAGATTCGAGAGAAAATCCGACGGCACCGTTTCCTCCTTAGGCCTGCGTAACCAGCGCTGGTAGCTGGAAGAACTCCCGGACGCGCGGATGCACGATCTCGCCGCCGCGCGTGAGCGAAGTCTCGCGGATAATTTCGTCCTGCATGTTCAAATCGAGCTGGCCTTTTTTCACGAGCAGGAGCAGAAACGCGGTGAGGTTGCGCGCATACATCTGGCTTGCGTGATAGGGCACGGTGCTCGCCAGATTGATGCGGCCTACGATGGTCACGCCGTTCACGTCGATGATTTCTTCGGCGTGCGTGAATTCGCAATTGCCGCCGCGTTCCGCGGCCAGATCGACAATGACCGAGCCTGGCTGCATCGCTTGCACCATGGGCGCGGTTACCAGCACCGGCGATTTTTTGCCGGGGACCACCGCCGCCGTGATCACCACGTCGCTTTCGGCGACCACGCGCCCGAGCAGTTCGCGCTGACGCGCATAAAAGGCTTCGTCCTGCGCCGTGGCATAGCCCCGTGCGTCTTGCGCATCTTTGGCTTCGATCGGCAACTCGACGAAGCGGCCGCCGAGGCTCTGCACCTGCTCCTTACCGCCGGCCGCAGAGTCGTATGCCGAAACCACCGCGCCGAGACGCTTGGCGGTGGCAATCGCCTGCAAACCGGCGACGCCGCAGCCGATAATCAGCACGCGTGCGGGCGTGATGGTGCCGGCGGCGGTGGTCAGCATGGGGAAAAGTTTGGGCAGCGTGTCGGCGCCAATGATCACCGCTTTGTATCCGCAGACCGTGGCCATCGAGGAAAGTGCGTCCATCGACTGCGCGCGCGTGGTGCGCGGCATCAACTCCACCGCGAAAGCGCTCGCGCCCGTCGCGGCAATTTCCTGCAAAATCTCTGGGGAGCCGAGCGGGCGAAGAAATCCGATGAGCAGCTGGTTGCGGCGCAGCAGCGGGATGTCGGCCTGGCCCGTGCGGTCGTTCGAACCGTAGCAAAGCACCTGGGTAATGATGTCGGCTTGCGCAAACACTGCGGCGCGGTTCGGGAGTATCTTTGCGCCCTTCTCCGACGTAGGCGGCGTCCGGGAAGCCCGCTTCGGCACTCCGGCTCCCTGCTCGATGACTATTTCGATACCTGCTTTCGCGAGGTTGGGGATGACCAGCGGCACCAGTGCCACGCGCCGTTCGCCGGGGAAACTCTCCTTTGGGACGCCGACAATCACGAGTATTCTCTCCTGTGCATCAATTTGCTCCCACTCTTGCCACTCATGATACGACAAGCTCGACGAGCGCGGGGCGCCACATCGACGCGGCACACACAGCTTTCGTGGCGAATCGCTGAGGGCCCGATGAAACCGGAAGCGGTTAGCCGCTGGCCAGCGGTCAAGGGAACGGGCGGTTGCCGGAAGCGCTAGGAAGCCAAAGTATGATTGCGGCGCAACAACAATATGCCCATTCTCCGCTCAAGGTCCCTCATTCTATATAGAAGTTTTCACATGTCCACTGTTGTTTCCCGGGCAGACGGATCGGAGGTCTGCAGAACCGTAATTGTTGAAATCGCCGGGCTGATTCGCGAGCCCGGGCGATGTAGTCAGGATAGGAAGTCTCGGCGCCGCGCGCGAAGTGCTTCCCCTCACTTTTTCAATGTCGTCCCGTAGTGCGAAGATATAGGCACAGGAATTTGGTCCGGTTTGCCGCGAATGGCACCCGGCATTTTTTCCGCTGACTCCGGTTAGGGCTCGCTAACGCTGGTAGCGCAACTTCGGCTTCCACCGGATGGCCCGTGAGCAAATGATTGAGCGCAGCCGGGCGCGATTGGCCGGGAAGTTCAGGTTTAGTTCCGGCAAGCGCCCCTCCATCGTCAAACCGCAAGGCTCGCTGAGCGGTACATCTTGTGGGTGCATCTCAACAGGGGCGGGTGCTCACCCTGAAGGTTCTCGCAACGGCGGGCCTTTCGCCCATGCTATCTTCCCCGGAAGTGGCCTCGGCCCCAGCGTCGTCCGCGAAGCGGGCTTCCCTGTGACGCGGGGCGCTCTCCAACGGTGATGGTCGCTTCGCTCAGCGCGCCTCCGCGAATCAACGACGCTTTTACCGCCGTTCCGACCTGCTCGCTGGTCAACGACGACTGCACCTCGTCGGTGTCACGCACCGGCTTGCCGCCGAGGGCGACCAGGATGTCGCCAATCAACACCCCCGCTCCTTCGGCTGGCCCATCGGGCTCGACCGCCACGATCATCACGCCGGTTTCATTGGTGAGCCTGAGTGACTCGCGCAGCTTGGCCGGCAGCGGGATGGACTGCATCGCGACGCCGAGAAAGGCCCGCCCAATGTGCCCCTTCTTCTCGAGCTCCGTGGTTACGCGAGCAACCGTGGAAGCAGGAATCACCACCGCAGCAAACCGCGAAAGGGCAGGTGTGTTGATTCCCAGGATTTTTCCATCCGAACCGACCAGCGCGCCACCGGAAAGATTCGGATGCAAATTGCGATCGAGCCTCAGTGTGTGATCGATCGTTCCTCCGGTCCAGGTGCGCCACGATGATCCGCTGACCGCCACCATGGCTAAACTCCCGCGCGGGGTGCCCTCGGCGGTGCGTCCGGCCGCCAGCACGATGTTGCCTGGTTTCAGCGTGCCTCCCTCGCCAAGCTCCGCAAGGGCTAGGCCCGCCACGGATATCTTGGAGATTGCGATCCGTGCCGGGATCCCGCCCGGCCAACGTCGCTGGCACGGTGCTCGCGTCGGCCAGGGTCACCGTAATTTCTTCCTCGCGCTCTACAGCGTGGCTCGCCGTCACGACAATTCCCGCTCGCCAGTGCACTCCGCTTGCCGGAATTCGTCTTCTGGCGTGAACCGCCACAACCGCGCGCCCCGCCTTTTCAATCGCGTTCGCTGCTTGGTTCGAGAGCTCCTGCCAGGTGCTTGAAACAGATGATTCCTGCGGCATTTCCTATCCTCCTTGATGGCTGCTGTCCGGTTTGGTCCCTGCACTCCAGTCGCTCACTGGAATATGCCCAGCGTAGCGAACGCAAAACCGCCGCACATCCCCCATTTGGCTAGGGGACCAAAGATTCAGGGCCCAGCAAAGCGGATCTGGAAGCCGCAGCACCAAAGGTCTACACCGCTAGACCGCCCGTACTATCTACACCGACGCTTCCCGCCGCTAGAGTTGTCTCATGAGATTCCTGAACTCGAATGACTTAGCCGATCGCAGCCGCGCACGCACGGATGAATTGCACCTTCATTGGTCCGAATGGCTTCTGGTGTCGTTCGCCTTCGTGGTGCTCTGCTCCATGATTCTGCACACCATCTTTTATTCAGGAATGTAGCAACGACCCAAAGTGAGCAGCTTTCAATAGGAGTCCTGCAATGAGCCTTTCCATCTTCAGCTTCGGCAACCCCCCAAGCAGCGCCAAGCCTGCAACACGGACGGAAGCGCCGCCCGTGCAGCCGGCCCCGGAGCCCAAGCAGGCGACCGTGGTGGTTGCGGCCGCAGTTGCCGACGAGCCGCAGAAAATGGTTCTTGACCTCGAGAATCTAACGCCGGAAACTTTGGCGGCCTTTTTTCCGTCCGAACGGTCGCTTGTAAGCGCAAAGTAAACCGGCGCGTGAGCACCACAGCCACAGCCGCTCGAGCGTGTGTGGCTGCCGCCGTCTTTCAAGACCAGCCGCCCCTATTCGCACGCGCCCCTTCAGCACTGCTGCTTTCTGCGCCCTGGAACAAACCGCGGTACTTCGCGCGCATACTTTTCAAACTCCGCTCCAAACCGAGCGTGCATCTCGCGCTCCTCAAGGGCGATCGCCAGCAGCATAATGCTGTCCACACCGCGGCCACCGTCCACAGCACTCCGGTTCCCACCAGCAGACACGCACCCAGGATCGCCAGCCATGATCCCAGGTATCGCGGGTGACGGATATGCGCGTAAATCCCATGACGCGCTATCGCGCCTGTTCCCGATAACTCAGCTTTGCCCACCAGCCGCGCCGCGCCGAGGTCGCGCGCGAGCCGTGCAAACAGCCACAATTCGAACAACAGAAAACCGAATCCCACGACGATTCTCCACACCGGGGGCCGGGCCGACCCGAACAGTTCGCGCCGGAATACGATGATGCAAACCGTTACCGGCGGCCACGAGAGCAGCAGCCCCAAGACATAGCTCGCCTTCGGGTGCCGCCGCCAGAATCCCATCAGCGGATGCAGCACGAACCAGTAGAGCGGAATCGGCAGTTGAAGAAACAGAACCAGCGCGGCAAACCACGGGAGCGGAGTCACCCGCGCATGGTATTGAACTGCGCTTCCCCGAACAAGAAAAAGCAACCAGTTGGAGGAACAGCGAATCGGGGAAGGGAAGCGCCCATTGACCAACCTGCAGGCCTGTAAGGCGGCCCCTGGATCGGAAAGGGAAAAAATGACTCGCGCCGATTTGACGCGAGCCCTAGCTGGCCGAGGATCGGACCACGGTGGGAACTGCTAGCGCCTGCCGCCACCGCTGCTGGTGCGCTCCGGCCGGAAGGACTGCCACTCGCGTATCTGGTCGGATATCTCGCTTTTCACTCGTTCGTCGGTTGCTGTTTCCCAGCGGCGCCGAAGCTCGTCAAGCTTGGCTTCCACAAAACCGGCCCGGCCAGATTTGCGTTCTGGTTTGTCACGATTGCCGTATGCCATGTTCCATCTGCTCCTTGTTTCCCAGTCTCCGTGCGCAGTGACGCTAGCAATGAGATTTCAGCTGCAATTATCTGGGTGCACCATTATCTCATCTCGCCGGCCCCTAAGGGTAGCACTTCCTACTGCGAGGACTGCCTCAGCTCAAACACGGGTCGTGCCGGGCTGCGCAGATCATACACCGCGAATGACATCCGATATCTCTGTGCTAACTCCGTGACCCTGCTTCTGGCCACTTGGAGATTATGCGCCGTTTCAACCCACACCGACGTTCCGTCGGAGAGGACCTTGTAAATCCCGAAATCCGATTTTGGCATTGCTCGCTTTCGTGACGGGGACCGCTTACCAGCGGGGAACGACGCACGGCGCGGCAAACGTTGAGTCTAGAGCTCGTTCTGCGAGGTTTAGTGTGTTCTCATTGGTATCGAAAGGAAAGGCTATTATTCACGGCCCGCCTTTTATGCACAGGGAATCGGAGCCGAGGTGCTAGTATGGTGTATGAACAACGCCTACCGATTCGAAACCCGGTGAGTTAACCCGGACACTGTGTCCCATTTCACGACCTCACAGCAGCCCGAAGCTATCTCTCCGAGGATTTCCGGGCCAGTACCGATGCAGGCCGCCCTCCAGGAATTCCTCACCCGGGGCGCAATCCTGCATTTCAAGGACGCCAGCTGGTCGAACCGCCAGATAAGCGGCGGCCGCGGCGAGCTCAACGGTTCGATCCACACGGATGCCGGCGGCGTGGTGCCACTCAAGTTGATGTTCGTCAAAGAGAACGGCGCGTGGAAGATCTATGGAATTCAGAAGCCCACCGCCGGTCTGCAGCAGGGGGAGACGTCTCCGACGGTGCCCGGCAAGGCCGATCAGGTTGAGCTGGTTAAGCACTCAATGCACGAGTTTGCACTAGCGGTAAACAGCAAGAGCATGGAGCATTTCCGGGCACCGTTTCGCAGCTGTGGCAACGACAGATCACAACCGCGCAGCTGGACAGGCTTTCGGCAAGACCTATGACGCCGGAGTCGACCTGACAGTGCTCGACAAAGGCAGCCGGTCATCGAGGGAGACCCCACAGTGGGGGCGCACGGAGAGTTGGTGATCAAGGGCTACTACCCGACTCAACCCAGCCAGGTCATTTTCGAACACACCTATGTCTACGAAGCATCGGGTGGAAGCTTTGCGGCTTCAGCTTCAACATCACCAAGGCCAAACCGGCCAGCGCATCACGCTAAACGCGCTCACGACAGCGCTATCACTTGCAACTATTCGGCGCCGGCCGCTCCTGGAAGCGGTCCATGATCCAACTCATCTGGTCTGAAAAAGACGTCACCATCATCGAGTCATGATCGCCCGGGTATACCTGGTAATTGACCGTCGCCCCCGTTGCACACACCGCCTTGACTCGAGCCGCGATGACTTGCGCCGGAACGGCGTCGTCGCTCTCTGCGCTGGCGACAAACATGGCGCCGGAGATCGGCATGATGCCAACCTGGTTGCTGATGAACAACCTCTGCACCAGCGGGGCGCCAGTCCATCTCGGATCGAGGACAGCGGCGAGCTTGACTGAATCGAACAGCGCACTCGCCAGACCCCGGCACGCTTGAGTCGTGAGACGCTTATAAGCATTCAAGGCCGCCGGCAACAAGATAGTGCGCGGCTCAAAGTTCGGGTAGACCGCCTTGATCCCAAACGCGACGTAGACAGGATAGAAACTCTGCCCTGCCGCCCCACCCACGCGCAGCACGAGGGATTCGGTATCCACGGTCGGCGCCAGTACCACGGCCCCGCGATAAGCGGGATCGGGCATTTTGGTCATCTTCTCAGCGACGCCCCACACGGCCTGGCCGCCTTCCGAATGCCCCACGACCACCCACGCAGACCCTAGTTGAGGAGAGCCGCCCGTGCGGCCGCCGCCGCAAAAACAATGTCATTGGCATTGGCCGTCTTCCACAGAAATTCATGTTGGTATCCCGCACCCAGCCCGGAATAATCCACCGCCACGACCGCAAACCCCCGCAAGGCCCCTTCCTTCGCCAGGGTTAGCGCGTTGTGACCCAGTGACTTCGACAAAGACGGGGCGCAATTCTGAGCGACTCCCGTATCCCCGTGTGCCCAGACGACGACAGGCCACCCCCCCGGCGGGGCGGCGCGAGTCGGAACAATAACCACGGCAGAAGCCACCGCATCGTGATCCAACTGCGAGCGGGTTCTGTAGAGAATTCTAGTAGCGCGCACGTCCGCGGGAAGGTCATAGCCGGCGAACTCCTCGGACCGAATCAGAGTCCCGGGTTCGCCACGAGCGGCGGCCGCGCTCGTTTCAAAGAACGCCGTCCGGGGGAGCGCAGCTACCGCGTCCATCCGAATCACCTCGGACACGCGATCCGTCGCCTGAGCGTAACCGGCTGCCGAGACAACCGCGAAAAACAACTGCAGCAGAGCTGTCGTCAACTGCACACACTGCCTGTTCATTGCCACGCCAACTCAGCCGACATTTTTCCCCGGTCCCTTTTTAATGTTCTCCGGCATTATAGGCAAACAGGCCGCGCTATGCGGCGAATAGTCACGTAATCGGACCTCGGAAAAAGCGTCTTACCCTGGCTTTGCCTGCATTGTTGACGGCAAACGACAACGCAATGATCCTCAAGTCCAGCGACAAGCTTTGCCGGCGTAGGTAAAGCGGTCGAGCCGCTCACTGGAACGTGCTCCGCGGCCCGCCAGCAACTGTGCCAGGCCGGTGATCCCCGGCTTGGCGGCGAGTCTCCAGTCATGTTCGGACCGGCCCATCCGAGGCGCTCAATATCCTGACTCGTCAGCGGCCTCGGCCGCACGGTGCATCCACCCCCTGCAAATTGCCCAACCGCCCTCGGGCATCGGAGATCCAATCACGTCACGTATCGCGCGATGACCATGCAAACAACCGTGGTCGCGAGCAACCCCGCCGCAATCCGCTGCGAGAGACCAGGAGACCCGCGCAGCCCCCCCTGCACTGCCGCCGCAGCAACCGCGCACAACGCTCCGACCGCGAGCGTCTTCTCCATGGGCCCGTGAGCCCCACGATGGAGAATCGTCCACAACCCAACGCCGGCAAGTACGGTGATCGAAGCCGCCCCCATCTGGGGTCGGAACAGTTTCCCGGCACCTTCGCCACCGGAGCGGGCCAGTGCGAACGTCGATCCCGCCCAAAACACACCGCCCAGGGCGTGAACGGCGAACAAGATAATAATGAGCGTCAGCATGAGCACTTCACCAACCATGGCCTGTCAACTAAATTCACTATACAATATGTCTATCCATTTAAATCATGCCAGCCGCGAACGAGTGTTGAATATCGGAACTGGCCGCCAATGAGCCCCCGACGCTATGCCAGCCCCAAACGGGAGGCAGCAGAAGCGCGCACGCGCCAACGGCTCGTGCGGGCCGCCGCAAAAATGCTCAGGTCGCCCCAGGGTCCGGCCGTACTCTCACTGGAATCCGTAGCTCGCGCGGCCGGAGTTTCGCGGGCCACCGTCTACAACCAATTCGGATCCCGCCGCGGCCTGCTCGAGGCAGTCTTCGACGACTGGGCACAACGCGGTGGCGTGTATCGTATTGCCGAAGCCATGGCGAATCCCGACCCGCGCGCCGGACTCGCCCGTCTCGTGGAGGTCTTTTGCGCCTTCTGGGACTTCGATCGCAAAACCTTCGCCGGACTGCTCGGCGCGGCCGCCGCCGATACGGATCTGAGAGAGAGCCTCCATGAGCGCCAGGAACGCGGCCGTAGAGCACTTCGCGTTCTCGTAGGCCGCCTTTCGTTACGATTGGAGTTGCAGCCGCAGGCCGCCACTGACCTCGTTGATGTGTTGTTTGCCATCACGAGCTTCCCGGTATTCGCCGGGCTCGCTCAACGCGGTCGCGACACCGCGGCGGCGTGTCGCTTGATTCAAAACCTCGCGAACGCCGCCGTAAGTCAGGCAGCTGCCCCCACTGAGTGGACCGCTATTGCCCGGCAGCACCGGCACCCACTTCCCATTCTGCAGCTGGAGGATCGCAGTCATCAGTGGGCTGCCCTCGCCATGGATGATCCTGTCCACTACTGGGAAAACCTTCCGCGCTTCGGGGTCGACCATCCAGTCCGCCGCCTTTACCTTGTAGGTGTAACGACACCACTGTCTCAGCGTGCCCATGCGTGCCGCTCGGGCGCGACCACTTGACCACCTTGTCCAGAGTCAGACGCGCCACGCAGAAGTCGGCGTCCCGCTCGAACGGCCGGTCGTGCTCGCCGAGGACGTGTGCATCTTTTTCCGCAGGTAGTATTGCCGGCCTTTCGCGGTCAGCGAGTAGCGTCTGATCGGTGTCTCCTGCGCTGGCGGCCCGCGCCTGCGTGGACTCCACCGACTTCACCACACCGAGGTGCTCCAACACCGGCATTTGCACCGCATCGTTGGTACCGCCCTCTCGTCCGCCGGAGTCACGTCCCGTGGCCAGGTAAACTCGCCCACGCACAGGTCACCATGGTCCGCCAGGTAAGCCGTTACGGCCTCTATCAGCGCGCGCTGGTAGGGACGCCCTGCGGCCTGCGACGTAGCGGCCATGCACGCTGCGCCCGCTGCGATCATCCACACACTCTTCTTTAATTTCTCACTCATTTTCGTTATTCATGCCATCGGGTCAATTCACACAATCCGGATCCTGCGGGGTCACACCCTGCACATAACCGTCGACCAGCGTTTTCAGGAAGCACTGCAGGTCCGCCGTGTCCTGCGTCGTCATGTGCGGCGTTCCTCCCACCGGGAGGCCGTCGAATGGCACATCCACGTGATCGAGGTTGGCCTGGTACGCGCCGGCAGTCGTTGAACTTCTGAACCACGCCGTTGACGGTCGGGATACCACGCTGCGGGGTTGGTGTCGCGCGTGTTGTACCAATCGATCAGGTCCGTCAGATTGTGGAACACGCCGTTGTGGAAGAACGCCTGGCGAGTGGCCGCATTACGCAGCGTCGGCGTTTTGAACAAACCACAGTACTGCGCGTCGGCCGGCAGCGTATGCGGAGCGGTGGGATTCTGCGCCGTGCACAATCCCAGAGTCGTAGTACGTCACCGGCAGACCGGGGCGGTCAACGTTGGCAGGAATGGTGGTATTGCGCGGCACCCCGAGGGCTTCAAACGTGAAATCGGTGAACTAGGCGCTGACCGCCGCCGGTCACCGGGCCGTTATAGTGGCAGGCGAAGCAGTTGCCCTTGTTTGGCTGTAGAAGACGTTGTAGCCCCGGATCTCGGCTGCCGTCAGATGTCACGGCCTGACCGTTGCTGAGCTCGACGAGGAAGGTGTAGTCGAACTTACTGGTATAGGGGTGGAAGCCGGGATCCTCGCAGCTGGTAGGCCTGCAGTGCCAGACCGACGTCCGTGAACGCCGTGGCCGGATCATTGAAGACAGTGGCGCCGAAGGCCTGTTGGAACAGTGCGGCGTAACTCGCGCTCTGTACTACCTGGACCACTGCGGCCTGGCTGGTGTTGGCCATCTCGAAGGAAGACAGCAGCGGGATCGCCACCTGCTCCGCCAGGGTGTTGGCACGGCCGTCCCAGGTGAAGCCGCCGCCGGGCGCATTCGCGCTCACGCCATCCGGGTTCGCGGCATCGTCCGAATAGGCAGGGGTGAGATCCTTGTAGGTCAGGGTCGGCACGGCGCGGAAGCCCGGCGTCGTCAGATTCGGGCCGCCGAACTGCACCGGCTGGGCGTTGGAAGGAGCATAGTGGTTGTTGGGATCGTGGCAAGTGGCGCACGACATTTTCTTGGATGCTGACAGGTTGGTGTCGAAGAACAGTTGCTGGCCCACCTGGGCCTGCAGGCTCAGGGGAGGTGCTGGACTGGGCATGGGCGAAATAGCTGCCACCGCCGAGGACACAGACTCCTGCGGCGAGCGCCAGCCGCACGGCAAGCCATTTGTTTGAGCTCTTGAACACGATGTCTCCCAAAATCCGAATTATCCACGAAAGGGGCCGTCCCGGACGGCCCCACCTGAGGATTGGAAACGCGCTGCGGGGCTTGCAGCCGGCAAGGCTTGCAGCCAGCAGGGCCTCCTCACCGATCAGTCGACTACTTACTTCACCGCCCAGAGGTTGACCTGGTCCGCGTCCGGACCGGACGTCACGGGCGGGACCGGAGACTCACCACAGCCTGGATGCGAGTCACTCCCGCCGGGAACTGGTACACGTGGTTCATCGCACGCACCCCGTCGAAGTGCGGGTTCGCGCTGTCGGCGAACTCCGGCAGGAGACGTGGCGTTCGCTCGATGAAGCTCTCCGTGTACTTGGAGCGGTTCATGTAGGTGCCCGGCTGGCCAGGATCGGCCAGGCCGAACATGTCCTGCATCGTCCGCACGAACGAGAAGTGGCTGTAGTAGTCCGTGTCGAAGTGACCGGCGGCGCATTAGCCGAGCGCCTGCTGGTTGGTCAACACGCCGAACAGGGTCACGCCGTGGCCGTTGTTGCCATTCGTGTACGTGGAGCTATAGGCGGCGCCGTTGAAGGCTTCATTGCCCGTAACGATCGGCGCCGCCGACACCGTGCCGTTCGCGTCCACCGTGCATCGGCTGATCATGGCCGTACCGCGCTCGGGGTTCCAACCGCAGCAGGCCGTGCCGGCTGATTCGCCCTCGTCGAACGTGACCACGATGGCGACACGCTTGGTCGGATCCTTCCAGATCGCCGACGACTGGATCTTCGCGATGGCGTTATTCGCAAAGTAATCGGCACGTGAGGTCGGGCCGGTGTCGTGCATGTCATCCTTCCTGTCCGGGACAATGACGTTGTAGTTCGCCACGTCACCGGCCTTCAGGTCCGCCAGGAACTGATCCTGGGTCCAGGGCTGGGTGTTGCCGGTCCACCAGGAGGTGATGTTGTTCGCGTTTGCGTAGGCTTGCAGCGCCGCGTCCCAGTCGCCCGTGGTGTTGGGGGTGGGCACGGTAACGGTCTGACCAGCCTGGTACCGATGGTGCTTAAAAATCT
>CAVQZU010000129.1:0-85059 GCA_963718485.1 uncultured Acidobacteriota bacterium
GGCCCGCGGTTCAAATCCGCGCGCCCCGACCAAACTTTTCAAATAGTTAGCCGAGCCGTCCATTAGTTTATCCGAGCCTCTGTGCCCATTTTTGTGCCCACTGCATGTTCGCTGGCGGCCTCCATCAAACCGTTGATGCGGAATGTCTCCAGCTTCGCGGCGGCGAATCGCTCCTGCTCTGCTGCTTGTTCACTAGCGGCCTCGATTAGACCGTTGACGCGGAACGTCTCCAACTTCGCAGCGGCCAACCGCTTCTGTTCTGCTGCCGGATGAACGTATCGCATGGTCATCGTTATTGAGGTGTGTCCCAGCATTGCACTCAGCGTCGGGAGATCGACCCCTGCCGCAACCGCTCGTGTTGCAAATGTGTGGCGGTTATGCCGACGTCGGCATAACCGGCACACGTTCGCTTCCCGTCTCGCGATGGCTGGCACAAATCTGCTGTCAATCGCGCGGCTGCTCGGGCACTCGAAAATCACCCAGACCGAAAAATATTCGCATTTGTCCCCGTCACACGTTCGCGACGCGGTCGAGCGGATCGGAACGTCACCGCAAACCTCGAAAAGATGAATATTCCGGACGGTCTGCGGGCTAAGCAGATGCACCTCTATGGCTGCGCTGGCGGCCCGACGACCTCGTCTTCCTTGATGCCGAAATCAACGATGAGTCGGTCGGTCAGTTCTTCAAAAGCATCGAGGTGCGCATGGAGCTTGGGTGCTGCGCCGCGTTGAACATATTTCACTGCGGCGTCGAAAGGTGCCAGAGCTCGGGTCAGTTTTAATGCGCTCTTCCATTACGTCGGCAAGGGACTTCTTTTTCAGCACCCACATCATGCGCTCCAGACTTGAAATGTTCGTACTGACGAGCGGCGTCACCACCATTCCTTTGTGCGACTTCTTGCTAAGCTGTTCCTTGAACCGTCTGTTCAAATAGGCATTTACACCCCAGCATCCGCCGAAGTCATCTCGCGTAATGATCACAGGGATGATCTTGTTGATCCCCTTGAAATAGTCGGGCACGTCAGCACCTTTAGCGCTGAGTCTCTCCACAGCATTTAAGAGCTGCTTGACACCCTTGCTTTTCACGAGTTTATCTTCGAGATACTTTTTGATCTTCTCGTAATCGCCGGAATACCGATCCGCCGCCGTGCACGTGGCTAGCTTCGCTTCGATGAGCACAGCAGTATTCCCGCAAATGACGACGAGGTCGCAAATTTGGTCGGTGCCATTCACGTACATTGGGCTCGGTTGGAGCTTATGCCGACCAGGATCGGCATAAGTTTCGAACATCCACGTGACGTATTCCTCGAAGACTAATCCCCAATAGCTCAGCCACGGGTCTTTCTTGGTGTCGGGAAGGTTGCGCAGCACGCGCCAGATAACTGCGCTCTCCAGCTTGCCCAGCGCGAATTCGTAATCGAGCATGTACATCTCGCCGTTGAACAGGAAATAGGGACGGTCTTTCAGAAATTCGAAATCGCCGTAGCCGAGGGTGTCTTTGGGCTTCGGCATGTTATCGAGCGAAAACGAAACCGTTTCGAACATGCGCTCAATCGTTGCCTCGGGAACGTTCGTGCTCTTGAACCAACGTTTTCGCAACGTCGCATCGATGGGCTTGTCATAAGTCTGGGTTTGCCGCTCCAGAACCGCGTGCATGGCAAACGTTGCAATGAATTCAGCATAGGTGATGATCGGAAACGGGAAGAGGCTCTGGAATTCCGCTTCGTGGTCAAACTTCAGCAAATTCCCCGAAATCCGTGGAATGATTTTCGTCAGCCATATATAGAATCGCAGAAAGCTGAACATCGGATCCGTTGGAGACGTGATCTCATACGTCGGCGAGAATTCGGCGGCAAGGTTGGCATAAATATCCAGCTCGTCCTGGAGGATGACGTGCTTTTTATAGAGCAACTCGCCGGACTTGAGCATCAATTCGCCGTATTGATCGTTCTGCGGACCGTTTGCGGGAATCTCAGGTACGGGTTGCGGCGGTTGCAGACGCACCGTCTCTGCCGCGAGGTAACGCAATTGCCCGTTGAAAAACGGAATCCTTTCCTTCTGATGAACCCACAGATTGACGCGAGGAACCAAAGCGGCCGGAAAGACAATCGGGATGTGCAAATTGGCGACGTGATCGTCGGGAACGGTGCAGGCATCGGGGCCATACCCGAATCCGACGCTCAGCTTGTGCAAGCAATCAAGATGCTGGATTTTGGATACTTTGCGAGCTGAGTTTGAAACTCCTCTTTCGTGAGGCGTGGACTTTCGGCAAGCTCCGACCACGTCATCCATACTTTCAGCTTCGGTGGCGTCACAACATCTCTCCACTCAGAAAAACCAGGCAGTATTGACGGATATCTTATGACGCTTTCCGAGAAGGATCGGCGTGGAATTCGTTGGCGCGAACCGGGAAGCATTGCTTCAAGTGTCCGGTTACCGGGTACGCCGCAGAGAGCTAAGCAGTGCGGCGATTCAGATAAGCACGCGTCTCAAGTCGAGCGAGGAAGCCATGTCGTGCGCGCTCAGAATGTCTTTCTTTGCGTCCAGAAGGAGGCTCTGAGCACCGCTAAGGTGTCCAGGAATTGGCTTTTCATCGAGGATTCCACTCAGGACGGAAAGGGCGACTCCTGCGGCTGCTCCCTCAATTCTTAGAGTCTGATTATCTGGGAGAAACGCCGAACCGAGAGTTACGGCTGCACCCAATCCAAGGGGAAGCCACTTCCGGATGGAGCCGCCTAATCGGGATCTTTTTATTTTCTGTAGGTCTTTATCAATACCCGTAACTAAAGATTCGATCCTAGCCTTCAACTCGCCCGCGTGATGAATGTCGTCCACGCTGATCAACTCCCCTAAGTCACGCAGATAGAGAGGGAAGCTTTGGCGAAGCTCTTCGTATCGTTTCCGAATTTCGAGGTAATCGTGAGAATCCAATTCGCCGATCTCTTCCGGAACGTGAAAACGTAGTATCGCCGACGCCAGCATACCTTTGCTGTCAACGGGATCACCGGACTCGATCACGTTGCAGGAAGCAGACAACAGAAAACACGGGTCCAGATCAGTGATGGTTCGCAGCGGCACCCGTGTAGACATCCGTTGCGCTAAGAATGAAATGATAAGGTAAGCAGCGTCGGCATTGACGAGAGAGAAGCCATCGTCGGACGCACCGTACACCAGGCCCGCTTCCTCCAACATTCGTTTGATGGTATACGCGACTTTCCCATCGTGGATCTTGCTCATGCCCAGTAGCTCAAGGGTCGGGCCAAAATCTGAATCATTGTCGTCGCATCGAATCTTGACGCCTTCCAACGCGGCGACTCTCGGCTGCGAAGCAATTCGTCGAAACGCCAGCCCTAGCGTTCGCAACACAAAGTATTCGTGTTCGATGTCGATGGGATGCGGTGCGAGTGGAGCAAAGCTTTCTGGAAGACTTTCAAGATGCCTTTTGATCGCGTCCGAAGGCTCATAGTTCGCCTCTCTCGGAACAATTGACCAAACACTGTCATACAGCAGGAGCGCACTACGCAGCCAAGCTAGGGAAGGTTCGAAGTGTGGGTGATACAAGACACCGGCCATAAGAGTTCTCCTTTGTGAACCGGTCGAAAAATGAACAGGTTCGAACGACAATCCGGCGATGGATTTCAGGCTACTTCGTTAATGGGTGACATCGACGTTTTGCCACCTGCCGGAAAAGGAATCGAAATCGCTAACCGTGTGAAGTGCCTCAGCGGGCGCCACACGAATGCATCCTGGATGTCAGGCCAGAACGTTATCGCCTGGAAATGGTTTTTCGATTCTACCTGGTGGAGACCCTGCTCTTTGTAGCCGACGACCTGTAGCACTAAGTGCTCAATCGAATAAGTACAAACGTACATTTTAAGAGTCTTGTCGGGCGAAACCTTTCCGTCATGATAGACAGTCTGCGCGAACCCGCTGCCTGGCGGAACAAATCTGGTCAGCCACATTTGCACATTGAATGGAATCGTCAGGGAGTTTCGGAATTCGTGGCGAGCGGAGCGCTCGAAAAAAGGTGCGCGACCGCTAACAAGATGATCGAATACAACGGCGGTTTTGAAAGCGAAAAGCGCAATGGAATTGGCTCGCGTCCGGTCTATCGGCACGTCCACTTCCCCAAGGATTAATTCTGTCAGGGAAGGTTTAGCGTGCCCGTTTTCGAGTTCGCTCATCCATTCGTTATTGCAAGCCTCACAAACGACGTTAGCTTTCCAGTCGAGTTTCGGCTTGACCCAATCTCCGATTATTTCTTTGTTCTGGTCCCGCATCGTGAATCGCTTCCCACCAGGCAGTATTTCGTTAAGCCGATCAGACCAGAGGTGTTCTCCGGAATTTGCTGGTGCTGGGCAAAAGGCGCATTCTCGCGGCATGTTACCTCTATTCGACGGCCTTTCTGATGAATTCCGGGCTCACGTAGATAAAATGAGTGTCTGCACTCTCGTCTTGAAATTCAAGTTCGGCCCTTCCATCTTCATCATATCCGGTTAGCAGAATTGGCTTCCCGACCACTTCTGTTATCGCCTTTTGGTCCTCAGTCGGCAAATCGTTCAACATTCCCGGCGGCAGAGCAATGAGCACCACTTTGTCACCAGGCTTGGATCTTGTATTATCCGCGCTCTCCATTTCGGAAGTATACATTGCTCGACAAAGCCGCAAGGTCTGCCAGGCCCTGGTAAGTAGTGCCGGACAAGTGGTTTCGGGAGGGTGGCTTCAGCTATTGCCTTTCGTCGGGTCCTCTCCGGGGTCCGAAAACGCGGGTGACGGCGACTGCACGACGTGTCTACGTACTCACTTTGGGGATCGGACTTCACTTTAGTTTGAAATCTGTACTTTTACTGATATTAAAATGCTCACATGGAAAAAACCTTCGATTGGAAACGCTTCTGGTGTCCGAGAGGCGAGTCGTTCGACATTTCGGATCGCGGTTTCCTGTCGGAATCCGGATGGCAAGTGGGGCTTCAATTCCAATCTGGTGACGTTCGATCGCCTCGCGGAATTTCCGTGTGCCGTCTTGCTAGGGGAACCCGGAATCGGGAAAAGCTGGACGCTGGCGCGTGAGAGTGCCGAAGTTCAAAAGTCACTTGTTCCAGGCGACGAGCTGATGTCGGTGGATCTCCGTTCGATTGGCTCTGATACCCGACTGATGGCAGCACTTTTTGAAAGTGAGACGTTTGACCGTTGGAGGAACGGTGACTGGACACTGCACCTGTTTCTCGACAGCCTCGACGAGTGCTTGCTACGGGTCGATAACGTGGCGGCAATTCTCGCCGATGAGTTGCCGAAGCAGCCGTACTCTCGCTTGCGTCTGCGCATTGCCTGTCGCACTGCGCCGTGGCCGACATTCTTGGAGCGTGAGCTTGAGAAGTTGTTCGGCGAATCCCACGCCTACGAACTGGTTCCGCTACGGCGCAGCGATGTTGAGCGCGCTGCGGAAGAAATCGGGATCGCCGATCCGAAGGGGTTTCTCAGGAAAATCGACGAGCTGGACGTTAGTTCGCTCGCCATTAAGCCTGTCACGCTGAATTTTTTGATCAGCACCTATCTCAAGGATGGCGACCTCCCGAAGGACCATCTCGCGCTTTATGAAAAGGGATGCAGGATCCTCTGCGAAGAATCCAGCGAAAGTCGTCGCGCGGCCGGAAAAAAAGGGCGCTTGAGTCCTGACCAGCGTCTCGCAATCGCATCTCGGATTGCTGCGGTAACACAACTCTGCAAACGTTTCGCGGTGTATACCGGCCCTGAAGCGGACGGCGTGCCTCCGGAGGACGTACTCATAGGTGATTTGGCTGGCGGTTTCGAACGCGCCGGGGATGATGACGTCGAAGTTTCCGAAAGTGCGCTTTGGGAAGTGCTGGGCACTGGGCTATTTTCATCGCGCGGCGCGGATCGACTCGGATGGGCACATCTGACCTACGCAGAATTTTTGGCCGCGCGTTACTGCACACGCCGGAAGATGCCTGTCGCGCAAATGCGGCCTCTACTTTTCCATCCTTCGGATCAAGGGCGAAGGCTAATTCCGCAGTTGCATGAGGTCGCCGCGTGGATCTCCGTGATGGATCCGGAGATCCTTAAAGCAGTCGCTGGTTCCGATCCGGAAGCGTTGCTCGGCGCTGCGGCCGCGAGTTTGTCCGATGATCAGCGACGCTTGATCGTTGACTCTCTGCTCCAAGCGTCGGAAGGTCGCATGCTGCACCTTCGCTCGGAATTTTTCTGGGTATTCGGCAAATTGAAACACCCCCAACTTCCCGATCAGTTGCGACCCTATGTGACCGACGCGAACCGACCGATTGGCACAAGGCACGTGGCGATAAGCATGGCGCGCGCGTGCGATGTCGAGGAGCTAGGACCTGATCTCGCCGATCTCGCCCTCAACGAGTCAGCGGATGCTGGACTGAGAAGTTCAGCGGCGGCTACTGTGGCTGGCCTCACTTCCCAGGTGGTGAAGGATCGGCTACGGCCTCTGGCGTTCGGAGAAGCTGGCGAAGATTCGAATGATGAGTTGAAAGGATCGGGTCTGCGCGCAATCTGGCCGGAATCATTAACCGCGTCCGAACTGTTTTCGCTGCTCACTGAACGGAAAGACCGACATTTGAGTGGTACATATTCGAGATTCATGTACGACGACGTGATCCAGAAAGCGTCGCCGCGAGATCTCCCTGTGGCGCTGGAGTGGTTCGCGAAACAAGGATCTCGCCGCGACCTGATTGGCCCGATCGATTACCTGATGGACAGGATCTTCGAATTTGCGTGGGACAACCTAGATCAACCCGGGGTTGCGTCCGGCTTAGCAGCAGCCATCGTGTCAAGGCTCCGGATCTACGACGAACTTTTCAGCAATGACCATAATCGCGAATTCGCGAACAAGGTTCAAAACGATCAGGAGCGCCGGAGAACACTTCTGAAGGCCCTCTTCCCGCAACTGAACGAGTATGGATTGACTGGTCTCATAACGTCGCACGTATTACCCCTGGTCGCATCTTCCGATGTGGAATGGCTCATCGATCGGGCACTGAGCGGCGAAGCCAACGAAACGGCGCTGGTCGAAGCCAAGTTGGTCCGTTTCGGTATCCATAGCGAGAGTGGCGAGAAAGTGCTCGCGAAGGTGTGGCATGCATGCCAAACCAACGAAGCCCTCAATGCGGAATGCGGAGCTTGGTTCCAACCGATCGAGCTGGACTCCGAGCTGGCCAGACAGCTTCGAGAAGAATTGAAGCAACGGAACGAATGGAAAACTCCGAAGCTGGTGACTCCCCCGCCCTCGGAGCGGATCGAAAACGACCTTCAAAAGAGCGAGGCGGGTAACGCGGAGTATGGAGCGCAGCTCATGCTCGATCTCACGCTTGAACCGACGAGTTCGCACTACGCGTTCGACGCCACAGCCGACCTAACGGACACTCCCGGGTGGAAGGCGGCTGACTCGCCGACCAGAAAACGGATTCTAGATGCCGCTGTGCGTTATTTGCAGGACGGCGACGCTCAGAATGATCAGTGGTTCCGGACCAACAGCACTCCATTCACTGCGATCGCAGGATTCCGCGCGCTAGCGCTGCTGATGATCACAGAGGACACGAGACTGGACTCGCTCTCGCTCGACACTTGGGCCAAGTGGGTTCCGATCATGCTGAAATCGCATCCCGGCGCAAAAGGCGAGCTGCAATTTCAATCGCGCCTGTTAAAGCCCGCACAGCAATTAGTCCCAGGTGAAATAGTGAAGCGGGTCTTGGAGCTTATCGACGCCGAGAATGAACTCGACCGTCACCTGTTCATTGCAGACCAAGCGGACATTTGCTGGGACGAAAACTTGGGAGCGGCCCTGCTGGAGAAATCGAAGAGTGCGGCTTTAAAACCGCAAATCCTGGGCAGCATCCTGGAGATCTTGCTTAATCACGGATTTTCTGGCGCGCGAGAATTCGCCGAGACACTCATGGAGACGAAGGCATCCGGTTCAGAGCTGGAGCAGCGTCAAGCGGTGATCGCCGCTCAGACCCTATTGCGATGGACCCAGACGCGAGCTGGGCGAAGGTATGGCCGATAATTAGGGACGGAAAGATCGGCCGCGGCATCATCGAGTCCACCTCATATGGGCAATCAGGCATCCCAAACTTCGTCACGAAGCTAAGTGTAGCCGATCTCGGAGAGTTGTACCTGTGGATGATAGAAACCTACCCTCCCGTCGAACGTATCCACGCCGGGTTTGGATTCATGGGGCCCGGCGACACCGCCGTCATGTTCCGGGACGGCCTTTTGGAGTATCTGACGAGGAGGGGCATGTTCGCCGCCACGGACGCGATCCGCCGAGTCATGAGGAAAGTGCCGCAGTACGGTTGGCTCCGGCGCAATCTTGATGAAGCAGACGCGCTCGCGCGGGCGAACACGTGGAGACCAGTTTCCATTCGCGAATTTCTAGCTCTCGCGCGTGATCGAGACAAGCGGTTTGTCGATAGCGGGAGTCAGTTGATTGAAACTATCATCGAATCGCTCGATCGGCTCGCCGCCACGTTGCACGATGAACTCTCGGCCGTCCAAGATTTTTGGAACACGCGAGAGGGTGAAATTTCTCCTAAGGACGAAGGGGAGGTCGCCGACCGCGTGGTGCGGTATTTGCGCGAAGATCCTCAAAAGGACGTGGAATCATCGTCAATCGAGAAGTTCAGATCCGGAGGGGCATCGGGGGCCGGACTGGACAGCGAACCGATATCCACGTAGACGCGGTGTCGCCGGGAAAACGAGACGGCGACGGCGATACGATTTACGCAATCGTGGAAGTGAAGGGAAATTGGAATGCGGAGCTTCTATCCGCGATGAAAACGCAATTGCTCGACCGATATCTGAAGGAGATCGGTTCCCCGTATGGGCTGTATCTCGTCGCGTGGTTCGCCTGCGCGAAATGGAACGACGGCGATTCTCGCAAGACGGAGTGTTCCCCGATGCAGTTGTCAGAAGCGCGCGAATTCTTTCACGACAGGCGATCGAACTCTCGAAGGACGGCTCGTTCATTCGCAGCTATGTTCTTGATTTATTGCTTTCTTCTTGAACGGAATCGTCGATTGCTTGCTCGGAACGCCCGTCAGCTCTCGCGCGCGCTCAAGTGCTTCGGCGTCGTCGCCCCTCAGAAGCGCCGCTCTCATCGCCTCCATGATCCTCGCGCGTTGCTGGCCCAGCTCGATGACGGTATCAACCAGACCTCCCGCGACGTTCACGCCACCTGATTTGCCAGCCGCGCCCTTCCCCGTTTTCGTCATCGAGATCCTCGTTGTAGGCCACGTTTAAGTCTTCGCGCACACTGCGAAATCTTAGCGACCGCTTACTTCGGTTTGCACTACGCCCCGAATCCTTCATGGCGGCCCCGGAGGATTCTGTGTACCCGCCGTGTACCTAACTTCGGCGGAAGGGCCGCTTTTAGCGGTTTTGCAGTAACGTAAAATCAATAACTTACGGCGTTTCAGTATGGGAGGACGTTCCGAGTCCCGTCGTCCCCGCCATTCTTTTTCGACGTACCTCAATGCAACTGGCAAGGGCTTGGCGCCTGCCATCTTTTTGGCTGAGCTTTGTTGATGTCATCAACTTGAGATCGTCTGGAATCCAACGCCGACCTGATACTTTGGGTTTCTTCACCCTGATGAGTTTCAGCAGCCGTCAGGCTGGTCAGAAAGAGATTTGTCAATCTCATTCAGTACTCTTCCGGCGCCGTTGGCACGGCTCTTCGCCGCATCCACTTGTTGCTGCGTAATGTTATGCCAGCAGCCGAATTCCGGGATTGGCTGAAGCGCAACCTTGGCGGAAGCGATTTCAGCGTCGGCCTCGGGCAGACGAGCTTGCGCCTCACCAGGACGCGCATGAGTTTGGCCATGTAATACCTGACCTGAATAGCCAACAGCTGGCTTAGCGCAGATTCGAAAGGCGCCGGATCAAATGATGAGAAGAAGCCCGGCGCCGCAGGCTGCGGAACGGCAGACAGCCTGTTGGTGGCGTCTACAGACTGAACGTCCCGCTTGTCATTGTTTTCCAGAAATGTCTTCGTAATGGCGCGTTGCTTCTGGAGGCAGTCAATGGCGGTGCCGCAAGAATCCTTAAAGACGAAACCACATGAAAGTGAGCTTGCGGTATTTGTTCTCGGGTTCAATGACGCTTATGACGGAACCCGAGATTTGCATTTCGCAGTAGGTAACGGTGGCGTCGTAAAAGATGTCGCCAGAATACTGGCATAACTGGCGGCGGTAGTGGATTGCTTCACGCGGCCAAGTTCGGATTTTTCAAATTCGTCAAACAGTTCCAGCGGTCCCTTCTGCCTTGTCAATGGAAGTTTAATTCTCCGGTCAACTTCCGCCACCACGCCGGTTAAGGAACATTGCGCATGATTGATCTGGTGATCAAGAATCTCGTTGATCTTGGCGAGGTAGAAACTCACGACGCTCTTGTCTATGATGGGCATTGCGTCTTGAAGCGACGCTATGATTTGATCATGAATTTCCTTGGGGAGCCGGTCGAAGCAAATCTCGGAGAGCCATCGAGCCCGACCGTTACACTGACGGGTATGCCTTGGGCGGCAGCGGAACCCGGAAAGATCAGCGCAAGGATGAGAACCAGCGAAGTGAGCCGGCTTTTATTCATAATTTTGCGAGTGCCGCCATGAGTATCACCGAAAAACGGGAAGGGATTGTACACCGTATTGGGCAGTAATGCAGGTGTCATCGACTTTAAACGTGGAAAACACGGCGTAATGAAGAAGTGCGAAAAAGCAGCGGTAATTAATTAACGAAAGATGTTTTGTGGCACGGGATTGTTAGCTTTAAGCGGGCTTGATAGGATGGCTCGCCGATAAGTACTTCCGACCTGGCGAACGTAAGACGCCTACGAGGTTCAAATCTATGCCTGTGCAGGAATTCGCGAAGATCATCGAGGCGGTCGGGCACTGAGCCTTTGGGCTTGCTGTCGCTTGCGTTCCTTATTCTGGGTTCCATCGCCTATCGCCTCGTCAAGACCATGCACAAACCAACGCCGACCGAAGTGGCGGTGCTCCTCGCGATTATTTTTCTGGGATTCGCGGGTATTGCGCTGGGGCTGGTGCGGGCAGGCAACAGCGTGTCGGCGCAGGCCGAAGCACAGAAGAAACCCCCTATCCTGACGGCAGTCCTGAAGTTCACAGGGCAGCGCAGGGCGTTGCAGCCCGCGGAAGTTAGCTTCCGCAACAGCTCAGGGCAGGTGAATTTCGGATGCAATGAAAGCAGGTCCGTGAATGTGGCATGGAACGCCCCTCCCGGCGCGGAGAACAAATCAATTCGACGGCGTCGTGGGTCAACCGCATAACGTCAGGTCGCAGGACCAGCACGTTGTCATCACCGGCAATACCGCCGTGGCGAGCGGCAAAGTCATCTCCGGCCGCGACAAGGAATGGACCGGAAAACTGCCCCGGAGGGGGCCACGGAGAACTGGTGATTCAGGGAACGTACAGAATCTTGCAACCGACCGCCGGTGAGCCGTTCGAGTCCGTTGGTGTCAATCCGGCATTCGCGTCAAAAGACAAGCCATTGGTGATTCCGCTTCCGACGGAAGAGGGACTCCAAATCAATGCGTGCGAGGCGACGGTCGTCGCCGATGGCGTCACGCCGGCGGTGCTGCATGTCGCGCCGGTTCCCGCGAGCGGGAGTTCGGATGTCGGGACACGACAGCAAAGGCGGTTTCGACTTGTCGGTGAATGCGAGGGAAGCCACGATTAGCGAGAACAGGTAGAGACCTTGCGTCAGCGCCACCGCGCAACGGCGACTCCGAAAACCCTACAGCGCCCTTTTGAAAGCGCCAGTTTTCTCCGTCGTATTCAGGATTGAGGCAGTGCAGAAAATCCACTGCCTTCTGTGCATGTGATGCGGCAGTGAAGATGGCGCGCTTGTCGTTCTTCAGCACGGTATTGAGTTCTTGGAACCCTCGTACACGGGCATGGTGGCAGGGTTCGGGGTTCCGAAATGGCGAAACTGAGCTAGCAGGCCATCTCGATTGTGCCAACTTTTGTGCCCACCCTACAGACAGATATACAGTCACATTTGCGCACAGCCGGCCACATGCTAGGATCATAATTAAGTTGTTTTGTTTCAGCAGGAACATTGAAAACAGGACGGTTGTTTTTGGTAGCGCGCCTGCCTGGGGAGCAGGGCCCGCGGTTCAAATCCGCGCGCCCCGACCATTTACTTCTTTGTTTTCAATTCACTCTGCTTGACACTGCTTGCGTCGAAGGCTGAACTTGGGTCCATTGGGGGTCCAAATACGAGCCGCTCGACACTTTCCACGGCGCGACGCTGCTCTTCCGGGATCGCGTGCAAATAAATCTCGCGTGTGATGTCCGGTGTGGAATGCCCTAGAAGCGATTGCATCGTTCCTATCGGCGTGCCCACGGAATCGAGCATCGTTGCGTGGCCATGCCTCAGAAGATGCCACGTGACACCAGGAAGCCCTAGCTTCTTCGCGGTGGGCTTCAGGTGCTTGCGCAAGAGATTCCAGCGGTCCAGCGGTAATCCCTCGCGTGTGGCAAATACTAGGGCCTTGGCATCATCAGCAGCAGGGCGAACGCCGGCGAGATGGCCAGACAACCCCATTCGGCTCATGCATAATGGACATGGCTGCCATGCGTTTAGAGAAACTGCGACAAGTCGACTTGAACCTCCTGATTACATTTGCAGCGATTGCGGAGGAGAAGAGCGTTACGGCGGCAGCAGCCCGGCTGTTCCTGAGCCAGCCTGCGGTGAGTCGCGCGTTGCAGCGCGCCCGGGCGATGTTTCAAGATGACCTTGTCGTTCGGTCGCCACAAGGCTTCGAACTCACGTTGCGAGGCCACAAGATTCTCCAAGAGCTCGAGGGATTGCTACCCCGGATGGAGAATCTTGTTACGCCGAATATATTCGATCCAGCGCGGGAGGAGAGCCACTTCCGCATTTCCGGCCCAGACAACGTGTGCACGGTTGTGGTCCCGCGCTTGTGCCGGCAGTATGCGAACCGACATTACCAGGTGCAGTTTGAATTCCTTCCGTGGCAGAGAGGCATCAGCGAATTAGTGGAGCACGGACAAGTTGATCTTGTCCTACACATAGATGACGGACTCCTGCCGTCACACTTTCAGTCTGAACGGCTCTATCGGGAAGATTGGATTTGCGCCGTCGCGAGTGGCAGCCGCTTCGGCGAGCGGCTGTCGCTTAAGCAGTACCTGGCCGCGAGCCACATCGTTGTAGCTACATATGCCGGTGTGCAGACTATCCCGGACAAGCAGTTGGTGGCCGTGGGCGCCAAACGCAGTTCGTGTATTCGAGTGCCTTACGTCGGTGTGGCCCTGCAATGCCTTCCCGGCACGGAACTCGTGCTCACCGTAACCAGTGGCCTGAGCTCAGTTGTTCGAGGAAATCGCGAGTTACGCGTTGTGAAAGCACCTCGCGAATTGCATCCGTTTCATTTCCTGATGGCTTGGCATCCGAGACTCAACACCGACCCGCGTCATGTGTGGCTGCGCGAGGCGATACGATCAACAACTGTGGCTCTCAATGAGTAACCCCATGGGATCAAGTTTTTCCTTCAGATCGAAAGGCCTCTACTCGGTGGGTCCTGGGACGTTTCGCTTCGCTGGCCTCGCAAGCAAGGGGGGTACGAGAATCTGATGCTTACGCTCGAGCAGCAGGCGGCGTTTGTGGAGGAGGCGCCCGAGATTTTCTTGCCGATTCCCGGCGGCTGGGGAAAGATGGGGCACACGCATATTCGCCTGGCGGCGAGCGAGGATGTACTGACGGGTGCACTCCGAACGGCGTGGAGACTGCGAATTGATAAGAACCCCCCCTGTGGCGGAGCGCAGCGGAGCAACAGATAAGAAACGCGGGAAGCGACGACCGTGAGAGCAACCAGGGCTCGAAACATGAAAAGCAATAAAAAGGAGTTGTCCCCAAAACAACGTGAAGAACTACTCAGAACTTTAAAAGCCCGTTTTGAGAAAAACATGAACCGCCATAAAGGTCTTGAATGGGCTAAAGTACAAGCAAAGCTGGAAGCTAATCCTGAAAAGCTGTGGTCACTCCATGAAATGGAAAGAACCGGCGGTGAACCGGATGTCGTTGGTCATGATAAAAAGACGGGCGAATACATTTTTTATGATTGTTCACCGGAAAGTCCCAAGGGCCGAAGAAGTCTTTGTTACGACCGTGAGGCGCATAGGAGCAAGGAAAGAGAATAAACCAGAAGATAATGCCATTGATATGGTGTGCTGCCATGGGCATCGAGCTTTTAACGGAAGAACAATATCGGGAGCTGCAGAAACTTGGAGATTTCGATACGAAAACATCGAGCTGGTTGAAAACACCTTCTGAGATCAGAAAACTTGGCGGCGCCATCTTTGCTGATCATCGCTATGGCACTGTCTTCGTGTATCACAACGGTGCGGAATCATATTATGCCGCTAGGGCGTTCCGCGGATCGCTAAGGGTCTAAATTTTAGATGCCGGCACATCAAACAGTCGATGCCAATCCAGGATGGCTGCCGCTCGCCATCCGGAAAGCTCCCGGTTGCAAACGCAAGGGCAAACAACCTGCAGAGCGGTTCGAAAGGTTCTAAGGTCCTAGTGGTGGGATGCTGCTCAACAGTAGGTGTCAACCCGAAGCAAGGATCACTATCGACATAGGTCTTGATTGGCCAGTAGATTTCTGGATGGCAAGCGGGAAGTTATCCCGAAAACGGGTAGTGGGAGAGAGCGCAGCCCCGATGCCGGCTACGCTGCGACGCGACTCAGTTCGAATTTGAATCGTAGAACTAGCAAAATCGGATGATTGCAGGCTTCCGCAACCAAGAAATTCTTCTATTTCAGCAATTCCTCGGTACCTCGCAACCATCCGAATTGACAAGTTTTGGACGCTCGCCGCTGCCTGGGACCGGCGCAGTTCTCGCCATGACGAATGTTTTGACAGCATTGCGGCGGGAATCTTTGAGGGCGGGGCCGGCGCCGTTCTGGCTGCGAAGACGCCGCTCGGCCGGCTCGGTCGCGTCGGTGATATCGCTCCGCTGGCAGTGTTCCTAGCGTCAGACGAATCAGCCTGGATCACGGGAGAGATCATCCGGGCCGCAGGCGGCCTCGTTGTTGCCACTTGAGTGCGGTGTGCTGACCTCGAAGCTAATTTAGGAGGCCGCCTTTTCGGAAATTGTGCCGAACGGTAAAGCGCTCAGCCGAGCGCGGGAATTGGCAGAGCTGCACTTGACGGCTCCGGAAGTGACGCGCGGCGCCGGGGGGTCTTCTTCGTTATCTGAAAGAGATTGGTATACTCTATGCGATCGCTGCGAGCGGGCCACCCGCGAGGGACGACCTGCGGTGCTGGCACTTGAGATTGCCGCCGAGGTGCCCCAAATCACAAGACGTTAAGCGAAGCGTGCAAAGACAGCCGCGATATTTTTTCGGGCTGCGGCGGTCACACTCGCTACACCTATTGGGAATACTCGGATGGATGGGAATCATCGTGGATTGAGATCGCGATAATGGACACGCCCAAGGAACTAAACGAGATCGTTCTTCCGCAGACTGTGGTCGGCCCGCTCACACGCGCGGCGATTTTCCTGGTCGTCTGCATTCGCCCGGAGCAGGACGACTATGCGACGCTACGATCATTCTGCGCGGACCTCTCAGGGCTCGTGCGCGCTGTTGAGTTTCGAGACGCTGAGGCCGGTCTCACATGTGTCGTTGGATTCGGTTCGGACGCCTGGGACAAGCTCTTTGGATCGCCTCGCCCCGCCGAGCTCCATCCGTTTCGAGAGATTCGCTCAGGCGGCCGCCATGCGGTCTCCACTCCGGGTGACATCCTGTTTCACATTCGAGCCAAACGCGCCGACCTCTGTTTTGAATTGGCCGCGCAGATCATGGACAACATCGGCGATGAGTTTCGGTTGCCGACGAGGTTCACGGCTTCCGCTATTTCGATGATCGCGATGTCATCGGGTTCGTCGACGGCACAGAGAATCCGCGAGGCGGTGCGGCGCACGAGGCTGCAATTGTCGGTGACGAAGATCCGGCCTTTGCGGGCGGCAGCTATGTCATCGTTCAGAAGTATCTTCACGACATGAAGCGATGGAATGCTCTTCCGGTTGAGACGCAGGAGCGCATTATTGGCCGCAAGAAACTCTCCGACATCGAACTGAACGACGCCGAGAAGCCGCCATTCGCGCACAATGCGCTCACTCGATCGAGGAAAACGGTAAAGAAGTTAAAATTCTGAGAGACAACATGCCTTTCGGGCGGCCGGGCCATGGCGAGTTCGGAACCTACTTCATCGGTTATAGCCGCACGCCGCGCATCACTGAAACGATGCTTCAGAACATGTTCGTGGGCCGTCCCGCCTGGAAATTACGACCGGCTGCTCGATTTCAGCACGCCAGTTACCGGCAGTTTGTTTTTTGTGCCGTCATCAACGTTTCTCGACAACATCAGCCAAGACACGCCGGACTCTACCGCGATCGGAGCATCGCTCGCATCGGACCCGCCTTCGGCCTCGTCCCCGGGCGATACGTCACTCCGAACCCCGCCCGGAATAGCATCGCTTAACGGACAGAAAGATGAATAACCTGCATCGGGAGTTAGCTCCAATCTCTGACGCTGCATGGTCCGCGGTGTTCTTTTATCGGTTCCCCAAGCCTAAAACTCGGTGGGGCCTAGCGATCCAACCCGGCGGTTAACCTTGGAGGGATCTGCCTCCATGTAGAAGAAGTGTGCCATCACGGGCTTCACGGTTTTTTTGCTGGGGTTATCGAATTTCATGGTAACGATGCCGCGAAAGATTTTGAGCGCTCCGCCATGCCAGTATTCGAGAACATCCTGATGCGCAGTAAACCCCTTGTCTATAAATGCCCGCAGATTCTCACGGATCTCCTCGCGGCCATGCCAATCAGCAACGCCGAGGGTACACGTAGCGTCCTTCGCAAAGCAGTCGAAACCTTTACCGAAGGGCTGGTCGTCAATTTCTTTCCACATAGCCAAGAGCTATCCGGAGCCGTTCGCCTGGCTGGTCGCGCAACTTGCATACGAGGGGGAGGCGACAAGAACTGGCGTATCGATTCAAGCGGTTTTGAAAATAGAAGATCAAGTTCGGCTGAAGGAGTCAGAAAATGGAGATCAAAAGAATTGGCTCGCAACCCTCGGCGAAGGGACCGTCAGAGTGGTTCACTGGCACCGTGCGGATCGATCCTCTCTTCCAGGCACCCGATCCGGCGCTTGTTCAAGGTGCCAGTGTAACCTTCGAGCCCGGCGCGCGGACTGCGTGGCACACCCATCCACTCGGTCAGACTCTCATCGTCACGAGCGGCTGCGGCTGGGTTCAGCGCGAAGGCGGACCTATTGAGGAGATCCGGCCCGGTGATGTGGTCTGGTTCTCGCCTGACGAGAAGCATTGGCACGGTGCCACGCCAGCGACGGCCATGACGCACATCGCCATTCAGGAGAACAGGGACGGCAAAGTGGTCAACTGGATGGAACAGGTCAGCAACGAGCAATACCGAAAGTAAGTCCGAGTTGGCAGTGGTGGCGAATTTTGTCTTCCACAGCGAGGCGGACGGGCAAGTCCATCTGCAGAGGTATTTCGGGAGAGTCCGCCGGAGAGTACAGACTTGCCCGGCTCTTTTTGATGAGCCAACTGGCGCACATATTCTACGCGATGGTCCTCTTGTCGCTGGCTGCGGCGGTGAGCAAGGCCATTGACACGAGCCTGGACGCGGCAGACTTTAGGGGCTTCCATCGTAGGATCCTGGCGGGTAAAGGTAAACCCTGCGGACGCTGACGCGAAGCTACAGTACGGGCTGGTTCACCTGAAACAGATTCAACAGAATATCCGGACGCCGAGACTTCAAGATGCCCTGCAGATCGTCTCGAACGATCGCCCTCACCGCTAGATTTTGGCGGCTCGCCGCCCTGGGAACGCGCCGGTTGGCTCATGCATCCCGTCCCCCGCGAACGTAGTTCAAGTCTGGGCGGCACTGAAGGACCTCTAGGGTGAAGAGGTAGGCGGTCCAATATTCCGAGTACGTCTAGGATGACAGGCAGGACGATGGAGCCGACTCTCGTGCGCGCTGCTAACCCATATACTCGGCGTTTTTAGCCCCTGTGGCAGTTTTTCCACCAGCACTCGATGCGACCATGATCATATGTCGGCGAGCAAATCGATCCTTTTCGACTGCCATCATAGTTGCTGAATTGCGTTGTGACTTACGCTGGTGCTTCCACTTGCGAATTGTCTTGCCGTTGACTGGTCCGGTTCTCGACAGCACGAACGCCCAATCTCGACTTGCGGCGTTGATGTTTCACTCCCCAGCCAGCCATCAACGTCAACACCGGCACGAGCGTTCTTCCGTATCCGGTTAAGGAATACTCGACTCGGTCCCAGCGGTTCCCGAAGGCGGTTCGGGAGATGATGCCCTCGCGTTCGAGTTCGCGCAGTTGCTCGGTGGCTACTTTTCTGCTCGCCTCCGGCAGTGCCCGGAGCAGTTGGCCGAACCGGAGCGGCTTCGCTTTCAGCGCATTCACGATCATGGGTTTCCATTTACCGTCGATCACGTCGGAGGTGGCTCTGACGGGGCACTCGGAAAGCTTCATGTCCTTGGATCTCCCCAGTTACAAAAAGGTGCGTACTAGACGATCGACCGGTGTATGCCAACAATCATAAGTCAGAAACTGGAGGCAGCCAACCTTGAGACTCGGAGCAACGGGTAGCTGTGCCTTGATGGTTTTTTCCACGAACCCGATCAATGGTCACGCCTGTTCTTGAACGAGGAGGCAACGCAATTCCAATGGACCGAACTGCAAACGAGCGACGCTAAGCCCAAGCGCGTGGCCGACGGCGGATTCAAGGTGCTGGGGGCAGCTTGACTAACCGGACTCAAGAAATGTCTGCAGGAGAGATTATGTCACTGGTTACGCACGATGCTCCGGTCTCGTCAAAGAGACTGCAACCGAAGGGGGTGCACGAGCGATGGCCGGATCGACAGGCAAGCATCTTGATAGGGGACCTCATTTATAAGGAGCTGTGATGCGCATCATCGCCTACGACCGTTTCAAGCCTGGGGTCACGATGGAAGACGTCACTCCCTACTTGCCAGCAGAAGTCTCGAATGTGTGGCGGCTCTGGAAAGCCGGGATTGTTCGCGAAAACTACGCTCGCGCCGACGAGCCAGGAGTCGTGATCATCTTCGAATTGCCTAGTGTGGCAGACGCGAAAACCTATACGGATGATTTTCCCCTGAGCAAGGCAGGTCTCCTCGAGTGGTACTTCATCGCACTTCAGGTGCCGTTGCCGATTGAGACCTTGTTCCGCGACGAGGTTGATCTGAAGGAGCCTTTCGACCGAACCAGCAAAGCTTCCGTGGGAGGGGCCCGTGCCTGACGCATTCGGACTAGCGGTTCCGACTGGGGTGGAACAGTTGGCCGATCCATCTCGCACGGCGGTCATTATCTACGATATGCAGGTAGGCATTATTTCGCAGATCAGAGAAGGAGCCGCGGTTCTCGACAGGTGTGTAGACCTGGTTGCGGCGGCCCGTGAAAGCGGCTATCGGATCTTTTTCACGCGGCATATGTGGCTACCGCTTCGCGTTGCTGGCGTAGGACAGGTGCGTCGCGCCATGATCTGGCAACGGACGGAAGATCCCGCGAGGCTAGTGATTCCATTCTTGCCCGGCTTCGACTCATGGCAAATTGCAACCGAGTTGAATCCGGGGGCGGATGAAGTATTGATCGACAAGATTACGATGTCGGCTTTTACCGGGACATTTCTCGATATCGCGCTTCGTGATGCACGGATAGAGTCTTTTATTATCGCCGGCATCGCACTCGAAGTCGGTATTGAGCCGACGGTACGTAACGGCGCCGATCTGAACTACATACCCATTGTCGTCACGGATGCGTGCGGGTCAATGACCCCCGAGCTGAAAGCTGGGACCCTGCATAGCTTCGAAACCACTGGCGAAGTCATTTCCGTAACGACCGCGCAAATCACTTCTTTAATGACTGCTGACCCAAAAAGTCGTTTGTGACGCTGGGGAGATGGCAAAGGAAATCGATCACTCCTCGACGGGGATGAACAAGGCACGAGTGGAGTCGTTTAGCGATGGCGTATTTGCCTTCGCGATAACACTGTTGGTGCTCAGCATACCTGTTCCCGATATCAAGGTCGCTGATGACCAGCTCCTTGCTCCCGCCCTCTTGCGAGCAACACCGGAACTGGTCCCGTACGTGACCAGTTTCGCCACTATCGGCATCATCTGGCTTAACCATCACTCCATGTTTCATGAAGTGGAGAGGGTCAAGCACACGACGCTCACATTGAACTTATTGTTGTTGCTGGTAGTCGCATTCATACCTTATCCCACGAGCGTGATCGGCAGATATGGCGCTTTGCGATCTGCCGTGATGCTCTACGGAGCAACATTCACCGTGGCTGGCCTTGCGTTCAGTGCATTATGGTTCAATATCCGGAGAAACCGGTTAAGCCGCGGGGACGATGCGCACATTCGATCAACAACAAAACGAAACTTGATTGGCCCCGTGATTTACCCTGCGGCAACAGCTCTGGCCTTCATAGCGCCGAAGACTAGTTTAGGTATTTTCTTTGGACTTGCTGCTTTCTACTTCCTTCCCGGCCTGCAACCCCGCAGGAACGATGGGCCCTAAACTGCCGCCCCTAGCTCTTTCGCTAGTAACTTGTCGTTGTTTATAGTTGAGCTAAACAGAGCGAAGATAGGGCAGTTCTCGGCTGGACGCTGACGAAGCGTGGAATCCGCTGAATTTGGAGACGTATACTTCTAGCGGACACTCACGGAGCGCGTGAAAATGATCCTCAGAATCCTGACAACCCTGGCGTGCGGCATATTCTCCGGAGCGGCACTCTACATCACTCTTGTAGAACAGCCAGCGAGACTCTCCTGCGGAATTGCGGCTGCGATAGCCCAGTGGGGGCCGAGCTACAAACGGGGAACGGTCATGCAGGCATCTTTGGCGAGTGGTGGTTCTGTGCTGGCATTCGCCTCCTGGTGGACTAGCAAGGATATGGCTTGGCTGCTTGGCGGCATAGCACTGTTCTCGGTGATCCCGTTCACGTTAATCGGCATTCTCCCTACAAACAAACAGCTTGAAAGTAGCAGCCTGGATGTTTCGTCAGGAAAGGCGGAACAACTGTTACGGCGGTGGGGCACTCTTCACGCCGTCCGTGGCGCATTGAGTCTGGTGGCCTTTCTGATATTTTTGTTCGCACTTGAGCGTAAGTCCTGAGTGCGAACCCACCACAGACCGCTGGCACGGGCCGCGGAAGCGGAGGCGGAAAGATGCCTTCAGCAATTTAGGGAAGTAAGGAAGAAAAAATTGGTCCTACGGCAACTGTGTGGGCGCCCCGCTGACATCTCGGGTGAACCTCTCCCTGGGTCCTAAACCGAACGTCCCAAAGTGAAAGACCTGAATAAGAAAGCGGCTGGCGGGTTGGCGCAGTTCCTGATCGGCTTGGCGCTCTTACTGCTGCTTCCAGCGGGGACCGTTGACTACTGGCAAGCCTGGATTTTCCTGGCCGTTTTTTCCTCCTCGGTCCTGGCCATCACCGTGTACCTTATGAAGAACGACCCGGAGCTCTTAGAGAGGCGGCTACGTGCGGGCCCTGCCGCTGAGAAAGAGAAGATTCAACGGATCATACAGTCTGCCGCAGGGCTGGCATTTCTTACGGCGATGGTGTGCCCGGCGATCGATCACCGCTTCGCCTGGTCTATGGTGCCGTGGTATGTAACTGCCGTAGGCGATGCTCTGGTCGCGCTCGGTCTCCTGATCATATTTTTCGTGTTCAAAGAAAATACCTATACGTCGGCAACGATCGAGATTCATCCTGAGCAGACAGTCGTTTCGACTGGACCGTACGCGATCGTGCGGCATCCTATGTACGCGGGGGCCATAGTCATGCTGTTAGGAGTACCTCTCGCGCTTGGTTCCTGGTGGGGACTGCTCACAATTATCCCGATTTCTCTTATGATCGCCTGGCGGCTCCTGGAGGAGGAAAAACTTCTCGCAGCGAACCTGCCGCGCTATTCGGAATATCGAAATCGAGTGAGGTACCGTTTGGTGCCTTTGATCTGGTAAGCAAGGTTCGCCGCCGACTCGTACCGAAAAGGTGCGCCACGGTTTCTTTACAGTGCGACAGCCTGCTCTACCGCTTCGGAGGCGCTAAAAGAACTGACGAGGCTCGAAGTGGATTTCATGGGGACCGATTTGGATACGGCGCGGAACTTCGCACAAAGCGCGCGCTGGAGCGACGAGCGTGCAGGAGCGATGCGCAATCACACCATGCCCGCAAGGGCGATGACGCTGTTCTCGACTACCGCAGCACCGCTAGAGTGGTCGAAGAGGAAGGCCTGCCATGGAACTGAAAAGCTTTTTCTTGCAGCAGTTGAACCGTGAGAGTGCGGCCAACCGCAGAGCGCTCGAGCGCGTGCCCGAAGGAAAGAATTCCTGGAAGCCGCACGAGCGATCCATGGAGATGGGATATCTGGCAGCCTTGGTCGCATCGATGCCTGCGTGGATTTCAATGATGATCGAGACGGACGAACTCAATCTCGACCAGCCCGAGTCGCAACGCTTCCGCGCGAGGGCCCAGGATTCAACGGCGGACCTGTTAAAGCTGTCCAACGAGAGTAAAGCCGCGGCGGAACTTGCGCTACGGGGTACAAACGATCGCCATCTTGCAGAGTCCTGGAAATTCGTCATGGGAGGCAAGGCGCTCAGTGAAGCGCCTCGCAGTCAGCAAATTGCTGACGTGTTCACGCACATGGCCCATCATCGCGGCCAATTGACGGTGTATCTGCGGCTGAATGAAGCGAAGGTGCCTGCAATCTATGGGCCTTCGGCGGACGAGCGGTTTAGTTGAAAAACCAAGCAGCCTCGCGTCTTGGGCCCCTGATCCTTGCAAAGAATCGACCGCACAGTAACGTATTCTCGATTTCCATAGCCGTCTCCGCGCCATAACGAGTGGCAAACACGCGAGCGCGCCCGAGACGGTAATTTTCAGAGGTGCAGACCCGCTAATCGGGTGTATCTTTGCCGTCGGTCCGCCAAGCAAAAGCCTAGATTCCAGGGTGAGAACAAAATGGCCAGCCAACTCAAGATTAAGGTGAACGAACGACTGTGGACGATTGCCGCCACACCGGATACTCCTCTGTTATACGTCCTTTCGAACGAATTGCTTCTTAACGGGCCGCGATTCGGTTGCGGACTTGCCCAGTGCGGCTCCTGCTCCGTGCTTGTCGATGGCATTGAGACCCGATCCTGCGTGACTCCGGTGGCGTCTGTCACCGGCAAGTCGGTCACAACGATCGAAGGGTTACCATCGTGGTACGCGAAACAGAAAGGGCTTTCCAAGACGCCGGCTCTGCATCCGGTGCAGCAGGCAATGATTGATGAGCAAGCCCTACAATGTGGATATTGCTACAACGGAATGATCATCAAGGCTGCCGAGCTCTTGTCCAAAGTTCCGCAACCCAGCGAATCACAAATCCGTTCGGCGATGAACGGCCACTTGTGTCGGTGCGGGACCTATCCGCGAATCACGAAAGCGATCCAGCACGCCTCGCTGATGGCGTCGGAGGTGCGCAGGTGAGTGACGTTTTTAGTTCGACTGCATTTCCGCGTCGCGACTTCTTGAAAGCCGGGGGCGCGCTGGTCATAGGTTTCAGCCTTGGCGGTGCGTCTTTCGGTCAGGAGGGGGTGGACGCCGTCGCATTCGCAGCCGGCCCAGACCAACCGGATTCCAAGCAACTCGACACCTGGATTGCCATTCACGCTGACAATACCGCGACGATCTTCCTTGGTTACGTTGAGCTCGGTCAGGGCAGTTCCACAGCGCTGTTACAAATCGCGGCCGACGAGCTCGATTTAGATATGAACCAGGTCAGGTCTGTCCGGCTGGACACGAATCGGTCGCCCAACCAAGGCGCCACGGCGGCAAGCGCCTCAATCGCCAGGGGAGGACCGAGGATTCGGGCGGCTGCGGCGGAAGCAAGGCTTGCTCTTCTCACCCTGGCCTCGAAAAAGCTAAAGGCTCCTGTTGAACATTTGACTGTTTCCAATGGAATGGTGTCGGTGGTTGAGAATGCCAAGCAGTCGGTCACTTACGGCGAGCTTTTGGGTGACAAACCATTCAATGTACCGTTCACCGGAAGGGCGCCGCTCAAGCCGGTCAGCGCTTACAAAATCGTCGGGACTCGCGTCCGCCGCAACGATATACCTGATAAGGTCAGCGGCAAGCACGTGTACATGCAGAACGTGCGCGTTCCCGGAATGCTCCATGGCAGAGTAGTTCGTCCGCGCGGCCAGTCTGCATATGGCGCTGGGGCCAGGGTGCTGGAGGTTGACGAACGTTCCATCCAGAGTATTCCCGGGGCCCGAATGGTTCGTCGACGCGACTTTGTCGGAGTGGTTGCTCCGAACGAGTGGGACGCCGTCCGCGCCGCCCGGCAACTGAAGGTGAGCTGGGATCTGGTGCCTACATTGCCGGGTAACGCCGGTGTCCATGCACAGATGCGGGCCGCCAAAACAACCGACCTGGTGCTCAAGGAAAGTGGAGACGTGTCTTCGGCGCTGGGCCGTGCGGCGCACGTCGTGTCTCAGACCTACCACGGTCCGTACCAGTCACACGCGCCCTTCGGACCGGCTTGTGCAATGGCACAGGTAGCGGCACAGTCCGCACTGGTAATGTGCTCCACGCAGAACGCTTACGAGACGCGTAGTCAACTTTCCGAAGTGCTCGGAATGCCGGTCGGTAAGGTGCGGGTCCAATATTATGAAGGCTCAGGCACTTTCGGCCGCAGTTGTTATAACGATGTGGCGCAGGCGGCTGCAATCATGGCGCAAGAAATTGGCAAGCCGGTGCGGGTTCAGTTCATGCGCTGGGACGAACTCGGCTGGGATAACTATGGCCCGGCTCATCTAGCTGAGGTACGAGCCGGTGTTGATGCCAGCGGGAAGCTTGTTGCGTATGAGTATCACGGCTGGCAGCACGTTTGGAGCACAACCGAGACGTCTCAACAATTGTCTCAACGGACACCGGCTGGCGAGTCAGATGACGGGGCTGCCAGACAGCTCAACAAGCTTAATTTGGGTTCGATGTACGATGTCCCGAATGTGAGGCTCGTGAATCACCGAGTGCCGGGGATAAAGGGATATCTTAAAGGTGCAAATTTGCGCTCACCTTTGGATATCTCTTTTTCATTTGCGTCGGAGCAAACCATCGACGAGCTCGCCTATCTTGCCGGCATAGATCCACTTGCGTTTCGACAACGCAACATGACAGATCCGCGATGGCTTGAGGTTCTCCATGCGGTCGCCCAGGCCGCGGGCTGGAAGTCTAGAAAAGCAGCCTCAGCCTTATCCGACGCGAGACTGGCAACCGGCCGCGGAATCGCGGTCGGTACTCATCTTTCTTCGTATGCGGCCGCAGTCGCCGAAATTGAAGTGAACAAGGAGACCGGCCAGATCGTTGCGAAGCACATGTACGGAGCGATCGATGCTGGCTTGGCCGTCAATCCCGCCTTTATTGAGAACCAGATCAGCGGGATGCTGGTTCAGGCCACCAGTCGGATACTGAAAGAGGAGGTGACGTTCACAAATTCAAACGTCACGAGCCTCGACTGGAATAGCTATCCAGTTCTGCGATTCGAAGAATCTCCCGAAGTGACACCGATTGTAGTCCAGCGGATGGATCAGAAGTCGACCGGGGCGGGTGAAGAGGCGCTGTGCTCTGCGGCTGCAGCGATAGCAAACGCTTTCTTCGATGCGACCGGAGCGCGGCTGCGCGAGTATCCCATGACCCCCCATCGCGTTCTTGCCGCACTTGATCGCGGCAAGGCGGATTCAAGAAAACTTTCGTTTGAGCCCAGCGCAACGCACCAGACCGGGACCCCACGGGCTTAAATTGAAACTACCAAGAAATGGTCCTTTCCCAGAGGCGTGCCGATATGAGGAATAGGCTGGGGACGTTTGGATTGGCAGTCATCGCTTCTCTGATAATCTCGCCGGTAGTGTCTGGCCACCACGGCGTCTCCGACTATGACGTGGCGAACGTGGTCAGCTGGCACGTAACCGTGACCGAGTTCCAGTTTGCGAATCCTCATTCGTTACTCAACTTCACGCGGAAAACCGACGATGGAAGGACCGAGGACTGGCAGGGTGAACTCCAGAGCCCCAGCATGCTCTCGCGGAAAGGTCACTGGACCAAGGACACCGTGAAGTCCGGAGACCAGATTACCATCTTCGGTTGTCCGGCGAGGAACGGCTCGAAAACGATGCTGGTGAGAAAAGTCGTACTAGCTGACGGTGACGAATATCCGGGCGGTTAGCCGTCGAGCGGGCATGCGGGAATCGACAGCTAGTCCGAATCCGAACGGAGAAAACTTTGAGATGGATGACAGGAAGATCGGCCCGAGCGCTGACAGCGCTGGGGTGCTCCTGCCTGCTTTTCGCTCAGGCCGCAGCGGCTTCGCCACAGGGTAGGACCGATGCTCGAGCCCGTCCGCCGGATGTCTCCGGCGTCTGGGTACAGGAGGTCCAACCGGCGCTGCGACCCGGTTGGATGGATTCACAGGGGCATCGGCTGGAAACACTCCCTCTGACCCCCCGGGGAGAGCAACAGTTCAAGGTCAATCGGGCGACGCACGGGTCCGGACAGGTCGCCTCGCTGACAACGACCGATCCGATTGCAAAGTGCCTGCCGCCGGGCGTGCCGGCGATCTATATGTTCATTTTTCCGATGGAAATCCTGCAGGTTCCCGGCCGGGTGATCATGTTTTTCGAATACGGCAACTATGTGCGCCAAGTCTTCACCGATGGGAGGAAGCATCAGGATCTGACGTCCACGTGGATGGGAGACTCGATTGGTCGGTGGGACGGCGACACGCTGGTGGTCGATGCGAACGGCTTCAACAACAAGACCTGGCTTGATAACGAAGGGCACCCCCACTCGGACGCCTTGCATGTCGTAGAACGCATCCGGCGCCCGGATCACGATCACTTGGTTGATGACATCACGATCGACGATCCCCCAACCTACACCATGAGTTTGACAGCCAGGAGAACGTTTGCTTTGCAGCCAGACTGGAATATCGCGGAGTTCGTCTGCGAGGATAACGACACCTTCTCTGACTACCAGAAAAAAGCCGGAGCGGAAAAGAAGTAGCCGAGCTCTTACCCTGTGCTGTGCTTCGCCGCTCCACTTTTAACTAAGGCGCCGCCCAACTGGACATTGCACAGGGGCTGGTTTCTACATCAAGACGGGCGGAGTGTCGATTCGCTATTCCAATTGAAGCCCGAGCTAATTCGGTTCTGGAGGTCACGAGCGTTCGCGACCAAAACGGCCTGTGGGCTTTCACCAAGAGATTCCGAATGGATTCTCCTTCGCAACCGTCGCGGGTTTGGCCCTGTGTGCCAAACGGCCTTCTAAGGTAGAGGTAGACAAGCGAGCCGATGAAAATAGTGGTTTCGCGTCCGCCCGATTTTCAGTTTATCTGCTAGGTGCGGGTTCACGCCGGTTTCGAAAAAGTCGTACCTGGGACATGGAACGCAGGTACCGAGAGCAAGCAGTGGGGAGAACTGACAAGCTGCAGTCCGGGTGGCAGCGATTCTCCGAAGCTACGAACGGCGTCCACCCGTTCGGGCGGGACGTACCTTGACAGAAACTGGATAATATCTTCGGCGCACCCCAGTGTGCGCAAGCAAGAGATGGCCTGCTCGCGAATGGGCTCATCGATGTCACGCGAGCGATCGTCGGTGCGGCGCGCGATCGACAGGACGGCAGAAGCCGTGACCGCAGTGAATGTCGAGAAGCCTAAAAGTGTTTTCAGCCACTCCCCGGCGCTTTCTGCCGCTACGACCGCGTGGGGTGGCCCGTAGAGCGGAATACGGGCACCCAGCCGACCAAGCGACCACAGCCAGATTGCATCTCCAGGCTCTTTTTCGATCTTCGCCAGCAGTTCATTCCCCAGCAAAGCACGGGTCGTGCCTAACAGTTGCTCAAGACTTGCCAGCAGACGCCACCTCTCGTGCTCGAGTTGCCGGTTGACCCGCTTCTTCCTGTTATCGGGATGAATGGTTAGCTGTTTGTAAAGAATCTGCTGCTCGCTGGCATTAAGGCCGCCGGCGATCCGACGCAGCAGCACTGGCACCCCCACCAGACATTGCAGATCGTCTGCAAAAGCAAGATTAGACTCGATGGTGCGCAATTTATTGACGCGGCCATCATCGCCGGGCGCACCAAACCCGGGCCGCAAACAGAAGCCGGATAGATTGAGCCAACGCATCTCATGGGCGGGAGATTTTTTTCTCCCGGCGGAAAACTCGATCAGCACGTCGCTGAACCGACGAATGGCCGAGATCGGCCATTCGTTCTTTTTCAAACCCAACACCGCTTCCATTTGGGACACCAGAGCCTCGGGCGCCAGTGTCGCGCCCTCCGCAGAGCCACCAAAAACCCGGCCTATCAGTTGTGCAGCAGAGTCGATTGCGGCATCAGCAGTGGTAATGGTCGAAGCAGGCTTCGGCACCGGTGGCGATCTCACGATATCGAGTTGCTGTGCCTGCGCCTCTTCGTCGCGTAACTCAAATTGCAACCGCCAGCGATGCGGCGTGTTCCGTGATTCACACCAAAGTTCGAGTGTACCAACCTCGGTGAAACTGGCCTTAAGACCTATGGTCAGGTACACGTCGCGCATTTTCTTGCCGTAACGCAACAAGGTCACTAGCGGAGGATGACGATGTACATCCGCTTGGTCCAGTGCAGCGACTTCGGCGTGTACCGCATGCTGCCTGCGCGAACTATAGAGGGTAAACGATACCGGACGGTTAGCCAGCACCGAGAAATCGCGGCTGAGCAGCGGGAGTGTGGTGCCTTCTTCGATCCCCGCAGGCAAGACACAGATGCCTTGCAGGCCGTGTTCCGAGGGCACGCCGATATAGTAGGAGCGCGCGTTGCCCGCCCTGATGCGCAAAGCGGTGCCGCGTCGCACCCGGCCGTAGTAGGCAGCACCCCGAGCAACGGCAGAATCTGGATCGTTGTTGTTGAGGAACTTCGGCCGCCACTGGTTTTGGGCTCCGCCGAACCAGCTGGAAATCACCGCGACCATCCTCTCGCGAGTCACCGATGGCGCGCAGAAGCCGCCATTGAAGAGCACGGCATCGGGTCGAACCAACCGCGGAGTTCCGGAAGAACCATTCATGGCGACAGATGCCTGCGTCAAAAACGCCGCAAGATGCTTCGTGATGGCCGCATCACTCACGTAGGGCAGACCAAGTTCGCGCAATCCTGTCGGCCGTCCAAGCGCCGGCATGTCGTCAGGTGCAGTGATTGGCAGGAAACCGTCGGTCAGAATCTGCAGCACTTCCTCGCGTGTCAGGTCAGTGCTACGCGCCTGCCCGACGACTGCAGTGCCGCTCCCCAAAACCGCGACCGGCGCGCTCTCCACAGACGGATCACTTAGCAGCAGCTCTTTCGAGGCACAACAGGCCCGTCGCAATGCATAACGCTGTCGCAGCGTGAGCCGGACGTCCGGAAGCTTCTTTTCCACGTGGCGGGCCAAGGCAAAATCAAGGTTGTCGCCCCCGAGCAAAAGGTGCTCGCCGATGGCGGTTCGCTCAAACTGCAACTCGCCGTTGACCAAGCGTGCGCGCAGCAGGCTAAAGTCGGTCGTGCCGCCGCCGATGTCGCAGATTAGAATCAGTTCGCCATCCCGGAGATATTCCTGTGCGTGGGGATTGGCCGCGATCCATGCATAGAACGCGGCCAGAGGTTCTTCGAGCAAGGTGAGATTTTCAAGTCTTGCGTTGCGGGCGGCTTCGACCGTCAGCTCACGCGCTTCCTCATCGAACGAACCAGGGACGGTGAGAACGATTTCCTGGTGCTCGAAACGCGTTTCTGCATCGGTCCCAAGCGCGCCGTCCCAAGTGTCGCGCAGATGCATAAGGTAGCGCGCCGATGCCTCGACTGGCGAAATCTTCGGTTGCTGCGCTTCAGCTTGTGCCGGCAGGATCTTGGCGCGGCGATGCACGCCCGGATAGGAAAGCCAGGACTTGGCCGATGACACTTGCCGGCTGGGTACCAGGGCTCCCTGTTCGCGCGCGAGCACACCGGTAACCATTGCGGGATGCTCATTCCAGGTGGCAACTACGCCGCCGGCAGACAATTCATCCTCAGTGGGGAAATAGAGAAAAGAGGGAAGTGCCGGAAGCGTGCGGACTTCCCCTGGGGCAACCAACTGCGGGACCGGGAGCACCGCAATAGGGGAGCCCGCATCAGCGACTTTCTCGGTATCGATGTACGCCACAACAGAGTTTGTGGTGCCCAGATCGATGCCGATCAGATAACGAGGAGGCACCGAAGCCTTCACGGTGACGTCTTTTCGCGAATGTTCAGCTCGAGCTTCCAGCGCTGCGTGCCGTCGCGGGATACGCACCAGACCTCGAGGGTGCCGAGCTCGGTGACCTGAGTCTCGAGCCGCACCGGCACGACCGTTCCCTGTTGGCCATCCATTTTGAGGGTGACCTCCAGTGGGCTGAGTTCCTCGATATCGGCACCCCAATCTTCCAGCAGGCTGCCGACCTGGTCCTGCTTACGGACGCTCGAACTTAGAAAACGAAACTCGGCTGGTTCACCGACGACGAGGCCAAACTCTCGGTTGGGAATCGTGGCCTCGGCTGCCCTCTTCCATCCCGAAGGGAACTACACAAAGCACCTTGAGCGGAGCTTCCATGCCAGGCACTGCAGGCATGGCGCTTTCCACTCCGATGTAGTAAGTGCGCGAGGCACCACTGCGGATACGCACGCCGCGGCCGCCACGCGCCTTCCCGTAGTAGGCCGCACCACGCGCAACGGCGTGTTCCAGGTCGGGAGCTTCCAGGATCTGCTCGGCCCCGATGGCCTCGAAGCCTTCTTGCCGCAACCAGCTGTTCAGCACTTCGACCACCCGGTCGCGCAGCACCGCCGCCTTCATGACTCCGCCGTTGAACAGAATGCGCGTAGGACATGCCAGCCCGCTCGGACCGCGCCGGATAACTGATGCCTCTGGACTGTTGCGAACCTGCTCGGATAGAAACCGCGCGAGGTGCTTCGTGATGGCGGGATCGGCCGCGTACGGCAGGCCCAACTCTTGAAAGCCGACACGGCGTTGCCGCACAGGTAATTCACCGCTGGCGACTCTAGGGAAGAATCCTTCGACTAAGACCTCGTTGAGGTCTTCGCGCGTCAGTTCCGTCTTGATGCTGCCGCCGACGAGTTTCCTGCCCTTGCCCAGCAACGTAATTGGGCGATTCTGCGTCTTGGGGGATTCGAACAGTTTTTCCTTGGCGATGCGGCACTGATGCCACAGGCTGTGCAAACTCCAGGTATCGATGCGGTTGCCTGAGGCCTCGAGGCGCTGCTGCAGAATGCGCGCCAGCGCTAAATCCATGTTGTCGCCGCCCAGCAGAATGTGGTCGCCAACGGCGACGCGTTTCAGCGTCAGTTCGCCTTTCTCTTCGGAAACCGTAATGAGGCTGAAATCCGTGGTGCCGCCGCCGACGTCGCACACGAGAACCAGGTCGCCGACCTTGATTCGGCGGCGCCAGGCATCACCCTGGCTTTCAAGCCACGCATAAAACGCAGCCTGGGGTTCTTCGAGCAACGTGACGTGCTCATAACCGGCCTGCTCGGCGGCGCGCCTGGTCAACTCGCGTGCCTCTTCGTCAAACGAAGCGGGGACGGTGAGCAGCACATCTTGCTCCGCAAGGGGAATTTGCCTTTGCTCCCCTGCCTGGCCCCTGGCCCAAACCGTGCGCAAGTACCGCAAGAACTGCGATGATGCTTCGACCGGCGACAGCTTGGGCACATCCTCGGGCGCTTGCCAGGGCAGGATCGGCGCAGTGCGGTTCACCGCACCGTAACCGAGCCAGGATTTGGCTGAGGCGACCAGACGGTTTGGGCTCTCCGCACCGCGTTTGCGCGCAAGTTCGCCGATCACGAACTTCGGTTCGGGTTCCCAAGGCAAGGCGAGGCTGCCCTTGGGAAAATCGAATTCACCCGGGATGTAAATAAACGACGGCAGCAAGGTGCGTTCCGCCACTTCGTTTGGATTCACAAGCTGCGGTATGCTGCAAATCTCGATACGGCTTTCCTGTTCGGCAGCAGTGGCGTCGCAGCAGGCCAGCGCCGAATTTGTTGTCCCAAGATCAATGCCCACGATGTATTTTGCCGTCAACGAAAGTCTCCTGTTCCAAGATGGGGATCAGCCTCTATGAAAGTTCGACCTCAGCCGACGCCACCACCATCCGGCCGGCGGCCCGAGGCAACGGGGGCAGATTCACTTCCTTGACGCGCCAGCCTTTGTGTCGTAACACACCGCGGATGGGCGGCTCTCCCGCCACGTTCCCGATCAATTTGATCGCTGCTGGATCAAAACCCGCTTGCACCGTCACCGGTTGATCCTCTTCGGAGTTCAAAATCGGCTCCAGCTTTAGATAACGGTCGAGCACCTGTCGGCAAGTTTCGTGGATTGTGCGCACCGCGGCTCCCAGCTGCGCGTCGGGATACCCAGAGATATTCTCGGTCAGGAAATCGATGAGCCGGCCGTCGCGTTGCAGCAGCGCAAGCATCTGCACGGCACGATCGAACCCTTCCGAGGCTGGCCTCTCAACCTCGGCTGCTGGCACCTGCGGAACCGGACCGGCAGGCTTGACCGGCTTCTGTGCGATGTCATTGGGAATGCCACCGTGGACCAGGATGGAAAAGAAACACCGGAAGGCAACAGGCACTCGTTCCCAGAATCCGTTCATAGGTGCTCCCGTCAAGCAAACAGCCAACGAATTGGAATTATTTCACCGCCACTTGCGAGCGCGGAGTAAGAAGATAATCCGAGCGGTTCCTATGCATCATACCAATACGGTCAGACCGTTACTAACCGTGGGCGCGACGCCGGCCAGCGTCGGCATTTTTACTAGCGAACCCGGCAGGCGGCGCTTTTTGGTGGTTCAGCTGGAGCAAGCGGACCAGCATTCAGCGCGAAAAGAACCCGATTCACTTACGATGATAGGGTGTCGATGCCCCGCAATTCGGAAATCAGTACGGGGTCCCGTCATACCTTCCAAGTGCGCCGCGATCCGCTCAGATAAACACGGCGAGCGAGTTGACGCGATTCGAGAGCGAGTTGCCGCCGATCAAGGATCAGAGTCAGCGTGACCACGGTACCGTGACCCGAGAGGCCTCTTGAGCGACGATCCCAAACTTGAGCAAGAGCTGCTCGGGGACTACTACTTGCTTGAGAAAGCAGCCCCTTCCGGCGGAGGTCACGCAGCAATGTGCTCTTTTTATTTCATCCCGTCCAGAATGGAGCCCACGATGCCTCCGACGACGCCTCCCTGCACTGCTTCTTTGTGCTGCGCGGGCATGTACTCCATGAGCTTGTGCGCCAGTTTGGAAATGGGCAGCGTTTGCAGCCAGATTCTCCCTGGCCCGGTGAGAGAGGCGAGGAAGATTCCGTCACCGCCAAAAATCATGTTCTTGATTCCCGGCACGGTCGTGATCTGAAAGGAAACGCTCGCCTGGAACGCGCCGACGTGTCCCGGATGCACCCGCAAAGTTTCGCCGGGCTGCAGATCCTTTATGATCAGCTCACCGGAAAGCTCGATCCATGCGGTCCCCGTTCCGCTGACGTGCTGCAGCAGGAAGCCATCGCCGCCGAAAATCCCTGCCCCCAGCGATTGCTGAAAGCCAACGCTGATCTGAATCTGCGGTGTGGCGCACAAAAATCCGTGTCGGTGAATCATGTATTCGCGTCCCGCGCCAACCTCGATCGGCACAATATGCCCCGGCAGTTTTGTGGCAAAGGAAACCTCTCCGGGGGCGCCGACGGCCCGGTACTCCGTCATGAACAGCGATCCGCCACCCGCCGCACGCTTGAGCACCCCGAAGATTCCTCCACCCCCGCCAAACTGGGTGTGCGTCGTCATCTGGATGGAACTCGTCATCCAAGAAAGTTCGCCGGCTTCAGAAATGACGGACTCGTTGGGGGCCAGCGCGAATTCCAGTACAGGCATGGTGGTGCCGAGGATGCGGCTCTGCATGGCGGACTCCTGGTCTGAATTGCGCGCGCGTCGACGAGCTGTGAGCCCGCGCGCGCAGCGTTCGATTGAACTTATAACGTGAAATCACTTGTTGACAAGAGGCCAGAGCAACTGATCACACCGGTGCGATTTCGAGTCACAATTTGACTTCCATGCGAAATGAACATTGCTCGGTGGCCGCATAGGTAGACTGTCAGGCCAACCATTGGTGAACCTCAGCCACCTACGGGCGCGCCGATGTGTGCGGATTGCCCTCGCACCATGACTCAACCGTCGTTGGGCCATCCAATACGTTTCGTGGGCTTCCGTAAGAATACAAATGAGAGCGCGGCTATCTGGCGCGGCCTCAGAGCAGGCCGGTATTTCGTTCGATGGTCTTGATCACCGCGTCCATTTTTCCGCTCAATACCTGCTTGGCAAGACTTAGGGTGAAACCTTTAGCGGTATGGAAGGGAACATGCGACGGTAGCGACAGGGCGAAGGGATCGACTACGGCATCGACGACGACGGGGCCACCCTTGTAGGCGAGGGCTTCGGCAAGACCCTCTCTGACATCACTGGGTTCCTCGATGCGGATGCCCTTGGCGCCCATCGCTTCGGCGACCTTGGCGAAATTGGGATTCTTAAACTCCACACCAAAAGGAATCATGCCGGCCTCTTGCATCTCGATGTTGACGAAGTCGAGCGATTCATTGTTCAGGATGATCTGCACTACGGGGGCTTTCCTTTGCACTTGGGTCAATAAGTCACCGAGAGCGAGCATGGTGAACCCGCCGTCGCCGCACAGGGCGATCGTCTGTCGGCCGGGATACGCAAGGTGCGCCCCAAACGCATTGGGCGCGGCATTAGCCATTGACGCCCACGAAAACGAGCCGAAAAGCCTGCGATCTCTGCCGCCAGTGACGTACCTTGCCAGCCAGATGCATGCCGTGCCCGTGTCGGCGAAAAACATCGCGTCGCTGGAGGCCAGAGTGCCCAGCGTCGCGACCAGGAATTCAGGACGAATGGGCTTGATTCCCGGTCCCTTCTCGACGTAGTTCTGAAGAAGGTCATGGAAGGATTCGGTTTCCGCCAAGTGCTTTTCCAGAAAACGACTGTCTGTTTTGTCAGCGATGCTTTTCAGCAACAGGCCGACGGTCGTCTTGATGTCTCCGACAAGGCCCAAATCAACCGCCGTCCGACGGCCAATGTGTTTGGGGTTCTTGTCGATTTGCACTTTCTTCACCCCGTTGCCCGGGAGAAACTCCGAAAACGGAAAGTCGGTGCCAAGCAGCAGCAGCAGGTCGGCCTCATGAATGGCGTTATAGGCTCCGCCGTAGCCCAACAGGCCGGTCATGCCCACTGCGTTGGAATTTTCATGCTCGAGCCATTGTTTGCCGCGGAACGTATAGCCCACCGGGGCCTTCAGTTTAGCCGCCAGTTGGACCACTTCCTCGCGGGCATCCCGGCAGCCGTCCCCTCCGAAGATGGCCACCTTCTTGGCGTCATCGATCATTGTCACCAAGGTCTTGAGATCCGTGTCGGAAGGGTGATAGAGCGGTGGTGAGGGAATGGTGACCTTGAAGGAGCCCGCGGATGCATCAGCTGAGGCCACATCGCCCGGAATCGAGATGACCGTTGGTCCCCTCTCGATGACGGCCGTGAGAATTGCGGTATTGATGATTGGCCGGGCCTGCTCGGGGTTGACCAGGCGCCCAACATAGAGGGCTGCGGCCTCGAAAAACGTATAGGGGTTGAGTTCCTCTAGCGCGGAGGTGTCGATGAGGTGAGTCTCGACATCGCCTGCGATGGCGATCACCGCTGCCCCTCCTTGCGGGCATCCATCAGTCCGTTGAACAGATGGACGGCGCCCGGGCCGGCGGTGCCGCATACCGCCACCGGATTGCCGGTCAGGTAAGCTTCAGCGACCGCAGCGAAGACGCCGTACTCTTCATGGCGCACGTGGATGAACTCGATTTCGCCGTTGCGGCGTAGTGCGTCGATGACGGGATTGAGCGCGTCGCCGACAATGCCATAACAGCGCTTGACGCCGGCGTTCACAAGCATTTCCCAAAGGACGTCTGCTACTTTTCGCGCCATAGGCCCTCCATTAGGGTAACCGGCTCACTAGATCATAATCCTCGATCAAGGACAGCGACCCCCAAATGACTCCGTCACGCGCCGCGGCGAAGAACTCGCAAGCACGAGGTGGCTCAGTCGAGCAATCCCTGCGGGCAGATGGGGGGTGTACCGATTAGTTCTGCTTGCCTGAGTTCTGCGCTCAGGACAGGTACTGGAATGGCGATCAGCTGTTCGTCGCGTCTCAAATGTTCATCGCGCGTTCACACGGATGTCTCTTTTATAGCCTTAACTTCAAGCGCCCCATGCGAATCGCAAGAAATGGAGAATGCAAGACTATGAAAAGACTAACTGCGCTGGTCTTTCCCCTCGCAGCACTGGTGCTATGGGGTCTGATCGCGGTCCCCGTTTTCGGGCAAACTGCCAAGCCTCCCTACCAACTGACTGTCTTTGCCAATGCTCCCACGGGATTGAGCGCGCCCGATTCGATCGCCGTCCTGGACCATCGAGTTTTCGTAGGATACGGCGATGGACACTTGCCGGACGGCTCTGACGGGTTAAACAGCCAAGTCGTCGAATTTCGAATGGACGGAAGCATCGCTCACATCTACACGGTGCCCGGCCACAACGACGGACTAAAGGTGGATCCGGCGACCCATCTTCTCTGGGCGCTGCAGAATGAAGATCGCAACGCCAATCTAGTAATTATAGATCCCGAAGATCACCAACAGAAACTGTATACCTTCGGTCCGACCCTCCACGGTGGCGGCTATGATGACATCGTCTTCGGTGGCTGTAAGGTCTACATCAGCGCCTCAAACCCCGCGAACAACCCGAACAGCGGCCCAGCCATCGTCAGCGCGCGGTTGGATGGAAACATGGTCGATGTGGAACCCGTGCTCTCAGGCGACGCCAGCGCAATCGACATACCCAGCGACGCAAGGACGCAACTCAACCTGCAGGACCCGGACTCTATGACGCTCGACCCTCAGGGTAACATTGTGCTGGACAGTCAGGCAGATCAGGAATTGATTATCGTGAGCAATCCAGGGACCTCCATCGAGCGTGTACTGCGCCTGCCGTTGACCTATCAACCGTCTAAGGGGCCGATAACCGCCGTGGAGACCGACGACACTGCTTTTGTCACCTCGACCGAAGGATTTATTCTTTTCGCCGACAAAGGCTTGAACACCGTCTTTGCCCTGAAAAAGAAAGCCTTCGCGCCAGGCGCAGCATACACGGCCGCAGATGGGGGCCCCTTGGTTGGCACGATTGACCTGACAACTGGGTTCATCACCCCGATCGTGACCGGTTTGACGAGTCCGGGAGGTCTGGTATTCGTCGGTACCTCGAAACACGACGGGGGTGGTTCGGAGGAACAAGATCGAGATTCCTGCCACGATCGTGATTGGGGTTGGCACTAGCTCGGCCCGAGCCCAGAAGTTCGACCCAGGTGAAACCCTCACTCACAGCCAACCCAGCAAATTCGCATCCCGGGAGCGGCGGCCCAGCCCGGATCAGTCCATCTGGAACTGAGCCGTCCCGTCACCAACTTAGGTAACTCGGGCGGGGATTTCATCCTCTTAGCAATGGCGATTGTTGCCTTGGTCAGCCCGCCCGGTTTGCACTCTATTCACGAGATTTTGCTCAACGCGTAACCCACCCAATCCCGGGTGTGAACTACAAAGGTGTGGTGCGGATTTCAAGGAGGCCTGCCGTGAAAAATGATTTCAGCTGCCCGAAGATAGCTGTGAGTCGGCTACGCAAGAAACGCATTTATTTCGCGGGCTGGCTGCGGCGAGGATTCGCTCTGACAGTGGCCCTTGCGTTTGCTCTTGGGCCCATGACCTCGGCCGTTCTGACGCTTCCTCCTGCGGTCCGGGCAGCTTCGCCGCTGGCTGAGAGCAGCACGAGCGACTGTGACCTTAATTCAGCCCGCGGCGAGATCCAGCATGTGATCTACATCCAGTTTGATAACGTTCACTTTCGCCGTGATAATCCGAACGTTCCATCCGATCTTGAACAGATGCCCAACCTTCTGGACTTCATCACCGACAACGGCGTTCTCATGACGAACCATCACACGCCGCTCAAGTCTCACACGGCCGACGACATCATCACTTCTTTGACCGGTGTGTACGGCGCGCGTCACGGACAGCCTATCGCCAACAGTTTCGGATGGTTTACTCCTGCAGGCAGCAAGTTTTTCGATGGCTTCGCCTCATCGTTCCAATATTGGACCGACATCGTCAACGCGGCGACCGATCCGAGTCCTTTTATGATTACCCCGGATGGAAAGAATGCCCCTGCTCCGTGGGTGCCGTGGACCAGAGCCGGCTGCAACGTTGGGGCGGTCTCCATTGCAAACATGGAGCTGGAGAACGTATCAGATGACATCAATACCGTCTTCGGCCCGAACTCGCCGGAGGCTCAGGAAGCAAAAAACAACAACCAGAGAGCGGTCGCCGATTTCGAAGGGATTTCTATTCATTGCGCGGCTGGCAATCCGCTCTGCTCATCTGCGAACGGGGGAGAGCTAGACGCGCTATCGCAAGAGCCAGGCGGGTACACCGGGTTTGAGGCGCTCTACGGTCACAAATTCGTGGCCCCCGCGATCAGTCCGGGCGGCCCGATGAAAGACCTCGATGGCAATCCGATTACCGATGCGAGCACGCCACCCAACCCCGGATTCCCGGGATTTGGAGGAATCTCCGCGGTACAGACCCTGGCCTACGTAGCGGCGATGCAGGAGCACGGAGTCCCGGTGACCTACGCATACATTTCCGATGCACATGACAATCACAGCGGCGAGAATGCCTTCGAGCCAGCCGAGTGCCTTACCGACCCAGAGCAGGGCGGCCTTGGACCTGGCGATGCATGCTATGAGGCGCAACTCGCTGCTTACAATGAGGCCTTTGGGAAGTTTTTCTCGCGATTGGAAAACGATGGAATCAATAAGAGCAACACCCTTTTCGTCATTACGGCGGATGAAGGGGACCATTTCGCGGGCGGCTCACCAAGTCCCTCCACCTGCGATGGCGTGAAGGTGAGGTGCGGTTACTCAAAGCTCGGTGAAATTGACTCGAACCTGCAGGACCTGCTCTCCAAACAGGATTCCAACACAACCAACACTCGGTTCGACATTCAGTTCGACATGGTGCCAGTCTTCTACATCAGCGGGAATCCACCGGTAGGCAGTCCTCTGGCGCGTGAGTTTGAGCGGGACGCGGCGCAACTCACAGCGATTAGCCCGATCACCAATACCCCGAATCAGCTCACGACCGCTTTGGCCGATCCGGTAGAACTGAAATTGCTTCACATGGTGACGGGGGATTCCGCAGAGGACACCTAGCTTCGTCATGTTCGGCAACCCCGATTGGTTCTTCCTACTGAGCGGAGCCGATGCCCAAGAGGATCCTGGGTTCGCCTGGAATCACGGGGGAATCCAGCCTGAAATCGTTACGACCTTTCTCGGCATGGTGGGACCGGGAATCAAGAACAACCGTATCGACGATGACGTGTGGTCCGATCACACCGACATCCGTCCCACGATGCTTCTGCTCACCGGTCTTCACGATGACTACGTAAGCGACGGAAGGGCGCTCATCGAGGAACTTCACGACTGGGCAATCCCGGAGGCGATCGAGGACAGCCGTGGCAAGTTCGCGGAGCTCGCTCGCGCCTACAAACAGATCAACGCGCCAAACGCGGACCTCGGACGCACCAGCCTGAAGATTTCGACCAGGGCCTTGGCGTCCGGTAGACCGGGCAGCGATACAACCTACATAGCGCTTGAGAACCAGTTGTCGAACATAACCTTTCTGCGAGACTCTCTGGCCTCGCAGATGGTCACGCTGCTCGATGACGCCGAGTTCCACAGCCGGCACATCCAGGAATCGAAGGCGAGCGATCTCACGAACGAGGCCGAAGGGCTGCTCGATATCGTGCACGCGATCGAAGCCAACCCCTAAAGGTCGGCACTGATAATTTCCTCAACAAGTGGCACACCGACTCCGGTCGCGGTTTGTAGGCCGCGCCACAATCTTGGCAGAGCATCCTACTCTACAGGCGCCCGATCCTGACGCCAGCTTCGGCTGCTCGGTTGATCAACCGACGCTCATGCTCGTGCTGCGACTCCGTTCTTTGTAACTATCACCATGCGGAACCGTGCTTTACCTTGCATCATGCGAGCGTAACCATCGGCAGCCTGCTCGAGAGGAACCATTTCGATCATCGGGCGGATATTCTCCAGGACGCTGAAGGCCAGAGTGTCCTCGCTATCAATCGCCGTGCCGGCCAGGCTTCCGTAGATCGAGCGTCCTCCAAAGACGAGCGGGAACGCACTCAATTGGATGTGGTCGGCCGGTACACCCGCTACGATGAGCTTGCCGCGGGCTGCAAGACCGGACACAAGTGGACCCATCGCATCACCACTAGGGGCTGTTGCGAGAATCGCCCTGGCCCCGCCCATACGCTGCAGCACCGCTGCGGGATCGTCGAGCCCGGTGTCGATGTAGAGGTGCGCGCCCAAATCTTTCGCCAGTTTTTCCTTGTCGCTTCCACGCCCGATGGCGACAGTACGGAATCCCATGTGCCGCGCAAACTGGATGCCCAGATGCCCGAGGCCACCAACGCCCTGTACAGCGACCAAATCTCCACCGCGCAAGCCGGCGTTGCGAAGAGCGTTGTAGGTCGTGATTCCCGCACAGAGCAGAGGGGCGGCTTCTGCGGAACCGAGCTCATCAGGAATGGAAGCGATGCCGCGCGCTTCAGCGATCATCACCTCTGCATACCCTCCATCCACGGTTACCCCTGGTATCACCGCGTTCTGACAATTCACCATGTCTCCTCGCCTGCATGGCTCGCACACCCCGTCCTCGCCTCCGAAGAAGCCGATACCGACGCGTTGACCGATTTTCCATTTGGAAACTCCGCTGCCCAAGGCTTCCAGGCGGCCAACTACTTCGTGGCCAGGAACGCGCGGCAGCTGCAACCCCGGGTAGACACCGGTGACCGTGGCCGCATCGGTGTGACAGATTCCACATGCTTCCACCCGAATCCGGACCTGACCTGCCCCGGGGTCGGAAACCTGGCGTTCCACAACTTGAAGCACGCCAGGTGCGGAGACTTCCACTGCTTGGTATGTACTTGTCATCGGTGTGTTCCTCTCGTGTTTTGAAGCCAGCCTCGGCGCGAAACTGAAATGCCATGGCCTCTCAGTGAGCCGCAGGCGGTTTTCCGGCCGGCTTGAAGTGCTTGATCAGTAGCAATAACGGAACCGCGGCCAATGTCAGCCAGGCGATGACCCGGAAGCAATCCATGAAGGACAACAAGCTCACCTGACGCTGCAATTCCCGGTAGAGGTAGCCTTGTGCGGCGACCGCGGCATCTGAATCCGAGAGTCCCTTGGTGACAAGGAAGTTGGTCAGTGTAGCGGCCCTGTTGATTAGCTGCTGGGACGTCGCCCCGATTGCCGCCCCGAGGATGGCTTGATGGAATTCGTGCCGGCGTTCGGCTGCGGTAGTGATGAAGGCAATCCCAAAACTGCCGCCCCAATTTCGGAACAGATTCGTAAGGCTTGAGGCCTTGTTATTCTGGTCTGGCCTTAGCTGCGAATATGCCAGCACGTTGACGGGCACGAAGAAAAATCCGTATCCAAGCCCTTGATAGACTCTGGCCAGAGCGTAGTGGCTATAGTCTGTGGCAAGCGTGAACGTGCTGTAGTACCACATCGAGGCCGCGATCGTAAGCAGGCTGATCGCCAGCAACAACCGAGGGGGTACGACCTGTCGTTGGATGAGCTGCGCTGAAACCGGCGCGAGCAATGTAATTACAAAAGCGCCGGGTCCCAATACCAGGCCGGCATCAATCGCACGGTATCCGTATAAAGACTGGAGAATCTGTGGAATTAGCGTAGTGCTCCCGAAGAGCCCGAAACCAAAGACGAGAAACAGGGAGCTGGCAATCGCGAAATTCCGATTTGCAAACAGTCGAAACTCGATCACCGGCTCCTTCACCCGTAGCTCCCAGACGACCGTGGCGACCCACCCGATCAGGGCAATCGCCAACAGCCACGAGATGAAGGCGCTTCCAAACCAGTCATCGATTTGACCTCGGTCCAGGGCCACTTCCAGACTCGCTGACGCCAGTGCAATCAGGGAGATCCCGATGCCATCAACATTCAGCTTGCCGTTTGTGCGCACCGATGCGCGTTCGGCTTCAAAAGCAGGGGGATCCTTTACCAGTCGACTGCTGAGGAAAAATGCAACCATGCCGATGGGGATGTTGATAAAGAAGATCCATCGCCAGTTGTAGTTGTCGGTGATCCAGCCACCCAGCACTGGCCCGATGGCAGGAGCCGTCACAATTACGATCGTGTAAACCGCAAATGCCGAGGCGCGCTTGGCGGCGGGAAAGGTATCCACGAGAATTGCCTGGGCCACAGGCGCCAAACCTCCGCCTGCGATTCCTTGCAGGACGCGGCTGGAGAGCATGATACCGAGCGTGGGAGCGAGGCCGCAGAACAAGGATGTCAGCGTGAAAAGCGCGACGCAGCCCTGATAGTATCTTTTCCTGCCAAAAACGCGGCTCAGCCAAGCCGACATCGGCAGAATCACCGCGTTGGCGACCAGATATGTCGTGAGGATCCAGGTGACTTCGTCATAGCTTCGTCCCAGACCTCCTCCAATGTAGGGGAGGGCAACATTTGCGATGGAGGTATCGAGAAGTTCCATGAAGGTCGCCAGGGTCACGGCCAGGGCGATGAACCACGGATTGACGGCGGACTTCTCGGTCAACATCTCAGGCTCCTGGCAACCTCATTGAACAACATGCACGGTAGGCTCAACCGACATGCCCGGCCGCAGCAAATGCTCAGGGTCTTGGTCGTTATCGAGCCGAACTCGCACCGGGAACCGTTGCACCACTTTCACGTAGTTCCCGGTGGCATTTTCTGGGGGAAACAGGCTAAACAGAGGGCCGGCGGCACCGGGAAGGCTCTCGACTTTACCCCTGTAGTTGTGCCCAAAGGTGTCCACACGAATGGTGACCGATTGTCCCGGTCTCATCCATTTGAGCTGCGTCTCCTTGAAGTTGGCCGTGATCCAGATATCGTCTAAAGGAACGATTACGAGCAGGCTCTGTCCTGGCTGTACGCGGTGACCGAGCTCAACAGTCTTTCGTCCGATCACGCCGCTGACCGGCGCGTAAATCTTCGTGTAGCTTAGGTTGAGTTGCGCGGTGCGCAGATCGGCACGGGCTTGCTCAAGATGTGCCGCGGCGGAATCGGACCTGGCACGAGCATCGGCGACCTGTTGCGGAGCAATACGTGCCGCCTCGATTTGAGCTTCTCGCTGCACCACCAGGTTCCGGGCTTCGGCAATCTTCTGTTCTTCCGAAGCAATCGCGGCGCCGTCGGCCTGTGCTGCCTGAGCGGCCGCGAGGGCGTCGGTCTCGCGAGCATCGTAACTGGAACGCGAGATCTCCTGCTTCTCGACGAGTGCCTGGTATCGGACGCGATCTCGTTCGGCGCGAGCATAGAGGTCTTGGTCTTGTTGCAGTTTGTGCTGCGCAGAGGTCAGATTGGCCTGCTCGGCCTGGACGCTGGAAACGGCCTGTTCTCTAGCCGCCTCGGCGGAATGCAGTCCGCCGAAAGAGCTTGCGTTTACAATGGGAATGTTCACGAGCGCTGATTGCGCTTCCGCACTTCGCGTATCGAGATTTGCTTGCGCGTGCCCCAGCTCCGCTTCGTAGTCAAGCGGATCAAGTTCCAGCAGCAGCGTACCCGCTTTTACGAACTGGTTATTTTCCACTCCCGGACTGATATGGCTGACGGTCCCACTGATACGAGTGCTTACTAAGTCTAGATGCCCCTCAATCTGGGCATCGTCGGTTGATTCGTAGTTTCGTGAAACAAGCCACCAGGACATAGCTCCGGCCGCGGCTAAGCCCGAGATCATCAAAACAATCAAGGACGACAGCTTCCGGCCTCGAGCGTTGCTCTCAACTGCGGGTTTATCAGCGCCCGGGTTTTCTGAAAGTTCGTGGTTACCGGCATCTTCCTGCCGACCGGTCTTGGGCACTTCCATTGCTTCCTTTTCCAGTTGCGTAGTCCGCGCCATAGGAGCAAGCTCCGACCATCAATGTCCAGTAAGGGCAATCCTTATCCTTGTTCCTTCTGCCCTGTGTCCTGTCATGCGCTTCCCAACCTTCCCGGAGCGCTACTGAGAAGTTTGATGTATAAGAGACCGTTCGGTCGCATACGTTTGCAATAATATTTTTGACTCTGGGCGAACGAGGATCTAACAGCGAGCCCCCCAGAACACCATCACCGCAACCCCAGACGTACGGGGGGTTGCGCCCTGCGGCGGGAACCGTTGCCATGTGGCGGGAGTCCGGGGTTGGGTGGGATCAGGTTGGGTCGACCGTCGACGGGCCGGCCAGTCCCTCACCTCTGTGGTTTGGGGCACATCGGTTCAGATGGGCGCAACGATGCCAAGGCGCTTCCGTTCGCCCTCACAGTTTTGCCGCACCGCTCTTCGATTGCCGCGCGCGAACCTTCGTTTCGAGGTATTCCTCGAGATGCTGGCAGGCAAGATCGAGAGCCTCATCTTTCCGCTGCAGGCGACTGACCATCAAACTGCCTTCGAGCGTGCTGGCAATCAGCGTGGCCAATTTTGCGCCATCGACGTCGGCGGCGACCTCTCCTCGGCGCCGTCCCTGCTCTGCAATCGATTGGAGATGGTCGAGTAACCAGCCGAGGGCTCCCCGGGCCTTCGCTCTCAACTTTGGATTGCCATCGTCGGAATCGATGGCCGTGTTCAGCAGCGGGCATCCTCCCAGCACCAGCCCGTCACGACGGTCCCGAAAGTTCCAGACGATTTGTTTTAACCGGTCCACCGTATTCGGAATCTCTTGCGTCCCCGCAAAGCGCGCGTCCCTAGCCAGCTTCCAAGCGTGATCGAAGGCTTCTCCGGCAAGCTCTTGCTTGCTCTCAAAGTGCCGGTAGATCCCGCCTTTTTCGAGGCCTGTTGCTCGCATCAGGTCAGAAAGAGCGGTGCCCTCATATCCTTTCTGATTAAAAATGGAAGCTGCCTTACGAATAATTTCGCCGCGGGTCTGCTCACCTTTACGCATGCCGATACTCCCTAGGACACTCAAGGGATTAGATGAGACCGGCTGGTCTCTAGTTACACAAGACTTCTGCGATCGGTACGCGTCAGAGCTTGCGACCGCGTGTTGCCCCTTTCCTCGCGGCAGCTACCCCTGTTCATGATTCTGCATTCCTCGCGCCCCACACCACTCTGTAAGGGAACCGCGCCCTGCCAGAAATGAAACTGCTCTGTTTCGTTTTGCCTGAATCGCTTCATCGCAGCGAAGCGCCAGAGGCTTGACCGAAGGAGCGCAGCGGTCAAGTTTTAGCCGCGAGGGGGAGAAGACGAACCAGTCAGAACGATATTCGCTGACGTCACAAATGGGGCAGTTACCCGGTCTTATAGGTAGGAGGCTTTTTGTGTTTGGCGCAAACGGTAGAACGGGGAGCGAAATCATCGACCTTGCTAGCAGCCGGGGTCATCTGGTCACTGCATTCGTTCGTTCCCCTCAAAGGATCATCCCGAACCGCTCAGTGACTGGGGTTCAAGGAGATCCACGCTATTCAGAAACGATGATACCAACTCTCGGCGGCCACGACGCGGTCCTGTCCGCGATCGGTCCGCACCCCCGCGAGGCCTTCGGTCCGAGCACGTTGGTTACCGATTGCGCGCGTGCCACGCAGCAGGCCATGAAGGCCTGCGGAGTTGCGCGTCTTGCCATTCTGTCCGCGGCCGTCTTGTTCCTGGAAAAGCGCCTGTGCTCTGCGTTTTTCAAAGGGCTCATCACACACCACGCCCGCGATCTGCGGGGCATGGAGAGCCTCATGCAATCAAGCGGTCTCGATTGGACGGTTGCGCGGCCGCCGCGGCTGACGAAATCGACCAACACAAGGTTCCGGGCGCTTCCAAACGCACTGCCGCCAGGAAGTCGAGCCATGTCCTTTCGGTTCGTCGCCGCCTTCATGCTCGAGGCCATCGAGAGAAGATCACGCCTTAGAGAAATCGTCGGATGGGGTTCATGAGCTATCTCTTTCTCCCTCTGCTGGTACTCCACATCGTCGTCGCCGTCCTCGGATTGGGATCGATCACCTCGGTAGTCATCATCGCGGCCACCGCCCGCAGGAACCACCGGACAGCGGAGGCTCTTTGGTGGCTGGGTCCTGTGCTGCGGGTGTCAGTCATCAGCCTTGTGACCATGCTTCTGTCGGGCGGCCTCCTTGATTTCGCAGCGCACGGTGCGTTTCACAAGTCATGGTGGTTTCGAGGTTCGGTTCTACTGCTGCTTGTGGCCGGCGCCTTACACGGTCAGCTGCGGCGCGCCGTTCGCTGGGGCCTTCGCAGCGAGGATAACGCTGACGCCGCTCTGCGGCGGGTCGAACCCGTTGGCTACGGGATGTGCGCCCTCATGATCGTGATTACCGTGCTAATGGTGGTAAAACCGTTCTGATGACACGCCCGGACGACCTGGATCGCAGCGGCCGGTCGGTGCCTCTCGAGCAGACGCTGGCTAGAGACACCAGAGCAGAATACACAACACCACACCATCTTTAGCCATCCCCGCCTCCAGTCTGATTGTGCGGAGCCTGTTTGTGGAGTTTCCCGAAATCAGTTTTGGTCTCTGGATTCGCCTCTTTCTGCGGCGTTAGCCGTCGGCGGGCACCTTTCACGAAATCGACGAAACGACGTGCGAGTTCCCGAATTCGTTCCAGTTCTCGCTGCTCGAGCGCATCTGTCGGGATCAACTCGGTGCCGACACCTATTGCGGTGGCTCCCGCCAAGATGAAATTGCCTGCCGTCTGTTGATTTACTCCTCCTGCGGCGATCAGCGGAATCTGCGGCAAAGCAGTCTTCAAAGCCTTAATGTATTTATCCCCACCAACCTGGGCGCAGGGAAACACTTTGATGAAGTCCGCGCCTGCGCTCCACGCCGTGACCACTTCGGTTGGCGTTAATGCGCCCGGCAAGACGGCCAGATTTTCCCTGGCAGCGAATTCCACGATCGCGGGATTGAACCCCGGCGCGGTCAGGAAGCTCGCACCGGCGTCTAGGCACCGCTTTGCTGTTTCGATGTTCAGTACGGTGCCCGCGCCGACGAGCATCTTCCTGTGATGACCAACCAGATGCGAAATCAGCTCCACGGCTTCCGGTACGGTCATCGTGATTTCGACAATGGGTATGCCCCCCGCAGTGACGCACTCGGCTGCGAAATGCGCGTCTTCGGCAGAGGAAACTCGAACGGCCGGAATGATGCCTATTTCCTTGATAAATCGGCAGGCCTCGTCACGTTTCATATCGGGAATCCTTCAGCTGGTGCCCATGGATCAGGTCGCCGTGAGTGGCCGCTCGCTCGAATTCTAAACAGCCCCCTCAATTTCCGGCTCGGGAAATTGATCACTGGAACGCGCAAACCATGTGTAGAGAGTTGGCAGCAAAAAGATACTGATCAGAAGGTTCGAGAGCAAACCTCCGACAATCACGATAGCAAAAGGGCGTTGCGAATCCGATCCTATTCCGTGCGATGTCGCGGCGGGTAGCAAACCCAGGGTCGCCACCAACATGGTCATCAGGATGGGCCGAAGTCTCAGAACCGCTCCTTCCACGGCGGACTGTTCAATCGTATACCCTCGGGCACGAAGCTGATTGATGTACTCAACCATGATGACGCCGGTTTGTACGGATACCCCGAAGAGGGCGAGAAAACCAACGCCCGAAGAGACACTGAGATTGGTATGCGACACAAGCAAGGCCAAGAGACCGCCGAGAGGTGCCATGGCCACGTTGGTGAGAATTAAAAGCGCCCATTTGACGGACCTGAACATGCTATAGAGGATGATAAAAATCGCAATAATCGCTGCTGGCAGCACGATCAGTAGTCGGCGCTGCGAGCGTTGTTGGCTTTCGTATTCGCCTGACCAGTCAATCGTGTAGCCCGCTGGCAGTTTAACGCCGGAATCAACCCTTCTCATGGCCTCTTCGACGGTACTGCCCAAGTCTCTGCCGCGCACGCTGAATTTGATGGCCACGTATCGCGAGTTCGCTTCCCGATAGATCTCAGACCCACCATCGGTCACGCTCACCTTGGTTAGCTGCGTCAACGAAACACGCTCGCCGGAAGGGGCCAGTAGTCGGATTTGCTCAATCGCCTCCTTGGTATCTCGGTAGTCGGGCAGATAGCGCAACACCAGGTCATATCGTTGTTCTCCGATCAGGACCTGACTGAGTGCATTCCCTCCAGCGGCGGTTTGAATTGCGTCCTGTACGTCAGATACGTTGATCCCGAATCGCGCAGCTTGGTCGCGATCCACCTCGAAATTGAGGTTCGGCTGGCCGATGATGCGAAACATTCCCAAGTCTTGCACACCCCGGACACCGCGCATAAGGTTGACGATCTCATCTCCTTTTGCTTCGAGGGTCTTAAGATCATCTCCATAAATTTTCACCGCGAGCGCGCCTTTAACGCCGCTTACGGCCTCTTCCAGGTTGTCGGAAATTGGCTGGGAGAAGCCCCAAAAAACTCCCGGTATTTTCTCCAGTTCGCGGTCCATCGCCGCGATCAACAGCTCTTTATCTTGATGAAAGACGGGTCGCCACTGATCCTTCGGCAAGAGATCGACAAAGAATTCCATGTCGAAGAATCCAGTTGTATCTGTCCCGTCGTCGGGACGCCCAATCTGATTGACCACCTGGGGAACCTCGGGAAAAGAACAGAGCAGCTCACGAGCCCTCTCGGCGACCCGCGCGCTTTCCGAGGGTCCCGTGCTGGGGGCCAGGCTGCCGCGAACCCAAATGGCTCCCTCATCGAGATGGGGAAGAAATTCTGATCCGATGACTCCGCCAAAGGCCAGGAACATCGCAAACACGAACAAGACGCCGGCCGCTCCCACCGTGAGCCCGCGGTTGCGTATTGTCCAACTTACAGCTTCCCTGTAGCGGGCTGTCAGATAGGTCATGGCTGGGTTTTTCCATTCTTTCACGCCCGATCGGAAGAAAAGGCTCGCCAGGGCGGGGGCAATCAGCATCGAAAAGGTCAGCGCCCCCAGCAGAGCAAAGGCGACCGTCCAGGCCATCGGCTTAAACAACTTCCCCTCGACCCGCTGCAAAGTGAAGATGGGCAAGTAGGCCGTGATAATGATGGCGATGGCGTAGAAAACCGGCCGCTGCACCTCATGCGCCGACTCCCGAATTCTGTCCAGTGGCGTGCGGTGATCTGTTTCGCGGCGATTCAGATGACGGACGATGTTTTCGATCATCACCACGGCGCCATCGACAACCATTCCGAAATCCAGCGCACCCAAGGAAAGCAGGTTGGCGGAAATATGGCGAACATCGAGACAAATGGAAGCAAACAGCAAGGCGAACGGGATCGTGATAGAGACGATCAGCGCGCCGCGGACATTCCCTAAAAAGATAAAGAGAACGATAACCACAAGGATCATTCCCTCGGCAAGGTTATGCAGGACCGTGTGCGTCGTATAGTGCACGAGATCGTCGCGGTCTAAGTAAGGAACGATCTTCACTCCCGGAGGCAAAATGTGGTCATTGAGTTTTTGCACGGCTGCGTGTATGCCGTCCATGGTCGCCGCCGTGTCCGCTCCTTTGCGCATGAACACGATGCCTTCCACTACGTCGTCATCGTCTGCCACCACGCCGTCGGCTCGATGAATGGCCCTCCCTATTTGCCCAAGACGAATCTTCGCTCCCTGGGTGACCGCAGCGATGTCCTTTATGCGCAGCGCGGTGCCCTTCTGCGTTTTGATAACCGTCCTTTCGATATCGGAAACGTCCTTAATCAACCCTACTGCCCGGACGTTGATTTGCTGCGCTCCCTGTTCGATAAAGCTGCCGCCAGCGTTCGCATTACTGTTGGTCAATTGCTGCTCAACCTGAGCCAGACTCAACCCGTAGGAGACCAGCTTGTCCGGGTCGACGCGGACTTGATACTCGCGAGTCAGGCCACCAAACGACGAGTCATCCACCACGTCCGGCGCGGCCTTGATGTATTTGTTAATCGTCCAATCCTGAAGTGATTTGAGCTCCATCAGATCGTAATTCGGATTGCTACTTTTCAACGTGTACCAATAGACGGAACCGATGGGGCTGAAATCAGGGCCGATTTGTGCGGAAACATTGGGCGGCAGCGTCACCCCCGAGAGGCGCTCCAAGACTTTCTGACGGTCCCAGTCGTTGTCAGAATCATCATCGAAGATGAGATTGACGACCGACAAACCGGCTAATGACGCTGACCGTACGTGCAGCAGGTAAGGGGCTCCGTTCATCTGGATTTCGATGGGTATGGTGACTTGCTGTTCGACCTCCTCCGCGGCCCGTCCCGGCCACTGGGTGATCACTTGTACCCAGGTGTTCGCGACGTCCGGGTAGGCTTCGATGGGCAGTCGCTTAAAGGAGATGATCCCGCCTATCAACAGAAGGATAGCCAAGCCCAGAACGACGAAGCGATTGTTCAGAGCGAAATCGATCAGTGAACGGATCATTACTGTTCCACCGTGTTCTGGAATTCCAGGGCGTTGGCGATAAGTTGCTGACCGGGCGCAATTCCCGAGAGAACTCCCTGCATGTTGCCGGCGAGCATGTCGCCTGCTCGTACTTCCACTCGCCGAAAGGCCTTGCTCCCGGCCGGCACGTAAACCCAATCACGGTCGTGCAAGTGCAAGATTGCGGTTGCGGGAACGGCTGCGTAGGTCTCCTTCTTTTGACCGTGAAATGTCGCCGTCGCAAACATGCCAGGACGCATGACTCCGGTATTGCGCACTTCGATCCGCACCTTCGCAGTTCGAAGATTGGGATCGAGGACAGGACCAATATTGCCGATGATCCCCGGGAAACTTCTGTCGGGGTAGGCATTCAGGCGAACCTCAGCTTGGTCCCTTAGGCGCACGGTAGCGAGATCGTTTTCATAGACATCGCACAGAATCCAAACGTAACTTAGGTCGGAAATCGTAAATGGATTTGGCGAGCCTAGTCCTTGCACACCCGCTGCATTGGTAACTTGCTGGTCGGTGATAACTCCTGATATCGGGGCCAGAATATCGACGATAGCCGAAGGCTGATCAAGATTGGTATTGCCAAGCACGCGGAGTTTATCGGCGCTGGTTTTCACATCCACTTGGGCTTTCGACTCGGCGTCTTGCGAAACCTGAAGATCGTTCAAGGAGATGGCGCCCTTGCCATATAGGAGTTGTGCCCGCTCCAGCTGAGTACGCGCAAGCTGCTCATCGGCGAGGGCCTTCTGATAGTCGGAAAAAGCGCTGGAAATATCCGCACTTTGCACTCGCAACAACAGCTGGCCTTTCTTTACCGAGTCTCCCAGTCGCGCTTTGATCTCGAGCACACGGCCAGCGGCCAGTGAAATCACCGGCACGCTTCTCGAGATATCCGGAGTGACCGTCCCGGTGACCTTCAATTCGGAAGCGGCAATGTGCTCAACCGCCGTGATCAGCGGGAATTGATCAGGATGATCGACCGGAAAGACGTTGGGATCCTCCGCCCGCTCTAGCTTCAGCGGTGGCGGTGCTCCGGCGTTCGGATCACTGTGCCCTGGCCCACAGCCCGCCACAAGCAAGCCGATCAGTAGCAGGATCACTGCGCTTTCAGCACCAATCCTTCTCATTGGATAACCTCGCCTCCCACAGCAAGATTCAATTGGTTCGCTGCGTCCAGGTAAGAACCGACCAAGTTCAAATAGTTGACCTGCACGCTCCGGTAATCGGCTTGGGCATTCAGGAAATCCAGAAGCGATGCACCGCCGTTTTGGTAGGAAAAGGCAATGGTGTCCCGAACTCTGGTCGCCTGGCTCAGATAGCGATCCTTATAAGGCTGAAGAAGAATCGCTGCGCTGGTCACGGCGGCGTAGGCGGAATCGACATCACTGAACACCTCGACTCGTGTGGCTTCGAGCAGCCTGTCGTTTCGATCGATGTCGAGTTGGGTGCGCAGCTTTTCACCCTGGTTGCGGTCAAAGACGCGCAGCGGGATGCTCACACTGAACCCGACGTATTGGTCAATCGGCGGGTTCCGCCCGACATCGAAACCGAATATGGGGTCGGTCGATCCGTTGGCGGATGCGAGCCGGTGGTCCGTCTTGGCCTTCTCGACGGATTGGAGAGCGCCCTTCAGATCGGGTCGGGTGTCAAGAGCGGCTTGGCGCAGGGCATCGAGTGGCATGATTTGCGTGGAGAAGTCGAAGCGGCCAGTGACATCGAATTGCTCAACCGGGGTCTGGTCGTTCAGCAGCGCCAAGAGTTGAATCTTCGCCGTACGAAGATTCACTTCTGCCGTCTGCAAGTCAGATTCGTACTGAACGCGTTGCAATTCGAGGCGATCCAAGTCCACCTGTGCAATTGCGCCAGCCTGATAGCGCTCGCGGTTCACGTCGAGCAGATGGTCGTAATAGCTTAGGTTCTCTCTTGCTAGATCGAGTATGGCTCTTTCTTGCAACGTCTGCACGAATGCCAGGCGCAGTGTGAACAGTAGCGTCCGTTCCAGATCCGCCTGACCAGACGCGCTGATCTTGGTGGCCTCCTGTGCACTTTCAAGACGCAGTTCTCGCTTGTGCTGCCGCTCGTGCAGGTAACTGACAGCCGCTACCGACAGCAGCACGCCGAAGGTACTGTGAGGAGGCCCTCCGGGGAATGGATTGATCTGGTCGGCTGCCAGCGCGAGATTCGGATTCGGGCGCAAATAGGCCGTGGCTTCCTGAGCCCGCGACTCATCAATGCCAATCTCGCCCGCGCGCAGTGTGGGGTTCGCACCTTCGAATCGGTCCCGAACTTCCTGCCACGTCAGCGCTTCTTGAGCAAAGCTGTTCCCGGCCAGAATTGCCGCGAGAAACAGTCCACTCGACAGACGTCGAACCAGCCGCTGCATGCCCCCTCCTTGCCTCAATTCCTTGCCGTATGGACCGCCCGGAAACACAACCCACCTGGAAAGAATGCACAAAGCCGTGCCGAAACATGCCTTCTCGCACCCGTAAGATTCGCTCGGGAGGCGATTTGAGGCCCCCTGCCTCCCAACAGGCCGGACGAATTGCCCTGCGGAAAGAAACCATTGTGTGCCCGGGAGATTACAGAGAGTTTACAGCTCTCCACTCCGCTCGGGATTCCTTGGGTGCCGCAGGAGCCAGTACGATTCAGACCTGGTCCTACCGAGCCCGCTCGCGGCAGCGTTCCGGGAATTGCTGCTACCGGGAGGTTCTTGTTCCTTATTTAAGTTTTATGTATATAATTCGGGTGTCCTAAGGCCGTACCGTACCGGCCCATGGTTTGTACCATACCCCTCCTAGGTAGGCAACCACAAATGTCGCATATGTCGCGAGAGAAATTGGATCTTGTTAACCGCACCAAGAAAGTCATCGGGCAACTGGAGGCCATTTTGCGCGCTCTCAACGACGACGAACAGTGTGTCGACGTCCTTCAGAGGCTCGCGGCAGCAAGGGGATCCATCAACAGCCTCATGGCCGAACTCATGGAAGACCACATTCGCAACCATATGCCGAGGAACAGCAAGTCATCTGAAGAAGCTGCTGCTGATCTGATCGGCATCATGCGCACCTACCTGAAATAGCGAGCGCCCCGAGGCGTCCAACTGGCTCTTCAGGGGCCAGAGTCATCGCTTTCGTGCCAGGCGCTGACCGCAGGCGATCAGGAAGGGAAAAGGTAAAGCCTACAAAACGCCTCCCCAACGCCGTTTAGCCCCCAGTGCCCAAAGATCGCCAACAGCATGGCCGCGAAGGAATCAATTTTGTCTCTGCCTCGCTCGAGCAAGGCCACGGCAGTGCAAAGCGACGCCCCGAGCGGGTCTTTCTTGGTGCTGGCCTTGACTCCGACCACGGCGCACGAATTTTGCCGTTGCCCAAGCCACCCATAGCACTATGCGCGTTATGGTCTGCGGCCGGAATTCCGGGCACGCGGCCGAAAACCCAAGATCCCGGAGCGCAGCATGATGACCGGGTGGTATTGCGATTGTCTGGTTTGCCGCCTGGAAACCAGTCTCATCGCCGACCTGAGCGAAGAACGAGCAAGCGACGAGCGAAAGGTCTTCGGCGACTCAGCGAACATTTGGGCGGGTTTTACAGGGCCACTCGATCTTGTCCGGCAGCTCCACGCGCACGAGGACGGCAAGGACAGCTCTTTGGCCGATCGTTTGCTTGCAGAACTTCTCGAGCGAAATTCGAACGCGCCCCCTCCATCGGTGTGGCAGCGGCTCCTGCTTCTGGTCTTCATTCCGACCATCCATCGCAGCGCAAGTCAGGTGACGGCGATGTTCCCTTCTCTTGCGCGGGATGACACCTCGCAGCACATCGTCGCCGTATTTCTTGAGTTCTTGCACTCGGCGGAACTGCAAACACGCCGCACCCACATCGCCTTTACCATTTCCCGAAAGCTGCGAAGGCAGGCGTTTCGCTGGGCGATTCGCGAGTCCCGGGGTGACCCACCCGAGGAACTCGACAAAGGTCCGGCCGCACACCTAGAGGAGCCGGCTCGCCAGGAACCACTTTTTGCCGAAGCCCTTCTCGAGCAGTTTCTCGACACCTGCGAAAGGAAGGGATGGCTGTCGATCGAAGAACGCGACCTGCTGATCCGGTTCAAGATCGAAGGCATCACTTACCAGGAACTCGCCGGCCGCAACGGCCATCGTGCCGAAGCGGTGCGGCACCGGATCCGCCGGCTGCTCAACCGCCTCCGCACCCTCGCGCGTGAGACGCGGCGGCAACGGGCTCCCGAGCAGCTCGAACTGTTTCCCCGCTAAACTCCATGGCCGGCGCGCGCGGGTACTACGCCTGAAAAAATTCCACTAGTACCCGCACGGTTTTTCTTTTTCTTGGCTGATTAGTATAGTGAGGGGAGTTCCCGCCGATTACTCCCGCGAACAGCTCAAGCGCCGGTTTCTTCGTGCCACTTGCTCTGTGTCGCGTACGGCCCGAAACGAGGGGACGCACCCGATTGGGGGACCATGCTGTCACGCCGCATACGCTGCAAGTGTGCCTGGGTGAGGTCCAGGACCCGGCGCGAACAGCCGTCCCCGCAGTCGCCATCTGCTTTCTCTTCCTCCGGGTTCAAACCGCGGAAATTCCCCGTCCACGCTTGATACTCACAACTTGAGAAACAGGAGAACCTAGAGATGAAGCGCTTTCTTCGCGGTCCCTTTTGGCAGCGCAATCTTGCGGTCGCTATGGCCCTCACTCTGATCGTGGCAGTTCCTGCCTTCGCTCAGGCCGGCAATTCTCCCTGGGAGAACGCCGTCAACGTCCTCGAGACAGCTTTTACCAGCACGATCGCGCGCGGACTGTCGCTGGTCGCGATCGTCGTTTCCGGCCTTACCTTCGCTTTCGGCGAGGGCGGGTCAAAGCGCGTCCTGGCCGGAGTGCTGTTCGGCGTGGGCATGGCCATTGCGGCCGTGAACTTCATGGCCTGGCTGTTTCCGGGCTCCTGACAGGCGTTTCTCTGAGGAGGACAAGAACATGGCGGAAGCAAGACGAATCAACAAAGTGCCTCGGTCGCTCTCCCGGCCACTCACGATCCTGGGGGCAGAGCGGAAACTGTTCTTCTTCGCCATGTGCCTGGGAGCGTCGACCTTCAATCTCCTGGGCAGCCTGGCTGGGCGGCCTGTGGATGTTCCTGCTGCTCTACTTCGTAGCACGCTGGGCCACCCAAACCGATCCGCAGATCCTGCGTTTTCTCCTCACTGCGGCCAGGCTGCGCGCCGAGTACGACCCCATGAAGTTCACTCCGATTGTGGTTCGAAGGGATGGCCATGCTCAGGCTTAGCCGGATCTTCCAGAACTACCAGGAGACGGGCTCGCTTTCAGAGCAGGTTAATCTCTATGGGTTCATCGGACCGCAGGTATTCCTGACAAAGTCGGGCGAGGCCGGGTTGATTCTGGAAGTGCGGGGCGTCGACTACGAGTGTCTTGATGACACCAGGATTGACGGCTTGACCAAGCGCCTGGAGTCGGCCCTGAGGTTGTTTGATGAGCACTGCCGCGTCTACCAGTACCTGTTCAAGCGCAACAACGAAAACATCCCATACAGGCTCTATGCGAACCCGGTCGTGGATGCAGCCATCCAGAACCGCATTGCCTACCTCAGAGGCAAATCCGACTCACTGTTTTCTCTCTCGGTGTACTACGTCGTGCTGTACCGGGGATTTGAGGTCTCACACAAGTTCGTGACGGCGCTTCGGGACATTGCCCAAAACCCGCGGAAAGTCTTGGTCGAACTCGCCCGAGGGCTGTCAGCCAGCAAGCAAGCCGTGGTTCTCGGCAAGCACATCGAGGATGCCGAATCGGCGTTGCTGGGGAAAGCGGGCAGCTTCATCCTGCAGGTCAGCGATTTCCTGGCGGTGCGCATTCTTGACAAGCACGAAGCCTTCCGGGTGCTCAAGCGCACCCTTAACTTCGATCCCCATAAGCTCGACCTTGCCAAGCTCAAGCACGACACCTTCCTTGATTTCTATCTCCCGGAATCGCACCTGGAATGTCACCGCCGGCACCTGCGAATCGACGATTACTACGTCAAGGTTTTGACGCTCAAAGAGCCCGCGGCCCAAAGTTTTCCGCTGATCTTCAAGCGGCTGCTCGAGGTTCAAGCGAACTACTACGTCGTGACCGAGTGGCAGAAGGAAGACCCCGGCAAGACGCGGCGCAACATCCAGGCGAAACGTCGGCATTACCACAACACCAGGCGGTCCTTCTTGAGCCAGGTAAACGTGAACGATGTCCCTGCCCAGGACCTGCTCCTTGATGATTCCAAGCAATCCCGGGTCCGGGAACTCGGTGAAGGCGTCGAGGAGATCGAACTTCGCGGGAACTACTTTGGCCAGTTTTCACTGACGGTGGTGATCTACGACCTGGATGGGGAGCGGGTCGACAGGGCCGGTGCGGAATTCTACAAAGTCTTCAGCGTGCACGATGCCCAACTTTATGAGGAACGATACAACCTACTCAATGCGTTTCTCGCCGCCGTGCCGGGCAACCACGCCTTCAACCTGCGCTACCTGTACCTGCTCAACACCAACTACGCCGATTGTTCGTTCCTGTTCACGCTTGACTCGGGCGAGCCTTGCAACCGACATCTCCGCGAGGAGTATCTCGCGGTCCTTGAGACCAACCACCACACCCCCTACTTTTTGAACCTTCACTATCGCGACTCGGCACACACCATGATCCTCGGCAGAACCGGCGCCGGAAAAAGTTTCCTTTTGAACTTCCTGATCACCAACCTGCAGAAATATGCGCCGTACACTTTCATCTTCGACCTGGGAGGGAGCTTTGAGAGCCTGACCCAGCTCTTTGGCGGGTCCTATGTTCGCGTGGGCCTTCCATCCTCCGAATTCAAAATCAACCCGTTCTCGCTTGAGCCCACAAAAGAGAATCTCGATTTCCTGGCGCTGCTCCTCAAAGTCTTGATGCACGGCGAGGGTTCCGAGCGGATCGATCCGGCCGCCGAGCGCGATCTCTATCACCAGATCGAGAACCTCTACTCGGTCGCTCCCGAGCTGCGCACCCTGGGAGTGCTCGCCAATACCCTGAGTCAGGAACTTTCAACCCGCCTGGCCCGATGGACCCGGGGCGGCCAATTCGGATTCCTTTTTGACAACGCGGAAGACACGGTTTCCTTCTCCCGCTTCCAGTGTTTCGACTTCCAACCGATGAGTCACGATCCGGAGCTCTTGGAGCCACTACTGTTCTACATCCTTCATCGCGCGAACGCCGTCATCGCAGGCCGCGAGATTACCTCGGTGTTCAAAGCGTTTTTCATCGACGAAGCCTGGGTGTTTCTGAGGAACCCGAGCATCCAGCGCTACGTGGTCGAGGCGCTCAAGACCTGGCGCAAACACAATGCGGCGCTGGTGCTCTCCACCCAATCGCTCGATGAACTCAGGCGCTCCGACATCCTGGAGGTCATCATCGAAAGCTGCGCCACCAAGATCTTCCTCGCTAATCCCGACATGGACTGCGACCTCTACCGACGTCAATTCCACTTGAACGAAAACGAAGTCGAGCTCATCGCCAACCTGATTCCCAAACAGCAGTTCCTGATCAAGACGCCGGAACTTGCGAAAGTCGCCAATCTCAACGTCGATCCGAAGAGCTACTGGCTCTATACCAACGACCCCTACGACAACAAGAAACGCAAAGAGGCCTTTGAGACCTACGGCTTTGACAGAGGCCTCGAAGTACTGCGGAAGATAAGACTTGAGACCACACCCCTCTAGAAGGAGCACACCGATGAAACGACTGATTCCGAGCCCCTGGATTGCGGCGGTGGCGCGTTTTTTTGATGGCACGGTGGCGTTTTGCAACCCTTGCCGGCGCGGGCGGCAACCGAGGCGGCGCGTGTGGTGAAGTATTCGAAGGAAGACATCGTTCCGGTTCGCGCCAAGCTTCGCTTCTCAACGCTCATCGTCCTTCCCGATGACGAGGAGATTCTGGACTTCACCACCGGCGACAAGGAATTCTGGATCATCAATGGAGCACACAACCTCTGCTACGTTCATCCTGCCAAGGCCGGCATCCGCAGCAATTTGAACCTGGTCACCGCCAGCGGACACGTCTATTCGTTCTTGCTGACCGAGGTCACAAGCGACCCCAGCGCCGAACCCGATCTCAAACTCTTCGTTGAACCCAAGGAAAACTCGCGCCTCTCGGCCAGCGGACTGCGGGGTTATGTCAGCGCGGGCGAGGCAGAAGCATACAAAAAAGAGCTCGATGCGCTGCGCGCAGAGACCGCGGACCAGGTACGTGCCGCACAGAGCCGAGCGGCTGACGAGGTCGGCCGCTTTCGATCGAGTTATGCGACCAGACTTGAGTTCGATTACCCGCTCGATGCCAAGGCGGCGCATGAGCCGTTTCTGGTCACCGCCATCTACCACGACGACGCCTTCACCTACATCCGGTCTGGGCGCGCGCGAGAAAGCCCGCCCTCTACGAAATCAAAGATGGTAAGGCGAACCTGATCTCCTTCCAGGTCGACAATGGCGTCTATATCGCTCCCAAGATCATCGACTCGGGCTACCTTGCGATCGGCAACAAGAAGCTGCCGTTTGCGCGGCGCGTGGCTCGGAAGTAAGCGGGCGAAACCATGGCCGAGATCCCTCAAATTCAGGAGAAAACAGCCAAGCCGCAAGGGCTGCTACCCAAGAACGTCCAGGCCTGGCTACTGATCGGCCTCGCCTTCCTGATGGTCGCCATCATGTGGCTGACCGGAGGCAAGAAACCCACGGCGCCCTCCAAGACACTGTCGGCCGCCACGCCAGCCGACGCTCCGGCCGAGATCAACGAAGCCAAGATTGCCGAGATGCAGAATCGGATCGAGGAACTGCAACACCAGCAGCTTGTCGCGCAATCGGCACTCGCGCAGCAGACCCGCTTGCTCGGCGCGGCCGGAGATCCCCAGCAGACCTCCCCGCAAGCAAACGCCATCGCTCCACCGCCGGAGCAAAGGCCGGAGGACCCGATCGCGGCCGAGCGCAAGCGGCGGGACTACGTTTCGCTGTTCGCCTCCAACGTTGCCTTGAGTTATCGGCCCGCGCCTGGTGCCCAGGTGCCCGGCGCTGAAGCGCCTGCTGCCAAGCCCAGCTCGCTTGCCTCGGCCTCCGACACGGCTCCGAGCCCTCCGCTTCTAAAAGACCTGCAGCCCAATTCTGTTCCTCAGGCCGCGCCTGCAGCGCTACGAAGCGATCGAGCAGAAGCGGCGCGTGATCAGCAGCAGGAAAGCCCAGACGCCGCCAATCGCGCGGCGGGAAAAACCTACGTTCTGTTTGAAGGCACCATTCTTGAAAGCGTTCTCCTCAACCGTCTCGACGGGCAGTTTTCCGGTCCCATCGAGTGTTTGCTCTCAACCGCTGTGTATGCAAATGATCGCCAGCATCTGTTGATTCCCGCGGGCGCGAAGCTGCTCGGCGAAACCAAGAAGGTAGACACCTTCGGTCAGACGCGCCTGGCCGTCGTCTTCCACCGCCTGGTCATGCCCGACGGGTACTCGGTCAGCCTCGATCAGTTCAAAGGTCTCAACCAGATGGGCGACACCGGGTTGCGGGATCAGGTCAACAACCACTACCTCCGCCTCTTCGGTGTTTCAGTCGCCATCGGCGCTCTGGGAGCGGTCGCCGAGGGTGGGGCGAGCGGATCTGTTTACGCATCGAGTGCTGACCTCATGCGTCAGGGATTCGCACAAAGCACCGCGCAGTCTTCGGCACAGATCCTCGATCGGTTCCTGAATATCCTGCCAACCGTGACGATTCGGGAAGGCCACCGCGTCAAAGTTTATCTCTCGGGCGATCTGGCGTTGCCCGATTACAACAACCACACCATGGCTTCCGATCTCTGAAGGCCAAGGAGAGAACTCAAATGAAAAGAAGAATTCTGATTTATCTGCTGGTCGCAGGGCTGGGCGTCGGTGCGGCCAGGGCCCAGTTGGGCAGCGGGATCGTCTATGACCCGACCAACTACGCCAACGCAGTTCTTCGCTACGGTCAGCTCCAGCAGCACCTCATTGAGCTCCAGAAGAGCTACGCCCAGATCACCAACCAGCTCAACCTCGCCATGCAGATGGCCACATACATTCGCAACATGCCCGCCCGCTACCGCGCGCTGTTTTCCCGGTGGAGAGATGTCACCTCGCCAAACACTTTCGGGAATACGGGCTTGTGGGTCGCCGGCATCAACTCGGGCCTTTTCCCGACCATCAACACGGGTTACCTGAAAGCAACCTCTCCACTCTGCTGTGTACAACCCCTACGAGCTATCGGGAATGGACGGCTCCGAACTCGGTCGGATCGAGTCCCAATACGTGTCGGTTGAACTCGCCGACGGCGCGAACATGAATGCCATGGCCACCATCGGCTCCAATCCGCGGCAATGCCGCAAGCGTCGAGACTCAAATCTCGAACCTCGAACAAGACTCATTTTCAGGCGATGCAGGTCTCAATAGCGAAGTCTCGGTTCTGAACAAGATCAATGCGGCGGGAGTTCTGACCCTCCGCACCGTGCAGGACTCAAACAAACTGCTCTCCTCGCTTCTTGAACAACAGACCATCTTGGCCAAGCAACAGCGCGACGCCACAACCAACGCAATTAACACCGATATCGGCCGCCAAGCCTCCATGGCCGGCAACCTAGCTCAGGTCTCGGGCACCCTCACCGATTCACTTGAGAACTTCCGCATGCCATAGGCATGCGGCGAACCGACACCCGACGTCGAAGGAGCTGACGGCAGTGCAAACCGACTATCTCCAGTACATCTTCCAGGCCATCAACACCTTGCTTACCCAGAACCTCGGTTTCTTCGACGCCATGGGTCAAAATCTCTTCCGTTCCTTCGCCACCATCCTCGTTGTCTGGTATGGCCTGAGGTCCGCACTCGCCGCAGCAGGAGACCGAAGCCCCTTCCATTTCGACAACTTCGCGAGCCTTGTTTTGACCATCAGCTTCGGCTTCGCCATGGTCAACTACTACAGCGCGCCTATTCCCGGCATCGGCGCGAGCTTCCACAATCTCGTCACCAATGAGGCGCAGTTCCTGGCCAGCAGGATCGACCAAGCCGAGCTCCAGACGGTTATCCAGGGCGTGGCGGATTTCGAGTCCCGCATGGATTCACCGAGCTGGGGCGACCTGTTTGGCACCGCCATTTACGTAACGGTGACCGTCCTGCTGGCGGCTGCCCAAGCGATCGCGCTCGTAGTCATCGCCTACGGATTCATCGCCACGGCCGTATGCGTTCTGGTGGGGCCCGTTTTCGTCCCCTTTTTCATCGTTCCCAAGATGGAGTGGCTGTTCTGGGGCTGGTTCCGTTGCTTGCTGCAATACGCCTTCTACCAGGTCATCGCTGCGGCGGTTGTTTCCGTCATCGGGAATTTGATGGTCGGAGCGCTCAAGCTTCCCCCCGCGGGGACGCTTTCAACCGTCCAACTCATTGCCTGGTTTCCGGTCCTGGTCATTACGTTTCTGGCTTCGATCTATGTCCTGCTCAAGGTGCCTTCGCTTACCAATCACATTTTCAGCGGCGCGGCGGGAGGCTCTTCCGCCGGACTGCTCGAAGCGCCAGCCGCCGCTGTCGCAAGAGGGCTGTGATGGACCGCGACGACGCGTTTGAAAACGCCAAGCGGCTGTACTTGGAATCCTATGGTGATCCGATGGTGACCAACACCTATTTGAAGATCGCTCTCCTACTGCTGTGTCTCGCAGCCATAGGCTTGGCGTTGGTCGATCTGAAAACCATCCGCACCTTCCAGAACTTCCGGCCGCTCATCATCCGCATCGACGATCTCGGCCGCGCCGAGGCCATCAATTACCACAACTTCGAGTACAAGCCCCAGGACGCTGAAGCAAAATATTTTCTCTCACAGTTCTGCACCCTGTACTACCGCCGCAATCGCTACACGATTCCGGATGACTTCTCAAAGTCGCTCTATTTCTTGGACGGTAAACTTGCCGACGGCATTCTCGACACCTACCGCAAAAACGACGTGATCAAGAGATTCATCACCAATCCGGCCGAGCCCGAGGTCGACGTAGACGTAAAGAAAGTCGCTCTTGAAGAGCTGCAGAGCATGCCCTTCCGCGCGCGGGTCGATTTCTACATGGTCTACTACTCGCCCACCGACCATAGCGAGTTGAAGCGCGACCTCTACACCGCGAACTTCGTCTTCGTTTTCAAGTCCCAGGTACCGAATGAACTCATCCCCATCAACCCGCTGGGAATGACCATTACGTATTTCCGCGAGGACGAGGCCTTCAAATGAAGAACCCTATCCGCAAGCAAACTCGGGAGCTCGCCGTTGCTCGCCTGGCAATTCCGGCCCGATCTCCGCGCGACCGGCGGCCCCTGGCACAAGCAGATCCCCTTCGGCCCGTGTCTTGCGATGCCCCAGGCGCTCTTCGAGAGAGCCTCGTTTGCTTAACGGTTCGCCGCCCGCTCCAGGGAAGGAAACTCCGCAGGTCCCGGCGCGCAGGGAGAGCCAAATGATTGCCAACGCCCTCATCGTTACGATCGCCATCCTGCTGGCCATCGGCTTCTGGCTCATGGGCCAACTGCGCTTCCTGGTCCCTTACCGGCACATTCTCATTCAGCAATACGGGACGGTGATCCTTGTCTCGGTGGTCATCTTGTTTGTGAACATCTTTGCCGCCGTGTACGCCCTGCAGCGGAAATTTCTCCTGAAGGATACCGGACGAAAGCTGTCGCACGTCGACAAGCAAGCGACCATCGGTCACTCCGGGCTGCCCTCGCCAACCGATGCCAGCGAGGATGACTACTGAAATGTCGCGCGGCTGCTCACCTCAGGACCTCGATGTCACTAAGTGCGCTGTTCTCAGCCCGGAGGATCGGCCGGCCAGGGAACAAGGCCATGACGCCGAGCTCGCCCCGGCCGACGGCCGGTCACCATCACCTGAACCGATACCCGGACGCTCACGAAGAACGACCCGTTCCGATCTCCATTCGGTCGATGGCCGGGCGATGCCGTATGACCGCGATTGTGGTTACCGTCCGAGCGAATCAGAAATTCGCACGATTGCCGAGCTGGGCAGGTTTCACGTCATTGCCTCTCACAGCCTCTCTCACCATGGCTACGCCGGGCGCCCAGAAGACGCTGCGCATGACATCCAAAATCTCGTTCGGATGGGTCTGGTCCGAAAGGGCACCTTTGAAGGCCCCGAAGGTACTCCCCGCGAGCTGCTCGCCCTGACCAAGCGAGGATACCGGCTGCTGCGTGCCAACCGCCTGGTTCCGCAGGACCAAGCGGTCTATCACGGCTTCGTCAAACCCAGGGAAGCCAATCACGATGCTGACCTCTATCTTCTCTATCAACAGGAGGCAGTTCGAATCGAAAAGGCTGGCGGGAAGAGTCTCCGCGTCATCCTCGATTACGAACTGAGGCGGAAAGTGAATCGGGACCTGGCCCGCTTCGGAGGGGCCGCCAGGAAGGAAATCGCAGAGCTCCATGGCCTTCGCGTTGTGGGCAACAAGATCCCCATTCCAGACATGCGGATCGAATACGAAACCCACCACGGAGAAATGGACCGGGTGAACCTTGAACTGGTCACCGAGCACTATCGCGGCCGCAGTGTCACCGAGAAGGTCCGCGCAGGGTTTTCGCTCTATACCTCGCACGGCGAGGCGGACCACCTCAGGCGGGTGCTCAATCAACGCGCACTGACGGCGGAGGTTCTATCGCTATGAATATAGCGGGCGAGCACATCGTGGGCCTTCAGGCTCTGGGGTATACCCCCGATGAGGCACGATTCCTCTATATCGTCGCGACTTTTTCCGGCTACTTCGTGCCACGTCAGTTCATCACCTTTGTCGGGGCCAAGTGGGGGAAAAGGTCGGACCACTTCATCGGGAAGCTTGAGGGCCGCGGCCATGCGACCTGGCGCGAGTACCTGGGTGTGGGCGGCGTCTACCACCTGTTTTCAAGGACGCTCTACCGTGTGATTGATAAGGAGAACCTGCGCAATCGCCGCCGCCACTCAACCGACTTCATTCGCACACGCTTGTTGCTGCTCGATTTCGTACTAGCAAATCAGGGCTACAACTACCTTGAAACCGAGGAGGATCGGGTCCTCTATTTCTGCCAAACACTGGGTCTTCCCAAGGCCGTGCTTCCAGCCAGAGCTTACCAGAGTTTGTCTAGGCCGGGCCCGGAGCTGCGATACTTCGTCGATAAATTCCCGCTGTTTCTTGACGGCACTGGCAACTCAACCGACCCACCCGTAACCCTCTGCTATGTGGATGCCGGAGAGTCCAGCATGGCCGGCTTGGCGCACCATCTGAGTGCCTACCAGCAGCTCCTCAGGAATCTTTCTGATTTCCACTTTCTCTATCTGTCCGATTCCACGGTCCAGTTCGCCGCGGCCGAGCGCGCTTTTGGCGCTTTCGCCAGCCGCGCCCTCCGGGACGATCCATCGGCCGAACTTCTCCGCTACTTCGCGCTGCGCGCCCGGTGGGACAAAAAGCAGTACGGGAGTTTCTCGAACGACGAAATTGAATGGCTCAACAAAGCCAAGGAGCGTTTTCGTGACCAGCAAACCGAGCGCCTCTATGCGGCGTGGGGCTCGGGTGAACTCGGCGGTCAGGCTATCGAAACACAGCTCGCCGCGACTGGCTGTCCGCGCAGGTTTCGTTTCAGCCCTTGCCTGGTGTCCACTGCCTACAGAACGGCGAAGGAACCCCCGGGGACCGAGTGAAACGGTTTTCCTTCCGGCTGCTAACCGGTCTTGCATTTCGCGTCGCTGCGAGCGTCGAGCAGGGTAGGAGCAAACAGCAAACATGCGACAGCAGAGCAAATTCGGAAGGGATCGGGGGGGCGCTCGCGCCTGCTGGGGCAGGGAAAGACGCGCCGCCAGTTTGGCCCGTCGCAGATAGGAATCCAATCACCAAGCTAGGGAGGAAGAAAATGGCACTGATCAAGAAACCGCCCGAAACAGTTGAACGTCACCTGCGACTCGAGGAGCCGGTTAGTCAGCTTCTGGACGACTATTGCCGCTTTGTCGACTGTACCCCGGATTACGTGACGAATTTCGCGCTTCAGAAGCTGCTCGGTCGTGATCCGGAATACAAGAAGTGGAAGGCGTCTCAACCGGCAGGGAGGACCGCCGCAGCTTCATCTCACATCCCGAGGACCGCATGATTCAGCGCCTTCTCGCCTCGAGAAACCTGCTGGCCTACGTGATGGCCATGGCGACCGGATTCCTACTCTATCTGAAGGCGCCATTTCCGGAGCAAAACTTCTTCCTCGAACTCACCTTTCTCTGGGACCGGCCGGTCTTTCTCGGCCTCAAGTATTCCTACATCGTCTCACTCTACACAACCGCTTACCTGGTCTATTCGATCCTGCTCTCGGGAATCTACATCTTCGCCCTCAGGGTTCCTCGTAGGGGCCGGCCTGGCCAACTGCCGCCGTATCCCGACCCACGGTTGCGGCAAGATCTGTTCCTGGTGATTGGCGAGATTCACAATGCTCGCACGCCGGGTCCCTCGCCCTCCCCTCGCTGGCTCACTGTTCCCGAGCGGGGCCTGTTCACTGGCATCGCCATTTTCGGCGCTGTAGGGAGCGGGAAAACGAGTTGCTGCATCCTTCCATTTGCCGAGCAAATCCTCGCTTACCAGGCGCCGGATCAAGACAGGAAAATCGGAGGTCTCGTGCTCGAGGTCAAAGGCGACTTCTGTCGCAAAGTGAAGGCCATCCTCGATAGGCACGGACGGAGTGACGACTATATCGAAATCAGCCTTGAATCCCGCTATCGCTATAACCCGCTTAACAACGACCTCGATGCCTATGCTCTCGCCTACAGCATTGCGTCGCTTCTGAACAATCTGTTCGGTAAGGGCAAAGAGCCTTTCTGGCAGCAGGCCTATACCAACCTCGTCAAATTCATCATTCTTCTCCACAAGCTCGCCTACGACTACGTCACGCTGTTCGACGTGTATGAGTGCGCCATTTCACCCGACGTCCTCGAGAGCAAGATTCACGATGCGGAGCGGCGCCTGGAGGAGCGTTGCTTCTTGCTGGTTTCGCCTGACGACTACATGTCCCATGTGGCAGACCTCAAGCTGTTCGATTTTGTCTTTAACGGTGAGACCCACATGTACCGCGCCGAAGAGACCCCCGGCGTGCGGCAGTTTCTTGAGACCCGCATGATTCGTTTCGAGCGTTTGAGCGAGGTGGGCTTTGGCCAAATCGATCCCGACCGCCAGGAACAACTCCAGGCCGTAAAAAGATGGTTCTACAATGACTGGAGGAGGATCGAGCCCAAGCTTCGCACTTCGATCATCGAAGGCATCTCCGTTTTTCTTTCCCTGTTTGATGACAACCCTGCGGTCAAGCGAACCTTCTGCCCGCCCGCAGGATGTTATGACCCGAAGGCCAATGCCGACCATCAATTCGGCACGCCGCTCCCCTCCTTCGCTTGGCTCATCGAGAGCGGCAAGGTGTGCGCCCTGAACTTCCCGGTGAGTTTAAATCCCGGCTTGGCCAGAGCTCTCGGCGTGATGATGAAACTCGACTTCCAGCGTGCTGTCCTCAACCGCATTCCGGAGATTGAATCCCACCCCGACCGGTATTATCGGCAGACGTTCTTTGTTTGCGACGAATACCAGCACTTCGTGACCGTTGGCGAGAACGAGCCCACCGGCGATGAAAAATTCTTCAGCCTCTCCCGCCAGCCAAGGTGTATTCCCATCGTCGCCACACAGAGCATCAGCTCGCTTAAGTCATCGGTGCCCGGCGAGGCCTGGCGGACCCTGCTGCAGACTTTCCGCACCAAGATCTTTCTGTCCCTCTCTGACGACTTCTCGGCCAAGACCGCAAGCGAACTCTGTGGACGCGAAGACCAGCTTAAGGTCAGCTATAACCTTTCTGAGAGCGGGCACGATGCCACGATTAGTCTGCTGACGGGCAAGGCTATCTCGCACCGGGCGAACATCACCGCTTCGAAGAGCTACTACCCGCATGCTGATTTCCGCTTCGACACGAAAACGTTCACTGAACTGAAGAATGCGCAGGCTGTCGTGATCGCCTATGACGGTTTCAATCCCATGCCGCCGGCCTTTTGCTACCTCAAGCCCTATTACAACGACCCCAACAAGACCTACTTCAAACAGCTTGAGGAAGGACAACTCGAATGAATGGATTTGAGACCATCCTGCCATTTTTGAAACCCATCGAGCACCTGATTCTCGATGATTCGGTGAGCGAAGTGATGGTCAATGGCGGGGATTCGATCTTCATCGAAAAGCGAGGGCTCCTTGAGAAGGTCACGGGCGTCTCCCTGGGAGAACGAGCGTTGATGGTCGCGGTGAAAAACATCGCTCGGCGCCTGGGAGATGACATCTCGGAAGCGAAGCCCATTCTTGACTCCCGGCTCCCTGACGGCAGCCGCGTCGCTGCGGTTATTCCTCCCTGCAGTCTGGGCGGTGTGACCCTTACCATCCGTAAGTTCAACACACGCCATTTCAGGGTCGAGGATCTCATCGCTCTCGGGGCACTTGACCAGCCTCTAGCGAATCGCCTGGAGGGCTATGTTCTCGGGCGGAAGAACATCCTGATCAGCGGCGGCACCGGTACGGGAAAGACGACATTTTTGGGGGCCCTTAGCCGATTCATACCCGAAGATGAACGCATCCTGCTTATCGAAGACACTGCTGAGATTCGCATAAGGCACTCGAATCTGGTTCGCTTTGAAGCCCGTCAGGCACAAAAGGGATTGGCGGCCGTGGCCATCCGGGACCTGCTCAAGGCCGCACTCCGCCATCGACCCGACCGCATCATTCTCGGCGAGATTCGAGGCGGAGAGGCCTTCGACCTCCTTCAACTCTTGAACACTGGCCACTCGGGAACCATCTCGACGATCCATGCAAGTTCCGCAAGGCAAGGCCTGGCCCGCTTCACAAGCTGCGTCTTACAGAGCGGAATTGAGCTTCCTTATCGCGCCATCAAGACCAACATCGGTGATTCACTGAACGCGGTGATCCATGTCGAGCGCCGGCCGGGCCGCAGGTTTGTCTCCGAAGTGCTTGAAATCCACGGCTACGACCCCGATGCCGATCTGTTCGATTACGGTGCCATTTACCTGAGACCCGAGGCACAGCCATGACCGACCGGGATTTCCCCGCACGGGCAATCGGAGGGCCACGGAGCGGTGGCAGGGCAGTTCCTGAACGCAACTTGACCCCGGCGGATGCAAGGATGGTGTACCTGCTTTCGCAAGGCTGCTGGACACCGCTCCCGGACGTTCCGACCCGGGCCGGTTCTACTTCTCGGCAGCTTCCAAGCGGACTCATTCACAGATCGATCCCAAGAACGAAAGCAGGCAATGATGCCAGCCGAATGGGTTGACTTCAAAGGCGTCAAAGCGAGGGTCTCTATGGAGACGATACTTTCGCACTATGACGTTCGTCTCCGGCGAGTGGGTGCCGATCGCTTCCGAGGAAAATGCCCTCTTCCGACACATTCTTCCGCCAGAAGCACTGACAGCTTCTCCGCCAGTTTCACGCGGAATGCCTGGTGCTGTCAGTCCGCTTCGTGCATCGCCTACCGTTCGGGACGCGTCGGCGGCGACGTCTTGGACTTCGTCGCGGAAATGGAACGCTGTTCGATCCGCGAGGCGGCTTTCCGTCTGCAACATTCACTGGCAGAAACTCCGAGTCCTCGTCCGACATCGACGAACAAAGAGCAGCTCCCTGATACCACGGAAAACCGGCCTCTTTCGTTCACCTTGTGCAACATTGATCACCAGCACCCCTATGTTGCCACTCGTGGATTAAGCGAGCATACGGCCCGCTACTTCGGCGTTGGCTACTACAACGGGAGCGGTTTTCTTCGTGGACGGGTCGTCATTCCAATCCACAATGAATCTGGCGAACTGGTCGCCTACTCGGGTCGCGCAATCGACCAAACGCAGCCCAAATACCGTCTGCCTGCCGGCTTCCGCAAATCTCATTTGTTGTTCAATCTGCACCGAGCCATCCGCAAGGCCGAGCGCACGCTCATTGTCGTGGAAGGCTTCTTCGACACCTTTAAAATCCATCAGGCCGGATATCACAACGTAGCCGCTCTGATGGGCTCGAAGCTTTCCCTTCGTCAGGCCCATCTGATTGAAACCTACTTTGATCAGGCCATCCTCATGCTCGACGCCGATGAAGCGGGAAAGGCCGCAAGCACCGCGGCCGCCACAGCCCTGTGCTCGATCCTCGCGGTGCAGATCGTCGAACTGGCCTTGGGAACTCAGCCAGACCAACTGGCTTCAGATGAAATCAAGCAGCTCTTAGCCGGCCCTACTCATGACGTTCCAACTGCAGACAGATAAAATCTCTTCCAATTCCAGACCATCTACGTGGGCAGGAATCCTTGTGATTTCTGTCGCCCGCTGTCCTAGGGCACGCCCGCCCAGGAGCTTGAAGGAGCACGACCGCCTACGACCAGTGAGATGGGAGACCACCCGCGGCTGAGCCGACTCCTGGAATCGCTCGTCCCATCAGCATCAAACCGTCAGAAACGATGATTGACGAAAGACAGATCATAGTTTCACCTTCGTGATTTCGCTTTAAGTGGACTCTCTTTCTTCGTTCTCCTTCCGTATATGTGCAGGCAGACAGCTGCAGCAGATCGAGCCAGCGTTCCGTGTGTGTACGGAGTGGGGACTGCAGGAAGGGCGATAGGTTTCGGGTCCAATTCGTATCCCAGAGAGGCAAGAACAGCGGAAGGCGCGTCGCGTGCACCGGGCTTTTGAGATACGACGGATGTTCGTTGCTTGTTGACAAATATTTTGCGAATCGTTGACACATCCATGACATGCCCGTCGATGGCCTTCGGCAATGTATAGACGCAAAACATGGGGGGTGGCCTTCAGCGTGTCAGGCGGCTGAAGCGGTGGATTGCAGGAGGAGGGAAAACAAACCGGTCTTGGATTGGCGAAGCTCTGTGACCGCGCTCAGTTTTTGTACTCGTTCCCAAATCAAAATTGGTTATCCAACAAGAACAGAAAAACGACGGATTAAAAGCGATTCCATGAAAAGGAGATAAAACGATGAAGAAGTCAGGAACCGGAAGTGTCCTCAAGAATTCAGGGAGCCGTCGGTTGTTCCTGCAAAATGGAGTGATCGCGGCTGGAGCCGCAATAGGCTCTGGGCTTCTGCCCGGCAGTTTGGCCGCGTTTGAGCGCGACGACGACCGATCGCCCATCACCAACGGAGACATCGCCATTCTCCGTTTCCTGCAGGCATTGGAAACGGTCGAGGCCGATTTGTGGCTGCAATATTCGGAGCTTGGAGGTACCCAAGACAACGAAGTATCGGGGCCCGGTAAGACAGGAAACCCAGTCTATGCCGCGGCATTGACGATTCTGGACGGCGACATGCCTCAATACATTCACGACAACACGGATGACGAAATCAGCCACGCGGCGTTTCTATCGAATTACTTGAAATCAAAGGGCGCCGAGCCGTTTGATCTAAGTCCGTTTAAGGTTTTACCAAGCAGTCAGGCTGATGGCGCGGATAAAACCGCGGCACGGCTGACAAACCTAACGCAGTTGACCATCGACACGAGTTTTTGGTCCCGATACCGCAGCATAACCAATCCTGACTTCGATCCGCATGCCCTCTTTGTTCAGGCCGTGCCAAGCTTGAATCTAGGGCGGCACACGGCAATTCCGAGAACGAATGACGATACGGCCGGCAGTGATCCCAGCAATCCACCTTCCAGCATTTCGACTCATCTGCAGGCTATCGCTTTCACGGCGGGCTTTCACTTTGCGTTCATCGAGCAAGGGGGCACGAGCTTATATCCAACATTGGCTCAGCAGGTGAGCAATTCCGAAGTCCTGCGAATCTTGTTGAGCATCGGCCCGAGCGAGACGATGCACTTCCAAACTTGGCAAGACAAGGCCGGCAACGCCTTGGCGATTACAGACACGGACAGCGGCTTCCCAGGTTCTACAGGTGCGAAGGTCACCTTCTCGGTGCTCTCGCAGGCCAAGGGGGAAACTGATCCGGAATCGCTCAACGGCGACACCCTGCAAGCGAACCTGATCATGCCGGAGCCGTGTCACTTCCTGGACCAAAGCCTGGGGCCTGTTGCCATCATTCGGCCGACATCGACACAAAACGGAGGTGCAGTTGCCTCGGTGATGTCCTTCGCTAAAGACGGGCTCTTCCTCGATCCAAAGACCAATAAAAACACCGGCATTGTGCAGGCGCTTATGCGTCTTGCAGAGGAGGCCGACGAAGCACGTCGTCAGCTATAACCGTGACCGACTGGGAGCGCAAGCCCCGTTGTTCAGGGCGGGGTAAGCGATTGCGTTTCTCTTGTTCGCTGGACACAAAAGAGGCCCGGGTTTGTTACCGGGCCGCTTTGTTTTGATGCGCTCTTTCTGCGCCACTCTCAGGGCAATGCATCGCAGCCTGTTCCAGCATTACGATGAATCCGGACGGGGCAAAGTCGACAGCGTCCGAGCGCGATATGCGTATTTCTATCGGGATCAGAGACGGATATAAATAGACTTATTTTCGACGCCATGAGTCCGCCGACAGCTGCGCAGCGAGGCTCATCGCCGAGCCATCCTCGATGGCGGGACTATCCCGCAACGCTGGCTCGGCGAGATAGGGCGGCTTGCAAGTCGATGCGATCTGTAGGTTCTTCGGTCACCGCCAGAATACATCGCTGGCCTTCGAGTTCGAGCACCTGCGCCGAGAAGATTGCTTCGATGACCTCGCCTGACCGCTTACGAAGACGCGTTGCATGATTGCTGATGCAGCCGTGCTGGCGAATTTCCTTTACCATCCGCGTGCGGGCATCGGGATCGTCCCAGATGCCGAGTTCAAGAATGGTGCGGCCGATGAGTTCATTCCGTGCGTATCCATATCGGTGCTCGAACGCCCCGTTCACGTCGATGAAGCGGCCCTCTTCCACCGTCGTGATCGCAAAGGCGATGGGGCTGGCGCGGAAAACCTTGGTGAACTTCTCCTCTGAAAACGCCCTGTTCTCCTCAGCCTGTTGCAGTGCTTGTTGAGTGTGCTCGAGATCCGCAAGGCGCTTTTCGAGCTCGGCGCCATAAATCTCCGCGCGCTCATAGAGACGCGCATTCTGAATGGCCACAGCGGCCGGGATCGCGAGCGACTTTGCCAGGCGCACGTGTTCTTGCGTGAAAACATAGGCTTCTGAATCACCGAGGCATAGCAGGCCAAGCACCTTTTGCGAAGCGATCAGCGGAACCCCAAGCCAGGAATGGAAGTGTGATTGTCCTTTGAATTGTCCCCAACCTTCGTGCTCAGCGGTATTTCGCACCAGCAGAACGTTTCCTGTAACGAGAACCTGCATGAGAGCAGGTTGCTCGGTCGCGTCCCAGGTCACATGAGACTTATGAGGGTGACGCGCATCTTGCTGAGAATGGCGCTCTCTTGCGAGGAATAGACGATCATCGGTCTCGGCCAGGAGAACTTGGGCCGAATCGCACGGAATGAGCTCCAGCAGAGACCGAAGAAGGGTGTCTAAGACGTAGTCCAGGCTAAGATTCTGGGTGAGCGCCAGGGTTGTCTTGCGCAGCGCATCAGCCTCGGCGCGGGCGGATTCGGCCAAGACGAGATTCCTGGCCATTTGTTCCTGGGCAGATTTTCTGATGGTGATGTCCTGCGCGGTTCCCACAAGACGATGAATCGCGCCCGAGGAGTCCCTCACCGGAAAGCCTCGAACCCAAACCCAACGAGTCGCATGGTCTGGCCGCACGATTCGGAATTCTTCATCGAACCGGCCTGAGCTGACGGCTTCTTCGAGGCCTGTCAAAACGCGAGCGCGGTCCTCGGGGTGAAACAGCTCCTGGTACGAAGTGGGATTTGCCCACAGTGTGTCGCGGGAGCGACCCGTGATGGCCTCGAAGGCCTGATTCACGTAAATGACGCTCTTCGTCTGGACGTCGAGCATCCAGAAGACCTCCAAAATATTGGAGGCCATCTGCTGAAAACGTTCATCGCTCTCTCGGAGTGCCATCTCCGCCTGTTTTCTTTGAGAGATGTCCCGTAGGACCACGAAGTGCCGCCCCGGCAGATAGTTCGCCTTGGCGCTGTATTCGACAAAGATGGACCGGCCGTCTTTGCGAACCATTTGCATCTCGCTCTGGCCGTCTTTCCGACCGAGGATGTCTTCTCGCATGTCTTGCGACTGCGGCGTCAGTTGAAAGTCACGGATCGGCCGACCAACGAGGCCCTGCCTCGCGGTTCCAAGCAGAGCAAGGGCTGCCGGATTTGCCTCCAGGCAGGTTCCGCTGTCGTCGAGAATGAGAAGCGAATCAAGCGCGCTGTCAAAGACCGCCTGAAATTCGTGTTCAGTGGTCGAGAGAGCGCTCGCTGTCTCGCGTTGCTCGCGCCGAGCAAGAATCAGGAATCGAACATGGAGTGTGATCGCGGCGGCCAGGGCGATAAGCACGAACGTGAGGAGCAGGGAAGAGAATGGGCGATTATAGAGTCGCGGCAGAAACGCGGCCACAAGGAGGATCAGTACAGCGAGAGAGATCAGGATCGAGCCGGCATATAAACCGCTTCGGCGAGCGCTTTGGCAATAGGCTGCGCGAGATGGATTGGTCATGCCGCTGCTCGATGGACGAGCCGACCTTCATGTCCGGTAAGCCGACCAGCGCGATGCGCGGTGATTACGTCTTGATATCGTCACCGTTCAGGAAGGATGCTACGCCACGGGGGAAGAGGAGTCAATGCGGCCCAGTCATGGTCAGCGATTCCGCAGTCGCGAATGGAAGTGTAGGAAACTGCGTCGATTGGGCGGGACTACGATTCCAGGCACGTTCTGGCGAACGTTTTTGGTGTGCAGGTAGGGCAGGAAAAGGATCTTTTCGTTCGCTCGGTCTGCAAAGAGAAAGACTCCCCCCGTGATCATGGGTGAGCGCGGAGGAAAAGTGGTCGAAGGAAAATTTTCTTCATGGGGAACGCGCCGTGAGACCTCTCCCCGCCTCCGTATAGATTTGGGCGGCGATGAGCTGAGCCCAGAAGGACTCGGTGTGGACGCCGCGACGGGCGGGTTTGATATTGCGGGCCAAGAAAGCGTGGAACAAGTTGTAGGCTAGGAAAGCTAACAGGGTAAAGGCCTCAATCGCACGCGGATCGTGTTTATAGATGTGATCGGCGTGCCAACCATTCACCAGTTCATTGAAGCCATAGTTTTCTATGTCCCACCGCGCATGTCCCAGATGGACCACCAGCGCGGTGGAAGCTCGAGCGGCCGGCAAGGTCGTCACCCACATCCATTCGCTCTTCTCCTGGGTCAGTTGTTGGTTCGATTGGCGACGCACCTGATAGGTTTCTTCCGAACGCACCACCCGCACTGGGATGCTCACTTTCGACCAAGAAGTCAGATTCGACACATCCCACCACAAGCAGTCTCGCGACCGATACTGTCCCTTCTGAGGTGCCACCAGAGGCAAAATCCCCAAAACATCTTGATACAGGTCGCGGCGCTCTTGTTTGAGAACCAACAAGGCTTGCTTGCCGTGACGGATCAGGAAGTTCAGAAAAGGTGCCTGCGCGTAGAGGGCATCGCCCAGCAGCAACTGGAAGGCACGCGGGTACGCTTGTAGCACGCGCTCCAGCAGACGGACCGCCGTGGTTACCTCGCTTTCACCAGGAAGCTGTGCTTCCACATCCAGCAACAAGCGCATCTTCTCGCAGCGCAGCATCAGGGTCACTTGGCGATGATAAAACTGAATCTTCTCTCCCTGCTCGGTGCGCAGAGTCCTTTTCAGGCATCCGCGGCAATGCCTTCGGTAGCTGGCATGATTCTCATGTCCGTCGAGCACGGCGATATTCCATTCCCCCACCCCCCGCAGGGCTTTATTCCGCTTCAAGCGCCTATACACCTGCTGCAGCGCTCGGCGCAGTCCCTCATTCTCTAGCTGGGCATGCACACGACCCATGGTATCGGCACTCGCCGGCGCCCTTCCCAGCCAACGCTTCCAGAAAGCAGCCCCTCGAACCGTCTCCAGGGCATTCAGGCTGCCCAGACGAGCCCAGTACAGAGCCAAAGCCGATTGCAGCAATACCCAGGTAGGAATGCGCGGATGCAGACGCTCGTCGGAAACTTCTCCCAGAACCTCGCCGAGGTCAAAGATCTTCTCCGAGTAGCGGATTAGTCGTCGGAGAACCGGCTTACTCCTTTCTCTCCTTCAGGCGCTTCCACTCTAAGTCGGAAAGTTCCTCGATCAACTTTTCCATCTCCTGCTGATTCTCGACGGCTTGCCGCACACGCTGCTCCCATTGGCGAGGCACGAACATCTGGCGTAATTTCCCGCCCTTGCGCCGGACCAGATAGAGACAGGCATGCAGTTCTCCCTGGGCGCAATGACAGCCGGGTTTGCCACACCGCACATTGCGAACGGTGAGAGTGCCGCGCAGGAAGCGAGCGACGTGGATGACCTGCGCCAGGCGCGATCGCTGCTGCCGTTCCCGAGCGGAGAACTGTGAGCGGTGCAAGCAGCCTCCTTTATATCTTATACACTACAGTATACAAGAATATGGTACTGTCAAGCGTAAAAAAACGAATGCGAATTTGCTGCCAGGAGCACAGGAAGGGGTAATTCTAACGGGAAGCTCTATTTAGGCTATATCAAATTCTCGGTTGCGGAATCGCTGAATCAGGGTAATCAGGGTGTTCGCGATGCTCGGCGGGTTGCCTCTGGCGATCGAACACATGGAACCGGCCGAGGTTCGATCACCGCTCCGCAGCGCTGGCACAAGAGCGAACCTTCCCACCTGTCCTACTTTCTGCCGTAGACGAACCTGTTGTAGACAAATGCCCCAATGGACATGGCAGGGAGCAGGAGGAGGTAAGCGGTTGCGAGCAGCCCCATCGCCCAAGACAGTTTTCCTCGGCCAACGAAGGCCATGAGCGGGAAAAATCCGAGCAGCCAGAGAATTATCGATGTGGTGTAGGGTAATTTTCCGGGTGGGCCGGCCATTGCCGACAAGCGGCTCTGGTTGGTTCCCCGATACCTCCCGAAAGGCAGGCCGCCGCCTCGACTTCCAAGAAAGAATCCCCTGATTCCGCCGCGCGATTCATATAAACCAGCAGCATAGACGAGCGACGCTTTCCTGAGATCGCTCGAACGGCAGATGGGGCAAACCACGTACCTGCGAACCTCTACCGCACTTCTCCATGGCAAAACGCCGGAGCGAGAAGCCCAGGCAGCGAAAGACCCATAGCGGGGATGCGGATCTCACCCATCAGAGAAGCTGACATTCGGTCTACGCGGGAGGGGGCGTTTTCTGTACCAGAATCTTCGCCAGAGGAACTTGGTATCGAACAACCGGGGTGCCTTTCTAGGAATCAAAGAATGCCGTTAGGATTCGCTGGATCTGCTGAAGCTGACTACCATCTCGCCGTGCCAGGAATTGATCCAATTGTTTCCGTAAAACCCTGGGGTCCGACGAGTGAGGATCAAACTCAAAGAACCTGGCTGGCGATACATCCATCGCCCTAGCCAATGCGCTCAGGACCTGCAACGATGGCCACTTTTCTCCTCTCTCAATCTCCCCGAGGTAGTTGGAGGTTATGGCGGTCTGCTCGGCAAGCTTCTCTCTTGAGAGATTGGAGGCTTTGCGGATGGCCCGCAGTCTCTTCCCGAACAGAACGTGGTCGTCCATTTGATTCTCGACCAACACGGTACAGACGACCGGGACCTGGTTACATAAACTATGAGCCTATATTTCTATTGATAAAGTTGGCTTATAGCCTTATATTTCGGCCATCAATGTTCGTTAGAAGTCGGGAACTTGAACAGCGGGGATTCAAGCGTGCGCCGGATCAAGTTCCACGGAGCAATATCAAGCGCTTTTGCAACTCTCAAGATTGTCCTGAGGCTGGGGCACTGAATGCCCCTTTCAAGATCACTAATGAACGTACGGTCCAATCCGCTTTTCTCGTGGAGATCCATTTGGGACATCTGGACTCCTTCGCGAGTTTCCCTCATGGCCTGCCCGAACGCCCTCTCTGGACCTGAGCGAGGCTGAATTTGTTTACGACGCTTGGCCATAGGCTGACATATCGTGCGTGGCTGTCGGTAATAAGCCAACGGGCGGTTACCGACATTTGCCGTTGTGAATGGAAGGGCGAATCTAGGGGTGTCCTGTCGAAGGTCGGAATGCCTGCTCGCGTCCAGGGCCAAGATGGGGAAGTGTGAGCGTACCCTTCACAGCGCGATTTGCGACGTTGCCTCTGACTAAGAAAACAGAAGAAGGCGCTGGTGTGAGCGCAACCGAAGGAGCGATACGGGACGAGATTTTGTTGACACAGTTGCAGTCTGGCGACCAAGAAGCCTTAGGGAGCTTGTTCGAGCGACACAAGCAAGTTGTCCGAGGAATTGCAGCTCGTATCCTAAGGGACGCCGCCGAGGCAGAGGACCTTGTCCAGGACCTCTTCATATTCATTCAGCGGAAGTGTGCGATCTTCGACAGCTCGAAGAGTTCGGCCCGGTCTTGGATCATTCAGATGGCCTACCATCGGGCCATCGAGCGGCGACGTTATCTGACCACGCGGCATTTCTATTCACGCGAGGATGCCGAAGGGTTTCACCATAAGGCGGTCGGAACGCCGACCACTGAGAGTGATTATTCCGCAGAGGCCGTGTTTGGACGTAATGGTCTAGAGAAGGTATTTGAAACGCTGTCCGAGGACCAGCGTGAGACCCTGCGACTGCACTTTTTTGAGGGCTTCACACTGGCAGAAATCGCCGTCAAACTTGGCCAGCCGCACGGAAACGTGAGGCATCACTATTACAGGGGGCTCGGCAAGTTGCGAAAACAGATGTTTGAGACTACTGTTCGGGTTGCCGGGCCAGATGGGAAGTAGTGGCAGGGATCGGGAAGCTGGGAAGTGGTCGGAAATGGAACCGCATGACGAATTCCTCGAGCTTTGCGCCCTTTCAACTTCGGGTGATCTAAGCGAGGAAGAACAAAAGGATTTACGAGCTCACCTTTCTCGATGTGGAGAATGCCGCCAGGCCTTGGCGGAATTTGAGGCCGCCGTAGATGTGGGCGTGCCACTTTTGTCCTGCAAGCTGGCAGGAGCCTCGACCGAACAATCCGAGTCTGGTCCTGCGGCTCGGGGGGAGGCGGTGACCTTACGAGTTTCTGCCTCAGACGGAACCACGGCAGAAGCGAATACTCCTGGCGACCCCGGCAAACGAGCGTTTGCCTTCGCGCATCGAAATGGCCCTCGTCCTACGCGGGTCAATTGGAACTACGTATGGCTGCCCTTTGCAGCCTGCGTGCTGCTGAGCGTCGCTCTAGCCACCTACACCTATCGAGTGGGAAGAAGCCGCCATTTGCCAGCGGTTTCAGGCGATTCTTCGACGAAGACCAGCGTGGGAACAGAGGCGCTCGAACAACGGATCAGCGACGCCGACCACGAGCGCCAGGTCCTGCGGGTGCAGTTAGGGTACCGAGATCAAGTCATCGCTGACCTGCGTCGCCAAGTCGACCAACAATCATCCTCACTTGAGCAAATGAAAACCGCTCAGACCAACCTGGAGCAGTCGATCCAGACCGACGAGACCGACAAGCAGCGGGTAGCCGACGAGAGGACAGGTCTGGCGCAAAAGCTCGATGCCGCCCAAGCCTCGGTTCTAAAGATGCAGGCAGAGCTTGAGTTGGCGCGGCAGCAGCGGTCACAGGGCGATGCCCAGGACGCGAGCCTGCAGGCTCAAATCATGGATCTGAATGGTCAGCTTCGCGACCGCGAGCAGATGATTAACAAGCAGGACGACCTTCTGTCGCACGATCGCGATATCCGCGACCTGATGGGCGCGCGCGATCTGTATATCGCGGAGGTCTATGACGTCGGGCGCGACGGCGCTACCCAAAAGCCCTGCGGGCGCGTTTTCTACACCAAAGGAAAGTCCCTGGTCTTCTACGCCTACGATCTGGACAAGCAGCCCGGCGTAAGGAATGCAAGAACGTTCCAGGCGTGGGGCCGGCGTGGCGCGGACATGCAAGAGGCTTTGAATCTTGGGATTTTTTTTGAAGACAACGCAGCGAAAAAGCGATGGGTTTTGAAGTTCGACGATGCCAAGTCGCTCGAACAGATCGACGCCGTGTTTGTGACCGTAGAGCCCGACGGTGGAAGCCACAAACCGAGCGGCAAGCCGTTGCTGTTTGCTTATTTGAAGATTGACCCGAATCACCCCTAGTTCCCGCCGCGCAGCTGCTTCGATTTGTTTCCATGACTAGCAAGGGGTACAACTGCGAAGTCTCCTACGTAGACCGAGGGAGTGTGTGCAAACTGTTCGGCCAGAGGAGATACCGGGTGCGACTGCGTGCGATTGCTTTCCTCTTCCTAGTGCTTCTGTTTTCGAGCGTGCCTGTTGTCGCCCAATCGCCCAACGGAACGATCAACGGTCTGGTGCTTGATCCTTCCGGCAAAGTAATTGCCGCGGCTGACATTACGATCGTGAACGACACAACCGGTGTGCAATATGCTGGGAAAACGAACAACGAAGGCATCTACGTGGTAACGAATCTTCCGCCCGGACCCTATCGTATGCAGGTCGCAAAGATCGGATTCAAGACACTCATCAAACCTGACATCGTTCTGAGCGTGCAGGACTCGCTGGCCATCAACTTCACGCTGCCAATCGGCGCCGTGTCCGAAACGGTCACGATTGAGGGTGGCGCGGCCATGATTGACACACAAGACGGGACCGTGAGCACGGTCGTCGATCGGCAGTTTGCGGACAACCTGCCGATGAATGGCAGAAGTTTTCAGACGCTGATCACCCTGGCGCCCGGGGTAACGGCGGTGCCGGGTGCCGTTACCGGCGCGCAAGGCGAGTTCAGTGTCAACGGCCAACGCACCGAAGCGAACTACTTCACCGTGGATGGAGTCGCCTCGAACACCGGGACGGTCGCTGTCAATGCGGGTAACGCTTCCGGAATTGCAGGCTTGACGCCCAGCGAGACGGCGCTTGGCACGACCCAGAGCCTCGTTTCAGTCGACGATTTGCAGGAATTCCGCATTAACACCTCGTCCTATTCCGCCGAGTACGGGAGAACACCTGGAGGGCAGATATCATTCCTAACCCGCTCGGGCACCAATGACTGGCACGGATCAGCATTCGATTATTTTCGCAACGAGGTTCTGGATGCGAACAACTGGTTTAACGACCATGCGGGACTTCAAAAGACAGCCGAGCGGCAGAACGACTTCGGAGGAACCCTCGGCGGGCCGGTTGAAATTCCTGGACTCTACAGCGGCAAGGATCGGACCTTCTTCTTTTTCTCCTATGAAGGCTTGCGGCTGGACGTTCCGCAGCCCGCTCAAACGTCCGAGGTTCCCGACACTTTCTTGCGGGAAACCGCTCCGGCCGCGGTTCAACCGCTGCTCAACGCGTTCCCGGTCCAGACCGGTGCCGATGATCCGAAGTGCCTGGCACCTGGACCGCCTGCAACGGGGGCAACTTGCCTGGCGCTGTTCACTGCCGCGTACTCTGCTCCGGCGGCGCTCGATGCCAGCAGCATTCGAATCGACCACACCTTGGGCGACAAGTTAAAGCTGTTCGGGCGTTACAGTGATTCGCCTTCTGATGATGTAACTCGCAACACTGTCGACCTGGCCAACCTGATTTCAACGAACTTCGATGTGAAGAGTGTGACAGTCGGGGCAACTAGCGCATTTTCACCGCGATTGAGCAACGACTTCCGCTTCAACTACACGCGGAACAACAACGGCTTTGTCGAGACGCTCGATAGCTTCGGCGGCGCAAAGCCGTCGGGGCCGGGCGAGCTTTTCTCGACAGCTCCTCCTCCGGCGTTTCAATTCGCGGCCTTTCTCCTTTTCGGAGCCGAGCCTAGGTTCACCGTTTCACCTTTTCGAGCGAAACAGGACCAGTTCAACGTCACAGACGCATTCAGCATCGAACTGGGCGCTCACGTGGTCAAATTTGGTGTCGATTTCAGGAGGCTAGCCACCGCTCAGGTTCTGAACCAGCTGGTAAATGGATATTTTTTCACCAGCCCCGCAGGAGTGCTCGGGAATTCCGCGATCGCGACCGCCAGGACCCAGCTTCAAACCGAACCGATCTTTTCCAACTTTTCGGCGTACGTTCAGGACGAGTGGAGGGCCACAAACAGACTGCATTTTTCTGTTGGGCTGCGTTGGGATATGAACCCGCCCCCAGGAAATGGCACCGGCAGCCTGCCGTATACGCTCGATCAGGTCACCAACCTTCCGACGGCGAAGATTGCGCCCCAAGGGACTCCGCTATGGCAGACCGACCGTCACGCATTTGCTCCTCGCGTGGGTGTGGCTTATCAGATTCGTCAGAATCAGGGACTTGAGACCGTACTGCGCGGTGGGATTGGTCTTTTCTACGATACCGGCAACACGCAAGGCGCAGTCGGACTCATAGGCGTTGGTTTTGCGTCGTCGGTCCTGCTTCCGGGCGTAAGTTTTCCGCTCACCGCAGCGCAGAACACACTTCCGCCCCCAAGCGCTGGTTCACCCTATAACAACTTCGTGTTTGCGTTTGAACCGCATTTGACGCTGCCCTATACGCTGCAGTGGAATGTCGCGATGCAACAAGCCCTGGGCGGTAATCAGTCGCTGACAGTAACCTACGTGGGGGCCGCGGGGCGCGACCTAATAAGCTCACGATTCTTCAATCTCGCAGGCATCAACCCGAACTTTTCTCTCGGGAACGGCCTGTACGTCATTACCAATGGCGCCAGTTCTAATTACAATGCACTCCAGGCCGAGTTCCAGCGGCGTCTCTCACAGGGCTTCCAAGTTTTGGCTTCGTATACCTGGTCCCACTCCATTGACGATCTATCGACAAACTTCGCGAGTTACGAACCCCCGATCCGGGGCAACTCGGACTTCGATATCCGAAACAACTTCGCCGCTGGATTGACATACGATCTTCCCGGTCGCTATGCGAATCCCATCGCGGGCGCCGTGCTAAGCCACTGGGCGCTCGATGGCCAGATTACCGCCCGATCCGCGTTGCCGGTCGACATCACCAGTGGCATCACACTGCTCCCAAATGGCATGCAGCAGTACGTTCGGCCGGACGTCGTGACCGGTGTCCCTGTGTATGTCGCGAACCCTACGACCCCAGGTGGCCGCGTCGTGAATGCGAACGCTTTTGAGCCGGCCGCCGGGATGTTCGGGGATGAGCCGCGCAACTTCGTGCGCGGGTTTGATCTTTGGCAGACGGATTCGCGATTCAGCGGGATTTTCCCTTGCACGACCGGCTGAGGCTGAAATTTCGAGCCGAGGCGTTCAATCTATTGAATCGACCCAACTTTGGAAACATCGACAGCAACTTGTCGGACGGGCCGGCACTTTTCGGCCGGGCGACCAACACTCTAAACGGTCAGCTCGGCGGCCTCAACCCGCTTTATCAGGTTGGCGGGCCCCGCTCGATCCAATTTGCCCTAAAGCTCACCTTCTAAGATTGCGCTGCGAACGGCCTCGGTGTGCGGTGAGTGATTTTAGCTTCCCTTCATCGCGGCGGATCGGTGAAGAAGCTCGCGCAAACGCGTTCTTGATAAGGAGTTCTCTGTGACGAACGGACTTCTTGCCACCAGAAACCCCAAGAGAGTGATGAACCGCTTGGCCTTAAGAATCGCGAACGCCCTGGTTCTAATGACGCTCGTGGCCGGACAGATGGACTCTCGACAACTCCGTCCGCTCACCGTAGAGGACTGCGTTCGAACACGAAGGGTCGTTGATCAGGAGCTCGAAATATCTCCCAATGGAGCGCGGGTCGCATACCTCGTCAAAGCCCCGAATACCCTTACCAATCGAAACGACTACCGTCTTTACGTTCGAGAGCTTGAGCATCTCGCCACACGCGAGAACGGACACCTTCTCCTGCAAGCGGACCAGATTTCTGGAATCCGCTGGCTGGGTTCGGACGCCATCATCGCCCGCGTCGGGAAGGGGCCGAAAAATAGCAAGAACTTCAAAAGTCAGATCGAAATCGTGAATGCCGCAACCGGCGAGTCCGAGACCCTCAGATACCCCGGTACGATCAAGGAATACAGCGCGAGCGCCGACGGGACGACGCTCGTGTTCTCGGTTAAGGTGCCGGCGAGCAGCACCTCGTCTGCTGCCAACCCGCAGCAACAAGAAGTCCGCGACGAGTGGGGATACCCGATCATTTTTGGAGAGGGAACCGAGGGCTCGGCCGAACGTCCGCCAGACGATGAAATATTCTTGGCCAAAAGGACAAACACAGGAAAGCTCGAAGTGAGGAGATTGTATTTCGACGAACCGGGAGCCCCCCTGCACCGCTCTTCTCTGCGAGATGTGCGCCGACTTGATTTATCGCCGGACGGCAAGCACCTGCTCGTAACCCACAGCGCCCGATCGCTCCCGCCCGGATGGGCCGACGAACCTTACGTGCAATACACACAGGGCTGGGGCACCTTGTTTCACAGCTACGTCTTGAGTCGATATGACGTTGAAAGCAGTCGATTGAGTTTGGGCTTCAATTTCATTGGCTATTTCCTTGAGACGAGTTGGTCACAGGACAGCCGGTCGTATTCGGTGGTTGCTCCTTCGCCCTTTGGAACCGACGACGCAAGAGCGGAAGCTCGAGCCGCCGGCCAGTCAGGGGACATGGACTCCTACATAAACCGATACCAGCATGTGTTCGTTGTGGACCTCGCGAGCGGCACGACGACTAGGGTGTTGGGTCGAGAAAACAGGAAGCTGTGGAAAGACCGGCCCCTAGTTTGGAAACACAGCGTATCGTCCGATGCTCGTCCGGACCAGTGACACCGCGTTCGCGTGGATGGCCAGACAGCAAGGGAAGTGGAGAGAGACGGATCGATTCGACATCCGGGAGAAGGAAAACTTTCTCCCGTCGCTCGCAAGTGACGGCCAGACCCTCGGTCGGCGTTTCGCAGACCACGATGGATTGACCGAATCGTTCGCCGAGTATCTAAGGAGCGGAGGATGGACGCCGCCGACCGATCTCAACCCGGAATACCGGGAGATTCGGCTCGAATGGTCGCAAGACTTGAGTGGATCAACCGCTACGGCTCGGCCTGCGCTGGCTTGCTGATCGAGCCTGTGGGTTACGAAGCCGGGAAGCGCTATCCGATGGTCTTTCTTTCCGCGCCTCCAGCCGAAGGTCTTCATCAGTGATGCGCTGTACACCACAGCCTACGCTCCCCAGTCACTCGCGAATGCCGGCTTCGTCGTGGTGATCGCGCACAGCAATCCGCAGGATGAAAACATACCGAAGGGCGAGTTTCCGGGAGAGATGCG
>CAVQZU010000130.1:0-181403 GCA_963718485.1 uncultured Acidobacteriota bacterium
GGCAGGGGACATAATTGAGCGAAAGATAGCAATCAAGCGCGGCAGCGCTCAGATAACGGTCAACCTCCGGATGCACCAAGATCGTCTTGAGTTCGGACCCGAACAGCAGATCTGCACCGCGGCGCGCGATATAAAGAGGCTTGATGCCCATCCGGTCGCGGGCCAGAACCAGCCGTTTTTGCGATTGAATCCACAGAGCCACCGCAAACATGCCCCGCAGCCGCTTGAAACATTGCGTGTCCCACTCCAGAAAGCCACGCAGAACTGTTTCCGTGTCGGTTCGGGTGCGAAATTTGTGGCCGCGCGCTTCCAATTCCTGCCGCAGCTGCTCATAGTTGTAAATCTCGCCGTTGAAGACGATGACCGCATCGCCGCCGTCCGAGGATATGGGCTGATCGCCCGAACAGAGGTCGATGATTTTGAGGCGCGTGGCGCCCACAGAACCAGGTTCGATTCGAAAACGCCCTGCTGATCAGGACCGCGGTGAATGATCGTAGCCACAGCATCCCGAATGCGATCCGGGCCGGGCGACCAAGTCTTGCGCGTAAAGCCTACAATTCCACACACGGTGCCAATAACTCCTTCCCAGACAGCCCGGAGGCAAACAGAATAGCCCGGCGCCGGCAATCTCCTACATCGCTTTTCGAGGCATTATCCCATGCGCCGCAGGAGGGTGGCCCTGCTGCGATCGAGCGCTATCGGGTGGGCATCGCCCTTGAGATCATACACGGATTGCCGCCGCTACTCGTAACGCAATGATTCCACAGGCTGAAGGCCAGCTGCCTTTTTTGCCGGAAGGTATCCAAAGAGCATGCCGGTCGCGCAAGATACGATAAAGGCCGCCAGCACCGAGAGCCAGGAAATGGGAATTACGATTCCGCCCGGCACTTGAAGGAATTGGACGAGAGCCTCAATCGCAAAGGGGATCAGCACAGCGATGGCAATGCCGATCACCGCGCCCGTGCCGCTGATCAGAGCCGCTTCGATCAGGAACTGAAACAGAATCTCGCGACGCTGTGCGCCGATGGCCTTCCGAATTCCAATCTCGCGGGTGCGCTCGGTTACCGTGACCAGCATGATGTTCATGATTCCGATGCCGCTGATCGTAAGCGCCAGCATGGCGATCAACAGCAGCACCATCGTCAGGGCCATCGATATATTTCGAGCGATTTGAAGAATCGAGGTCAGGTTCTGTACGTTGTAGTCTGCTTCGGGCCGGTGCCGGCTCCTTAGAATCCGCGCAACTTCCTGAGTTACTTGCGGAACATCGTCAGCGCGTTGCGCCTGCGCATAGAGCGTCAGTACGAAATTGTCCCCGGCATAGTATTTAATCAGCGGGAAAGGCACGAGCACCGAATCATCGCGTATTTCCGACTGGCCAAAGGTCGCGACCCGCTCGCGGAAAGTCCCGATTACCGTGAAATTCAACTCGCCAACGTGAATTTGCTGGCCGATGGGATTGTCGGAAGGCGAAGCGATTTGCGCCAGATGTTCGGACACCAGGCATACTTTGCTGACCGTCGAGAAATCAGCATCGTCAAAGTAGCGGCCCCTTAGAATGACGAGCTTGCGTATTTGTTGAAAGCCCTGCGTTACCCCGATCAGCCTGACGGGACGGACTCGTCGGGCGGCGACGACGTTCATGGGGATGTCGTTGGTACCGGACACCTGGACGACTTGGGGAATGCCCTCCCGGATGGCATTCAAATCGCCGAGGGAGATTTGGTCGGCCAGGCTGACGTTCTGAGAGGTATTCGACTGTTCCAACCACGCATAGATGATATTGGAGCCCACAGCTTCGATCTGCGAACCGATGTAGCGCCTGCCCGTAAGTGCCACCGTGACTACTAAAACGATGCACGCGCTTCCGATGATGACACCGAGCATGGTGAGCGTCGCGCGCAGCTTGTTGGCCTGCAGGGCTTCTATCGCCAGCTTCGATGTTTCGCTCCAGTTCATCGAGACAACAGAACTCCTCGGATCCAATCGGTCATCCAGGCCCGGATCGTTTCTGGGTAGGCCCGAGCTTCCGCCACGGCAGCGTCCACCATGACGCCACAATGGAAAGATTCGTCAGGGCAGGTTTTGGTGGTTCGCAATCTTCGAGTGAACGAGCCAATCCTTTCAGGTCGAAGCGATGCCTATAGGCGATTCCGTTTCGAGAAGCCGCGAACATCCGGGTCCTGATCATCTTCCTCGGGAACCTCGGCGTCGAGCTCGGCTTCGTCGGGATCGGGCGCGTTTTCAACCGCGTCGACCAGCTCTGCTTCGAAGTCCTGACCTTCTTCGACCAGCTCCTCGACACTCTCAGAATCGACACTGTCCGAGTCAGAAAGCCCCTCGGTATCGCCGGATTGCCCCCCGGTGCGCGAGCCCCGCCCTTTAATCGTGGGAGCCGCCTCGTTCCCAGCTTCAAGACCTGGACGGCCGAACTTGCGAACCAGCTTCTTAGTCTTCTTCTTCGCAGGTGCTTTGGCCTTGGTCTTGGGTTTCTGCTTTGCTTTGACTGTGGTCTTTTTTTTGGATGACTTCTTCTTAGGGGCCATGCGCGAAGTGTAACATCCACGATTTGTTAAACTCAATGAGGGAAGCGACGAGGAGTGGAGCTTCTCTACGCTACATGCTGATTGCGGCCATTTAGGGATTCCCGCTAAATAGCGGATGGCGCGGATTTCGCCGCGCCGGGAACACGGAGCGCTCGAGCGCCAGGCACTGCCAAAAGCAGACCGTTTGAAAACATCCAGGACCGTTCCGCGCGCGCTCCTATTTCTGCTGACTGCCTCCGGCAACGCCGCGGCGAGCTTCGAAATCAGCCCATCAAGAGGGTCAAATTAGGAGGTCAAAAGGGCGCCTTCAGGCTGCTGTGGAGAACTCTGAATGCGCCTGCCCGACCAAGCGATGGGCAGCAGATCGCCAACAAACTCGATCCCGAAGAATCAGAACGCCACTTCATCGCCACAGGGCTTAATCACAGCGACATCACGTTGGGAAGCAGGTAGTAGAAGGCCAGGGCGATCAAGATCAGATAGGCGAGCATAACCAGGGTCCAGCCCATATTGTGCCGGATCACCTGGCCTTCACTGCGCACAAATTTGCTTGTCGAGACGCCTACACTGGCGGTCTGCGGAGCGATCGGCTTTCCCACTTCCGCGCCGACCGAGTTGAATGACGGCAGAAGCAACACGGGTAGATGCAGCAACCGTCCCGTCATCGCCTGGACGGGACCGAACATTGCGTTTGTCGAAGCGTTGCTGCCAGAAAGAGCCACGCCAATCCATCCGAGGACGGGAGCCAGGACCACAAAAAATATCCCGATCTTCGACAGACCGTAGGCCAACGAATTTGCCATCCCGGTGAAAACAAATATGTAGGCCAGCGCGAAGATAAAGAAGGCTACCAGCAACGCTCCCCACATCTGCTTGAAGGTCTTCGAAAAAACTTGCGCCAGAACCGCCGCGCTGGGGCGCAGGATGGCGGCAATCACCAGCCAGGAGGCCAAGGTCGAAGTCCCCCCGCCAAATGGCGTGAAGTTGAAGACCGAGGCCATCGGTTTCTGGGTGATCGAAGATATTGCCGAAACCGAAAGTCTAAACCAACTAATCGTGGGCAGATGAGACCAAGGGCCGGTCCAAGCTACTACGACACTGATCAGCACCAGGTAAGGAATCCAGATAAAGAACGATTCGCGCGCTGAGCCGAGGGTGGCAGCTTCTGAGGCCGAAACGGCGACCGGCTGCAAGGCCACGCCGCCAAATCCTCGCATGGTCTTCGGCCTCCAGAGCTTCACAAAGAGAAAAAGAATCCAAAACGAGACCAGAGCTCCACTTAAGTCCGGTAAGTAGGGCCCCAAAAACCGCGCGACGGGCCACTGACCGATAACATAGGAAAGGGAACCTACAATCGCCACAGGCCAAGCCTCGGTCACTCCTTCCCAGCCGCTAACCAGATAGATCAGAATCCAGGGAGGCAGCAGAGCCAACACCGCCACAATATTGCCAATGGAGGCCGACAGCGCCATCAGTGGCAATCCGGTAACCGCAGCCAAGCCAAGAATGGGGGCACCGAGAGCACCATAGGAAACAGGCGCATTATTGGCGAGGGCCGCAACGCGGATCGCATCCAGATCGGCAATCCCCAAGCCCACCAGAATCGGAACCACGACCGCCCAGGGATAGCCGAAACCTACCAGCCCTTCCAGCAGTGCCCCAAAGGCCCAGGCCAGCATGATCGTCTGGATTCGGATGTCGGCAGTGGCGTGGTGGATGATCCAGCTCTTGAATCGCTCAAAAACGCCGGTCAGCACAAGAGTATTGAAGATCACCAAGCCCCAAAAGGTGATCCAATCGATGACCCAAGCACCGGTTAGCCCGCCGTACAAATAAGAACGCACGGTGGCGGCAAGCGGGGCGTGCCACACCAGAACGCCGAGCGGTATGGTGATGGCTCCGGCTATGATGGTAGCGAGCCATGCAGTCATGCGCAGAACCGCGAGCATGAAAAGCAGGGCGATCAGTGGAATTAAAGAAACAAGCACGGTCAGCCACAGGTTTCCTACCGGGTTCAGAAGCTGCTGGAACATTCGGCTGAGTTTCTCCCTGGGTGTTGCCGGATTGGCCACCGAGCACGCAATGGGCGCCCACACTTATAGCCATTAGGACTGCCAAAAAGCAACTCACCAGGGCCTGGCGCAGCCCACAAGCTTCCCTGGGGCCAAAACGATTCCCACATTCGTTGGTAGATCGCTGTATTGCGGTCTACCCTTTTTTGATCGATGATCCTTGATCCCGGGCGGGCGCTCGGAGAAAAGCCTATGTACACCACTTTCTTCCGGTATTTCGGCCTTCGTGAGAATCCCTTTAACGTCAACCCCGATCCACGCTACCTGTTTCTGAATCAGAGAACTCAGGCGATATTGGACGACATGGCCAGCGCCATAGCGGCGCGAAAGGGTTTGATCGTGCTGACGGGCGAGGCTGGTACCGGCAAGACTACGCTGATCAATCGCCTGAAACAATGGCTGCAAAAACAGCAGACCCCGACGGCCTTCCTGTTTAACCCTCACCTCGAGGTAAATGAGCTATTCGATCTGATGCTCGCCAGTTTTGGTATCTCGGCCGAGGCGCGCTTCCAAGGAAGCGCCCGAGCGCGCTTGAATAGCTGGCTAATCGAGCGGCGGCGGTTGGGGATGAATGCCGTGCTGATCCTCGACGAGGCACAGGGCTTACCCACGAATGTCCTCGAAGAAGTTCGCATGTTGCTAAACCATGAAATGCCGCAGGAGAAGTTGCTGCAGATCGTGCTTTCGGGGCAGCCGGAACTCGAGGAGAAACTCAGGAGGCCGGATTTAAAGCAAATTCGCCAGCGCATCATGCTGCAATGCCAGACGAAGGCCTTAACCACCCATGAGGCGCACAAGTACGTTCAGACCAGGCTGCGGATAGCGGGCGGAATTGGCGGCGATGTGTTTATGCCTGAAGCGATCGATGCCGCATACCTTTATTCGCGCGGCATTCCGCGGGTGATGAACTTGCTCTGCGAACATGCCATGATTCGGGGATTTTTGGAACAAACGCAGCCCGTACCGGCGTCCCTGATCGGCGAGGTCGCCAATTACCTGCAATGCGACGATCTAAAACCTGTGAATAGCCGCCCCGCCCCAGAAATGGCCATGACGAGTGCAGCGGCGCTATCTTGCGATGCGGCGAATGCCGAGGGCGAGTTTTTCCCGCAGCTCGATGCTAGCAGACCGATTCTAGTGACAGCTCCCAAGCAGGAGGCTGCTTGCGTCAATCTAACACCGGACCAAGCCAGTGCGGGCGCTGCCTGGGGTCGCTGGGAAATTTCTGCCTCCGGCCATACCGAGTGGCCCGAGATAGGACCAGAGGCGCGAACCGTCTCAGAGTTCAGCGCCAAAGCCAAACCCTTTCGGGTGCAGAAAGCGGAGGCAGTTGCACAGGAAACGGTGGAACCATCGGCCGAGCAGTCGATAGGCCTCCCCAAGGTGGTGGTAGTTGCCGCGGCCAAACACACTCGGCCCCTTCTTGAGCTTTCATTTCTGCGCGAACTGGCAAGCAAAGGGCGCGAATTCGGCGATCAGTTGACGGCGGCCCTTTCAGAGTTCACCGCCAAAGCCAAACCCTTTCGGGTGCAGAAAGCGGAAGCAGTTGCCCAGGAAACGGTGGAACCATCGGCTGAGCAGTCGATAGGCCTCCCCAAGGTGGTGGTAGTTGCCGCGGCCAAACACACTCGGCCCCTTCTTGAGCTTTCATTTCTGCGCGAACTGGCAAGCAAAGGGCGCGAATTCGGCGATCAGTTGACGGCGGCCCTTTCCAGCCGGATCGCGGATGGATGGCGGAGCGCCATGGCAGTTGCGAAATCGCCGACCTGGCAGAAAAACCTGGCTTCCACGCTCCGCTGGCTTCAACAACCGCTGCCTACCGTAAAATTACACCGCAGAGCCGATCACTAATCCAAATCAACGCTGTATAGTGAAGAAAAGTAGCGCCAGCAGATAGAGCCACAGCGCGTCCATGAAATGCCAGTAAAGGGCGACGACGCTGACGGCGGTCTGTTGCCGGCCCTTTCCGGCCAACCGGCTGGCGAATAGGGCGACGTAGCCAAGCGCCAGCACTCCTGCGGCTAAATGAACGCCGTGCGTCGCGGTAAGGAAATAGAAGAAAAAACTGCCCGGATTGGAAGCGACATATAGCCCACGGTCGCTGAATTCTCGCCAGGCGACGAGCTGCCCGGCAACGAATAGCAATCCGAGAAACAGAGTGACCGACAGCCAACGAGCCGGACTGTGGGCAGTTTTCCTGGAAACAGAGAGCCGGGCCAACTCCATGGTCATGCTGCTGGTCAACAAAACCGCGGTATTGAAGTACAGGATAGGCGGCAGCGCGAGGGAGACCCAATCCTGGGAATGAATCCAGCGGAATGCCAGAATGTGTGTGAGAGTGGCGAATACCGAGGCGATCGAGAAAATCAGAAACAGCGCAGCCGTGCGATAGGCGCTAAGAGGAGTGGCCCAGCGTTCGGGATCGGCACCCGAGTTTTCATCCGGCCGGTAATCGGGATCGTTGAAGTTGCCGCCGCCCGAACCGTTGGCGTTGTTATCGGAGGGAACCGCTTCCTTTTGAGCGGCGGGGGCAACCGGAGGCGGAAGTAAGGAAGCGTCCACTGGCTATTCTCTCTGGGGCATCGATTCTGAGCGACTATTCTGAGCGACGAGAGTTTCGCACAAACCCGGTCACCTGAGAATACCGCAAGAATCGAATATTGTGCAGGTCCCGGGAAGCGTCCTAGCGAGGCGCTCGGAAGGCGGTGAAATGCCATGCCGGCTGGATTCGCTCGCGCTTGCGAAAGCAGGAGCCAGTTGGGAGTTCCATCGATTTGCACTATAGTGTTGCACACGATAGGGAGGCCATTGTTGAGGCCATTGTTGAGAGCCAGCGGAGGTAACGGGGGATGAAACGGCGCGATTTCTTCAAGAACTCGGCCGCGATGGCGGCCCTGGGGCTTGGCGGCAGGCGTTTATCCGCGGAACCTTGTTCGGAGGCCGAGTTTCCGAAGGCCACCGGACTGACAAAGTACGTCTCAGAATTCATTGTGAGCACGAAATACGAGCACATCCCGGAAGAGGTGCTCGAGCTTGGGAAGAAATCGATCCTCGATGGCTTCGGGCTCGCCTTGGCCGGATCGGCGTCCGAGATGGGACCGCTCGCGCGCCAGTACCTGCAAGACCTGGGTATGGCCGGCGGGAGAGCGAGCATCATTGGAACCGGAACAAAAACTGCGCCCCGCTTTGCCGCATTTGCGAACGGCGTATCCATTCACGCCGATGATTTCGACGACACGCAGCTTTCATCGGCAAAGGATCGGGTGTACGGATTGCTGACCCATCCCACCGTGTCTACCTTGCCGCCCGCCTTTGCATTGAGCGAAGCGGAACGTAGAAGCGGACGGGACTTACTGCTGGCTTATCACCTGGGTGTGGAAGTGGAGTGCAAAATTGCCGAAGCGATTTCTCCCCGTCATTACAACGACGGTTTTCACACCACGGGCACTTGCGGATCGTTTGGGAGCGCTGCGGCCTGCTCAAAATTGCGAGGCTTGAACCCACCTCAGACGGCCTACGCGCTGGGGATCGCGGCGGCGGAGGGTGGAGGCCTGCGGGAAAATTTTGGCTCGATGACCAAGCCCTTTCACGCCGGGCACGCCGCAGAGAACGGCACCGTAGCCGCCGACCTCGCCGCCATCGGATGGACGGCGGCCGACGACATTCTTGAGGCGCCGCTCGGATTTTTCCATGCGGCCGGCGGCGGATTTGACCCCGCATCGATCGTTGACAAGCTCGGAAAACCGTTCACATTTGCCAATCCTGGCGTTTCCATCAAACCGTTCCCCTGCGGATCGCTCAGCCATCCCGCGATGGGCGAATTTCTTGACCTGGTGCGCAAGAACGACATCCACCCGGAACAAGTGGAAAGAATCGACGTGGGCGCAAACCACAGCATGACCACCACGCTTTACCACCATCGCCCCACAACCGGGCTCCAGGGCAAATTCAGCATGGAGTTCTGCATCAGTATTCTGTTGCTGCGGCGTAAGGCCGGATTGATAGAATTCACCGACCTTGTGGCGCAACAGCCCGAAGTGCAGGCCCTGATTCCGCGCGTGAATTTCTACGTGGACCCGGAAGCCGAGGCGGCAGGATTCGATAAGATGACCAGCATCATCAAGATCCATTTGAAAGACGGACGGGTCATCCAGAGCCGCGCGCAATTCGCAAAAGGCAGTCCCGCCAATCCGATGTCCTACGAAGAAGTGGCCGACAAATTCCGTGGTTGCGCGGATTTCGCCAAGTGGCCTTCCCAAAAAGCAGAAGCAATCGTGGCAGCCATAAAATCTCTGGAGCGCGCTCCCGACCTTACCAACCTCACAGCCGCGCTTACAACCTAACACCAGCGAGAAACATGACTCCTGCAAAGAACAGACGCTACCAGATTGCAACGATTCCCGGAGACGGCATTGGGAAAGAAGTGCTTCCCGAAGGCATGCGAACGGTCGAAGCTGCCGCGCGCCGATTTGGCTTTTCCGTTTCCTGGCAGAATTTCGATTGGAGCTGCGAAACCTATCTGAAAACCGGCCGCATGATGCCGGAGAACGGCCTCGAACAGCTGCGCCCCTTCGATGCCGTATTTCTGGGCGCTGTGGGGTATCCCGGCGTGCCCGATCACGTTTCGCTTTGGGGACTGCTGATCCCCATTCGCCGCGGGTTTCAGCAGTATGTGAACCTTCGTCCCGTGCGACTGCTTCCCGGTATGGAAGCGACGGTAAAGCACTTCCAGCCGGGTCAGATCGATTTTTACGTCGTCCGCGAGAATACCGAAGGCGAGTACTCGGAAATTGGCGGCCGCCTCTACAAGGGAACCGCCGATGAACTCGCGATTCAGGAGACTGTCTTTACCAGGCGCGGCTGCGACCGCATCATGCGCTACGCGTTTGAGCTGGCAAAAACTCGCAAACGACACGTTACTTCGGCGACGAAGTCGAACGGAATTATCTATACCATGCCCTTCTGGGACGAACGGTTTGCGACCATGTCCAAGGATTATCCGGACGTTCGCACCGATCAATTTCACATCGACATTCTCACCGCGCATTTCGTTCGCCACCCGGACTGGTTCGACGTGGTGGTCGGCTCAAACCTGTTTGGCGACATTCTTTCCGATTTGGGCCCCGCGGTCGTCGGATCGATCGGCATTGCGGCGTCTGGGAACCTGAATCCCGAGCGGGAGTTCCCGTCCATGTTCGAGCCGGTTCACGGCTCGGCTCCCGATATTGCCGGCAAAGGGATTGCCAACCCCATCGGACAGATTTGGTCTGGCGCGATGATGCTGCGCCATTTCGGGGAAACCGCGGCTGCCGATGCCCTGGAAGGCGCAATTGAGATGGTGCTCGGAGGCGGCGGGCCGCGGACGCCCGATATTGGGGGAAGGGCCACGACCCAGGATTTAGGCGAGGCGATCGCTGCCGCCGTGTCTCGGTAAGAATCATAGCAGCGACGCGCAAGGAGCTAGAAATGGCGATGCGAGAAAATACTTGCAGGGTAATTCTGCTGATGCTTCTGGCATGCTGCGGCGCTGCTGCGGGCCAGCAAAAGCAACCATTGACGGCGGTTGCTCCGCAACAAGGCGATCACCTCATCAAGGATTTCAAGTTCGCCGATGGCGAGTCGCTGCCCGAAATCAAGATGCATTACATGACGATGGGGACGCCGCAGCGGGACGCCAAAGGACAAGTCACCAACGCCGTGGTTGTATTGCACGGCACAAACCGCAAAGGTGGCGTTTTCATGGTGCCCTCGTTTGCCGGTGTCCTGTTTGGTCCCGGGCAATTGCTCGACACGTCGAAGTACTATGTGATCCTTCCCGATCAACTGGGCGCAGGCTTAGGCCAATCGAGCAAGCCCAGTGACGGGCTGCGTGCGAAATTTCCGCGCTACGATTATTCAGACAACCTGCGGGCGGTCGAGATTCTGCTCAAGGATGGCTTGCAGGTCAATCATCTGCGGCTTTTTGTGGGAGCGTCGATGGGTTGCATGGAGGGCTTCCTGTGGAGCGAAGCCAATCCTGGTGAGGTGGACGCCTACATGCTGCTTTCCTGTCTTCCTGTTCAGGTGGCGGGGCGCAACAGGATGGTCCGCAAGATCATGATCGACGACGTGCGCCAGGATCCCGGATGGGAACAGGGGAACTACACCCAGCAACCCTATGGCTTGCGCGCCGCGCTCGGCCACTTGCTCGTGGTCGGTAGCGCCCCGACGCTATGGCAGGAGGAATACGGAACGGCCGCGCTGGCAGACAAATATGTCGATGACTACATCGCGGAAAACATGAAGAACACCGATGCCAACGACTTTATTTATGCCTATGATGCGTCGCGCAACTACGATGCCTCCACAGGCCTGGGAAAGATCCGCGACCATATTTTCCTAGTCAACGTAATGGACGATTTCTGGAACCCGGGCGAAATGGGCGTTGCCGAACGCGAAATGAAGCAAGTGAAGACCGGGAAATTCGTGCTTCTGCCGGTCACCGAAGCAACGCGCGGCCACTACACCTTCTTTCAAGCCGCGGTATGGCAGAAGTACCTGGCTCAACTTCTTGACGACTCCAAGCGCTAAGTCGATCACACGACCATCGGGCTATTTTGAATTCCCCGCGGCTTCTGGATGGGGCGTTGCCGGATGGTCACGACGCAGGTGCACTCGGTCCTTCTCATTTTCCTCGCACGAGTAGGACATGATGACCGTATTCTGACGCTTGATGGGCAGTGTGACCGACCAGGGCTGGGTGAAGAAGACCGGGTCTTCGTAGGTGACCGTCCATTGGATGGTGTCTCTATCGACCGATTCGAAGCGCTCGGTAATATGCAGCTGATCGCTGTGCTCGTGTCCGATGGTGTCAATCCAAGTCCGGTCAGTGACTCCGACCGTGTCCACCACGAGGGTCTTACCTTCCCAGGTGCCAATCGAATCCCCGAACCAGGTGCGGATCCAAATCCTTCTCGATGGGGGCGGCCGTCGGTGTAGATGAGGCGGAATGTCCTTTGGTTCTCAAAAAGGATGCCTACGACGCCGGGAGTTTGAATCAGTTGAAAGGGCATGAGCCCGGCCTGGATGCCTCGGGCGGGTCCAATCGGAAGACACTGCGCCAGCGGATCATCCGCTTCCCTGTACTTTTTTCCAGCGATCCGCTCCATAAGGAGTGAAAGGAGGCTGGTGTCCGAGGGCCTTGGAAATATCCGGGACAAATGGAGCGGCCCACACCCCTATCCAGATCGGGATGGCCCGCTTGATCGGTTGCCGCAGGCGGGGCGGGCTTGCTTGACCCTTTGCCGCGGGTATCGAAGGCAGACTTGCGAACCACACAAGGACTGCTGCTGTGGCCATGCGAGAGGACCAATTCATGCTGGCTCCGGGATTACTTCTTGCCGCTGTCTCCGCCAGCCGGGCCGCTGCCTGCCGATCCGTTATTTTGCTGTCGGACCGCCGTCGCCCGGTGTTCCTCCGAATACTTCGCGGCCGTCGGGAAGGTTTACGGTCCTAGCAGCTACCGAGATAGGACCCGTCTTTCGCGCGGAACCCTTTCACGGTCAGCACGTCCCCGGGCTTCACGGAATCTTTTCGCCAGCCTTGACGATAAAGAACATTGGGCGGACCACCTTCGAAAGACCAGTTCACTACTTTGCCATTTTGATCCTTTACGTCCAGGTAAAAATAAATGTGCGGATTCTGGAATTCCACTTTCGTGACCGTGCCAGTCAAGGTTACGGGGCTGTTTTGGTCGAATTCAGCCGCAAAGGAATGGTGTGCGAGCGCTGTCGTCGAAGCCGCAACAGACAGCCCGAAACATACCATTGCCAGCAACGCGGATCGCATTGCTCCACCTCCAGGTGGTGTGAAGAATATGCGGGCCCAGGTGATCCCGTCAAGGTTTGGCCAAGCCTGCAATGCTGGGGCCAGCCGGTGTAGACGGTACGCTCAAACCGTGTCAGTATGCGGTCCCCACAGCCGTACCATGCCACCGAGCGGCTGGTCGAAGAGGAGCCCGAGATGCAAAGGCGGAAATTCATTAGTTCATCGCTCACAGTCACTGCGGCGGCCATCGCCGCACCCCAAGTTCTCGCCCACGGCCCTCAGGAATCTAGCGGCGTGAGCAAGCGGCAATTTTATCAACTGCGACGCTATCAACTCGCGAACGGACCTCAGCGTAAACTGGCCGATGACTACTTTCGCAATGCACTCGTATCCGGGCTGAACCGTATGGAGATCAGCCCGGTCGGCGTATTCAACGTCACCATCGGGCCGGAAACTCCTGTCATGTACGTGCTCATTCCGAGCACCTCGGTCGAGCATTTGGTCAGCATCGACGAGCGTCTTATGAAAGACCAGGAATACGCCAAGACGGCAGCGCCCTTCCTGAATGCACCGGCCAAGGAACCTGCCTATGCCCGGATGGAAAGCTCCCTGATGCAGGCCTACGAAAAAATGCCTCAAATCACGTTGCCTCCAGTGAGCACCTCGAAGAGTCCGCGGGTGTTTGAGCTGCGCACCTATGAAAGCCCCAGCAATCAGGACCACTGGCGAAAGATCGAGCAGATGAGCAGCGGTGAGGGTGACATTTTCAGCAAAGCCGGAATACCGCAGGTGTTCTACGGAGATACGCTCATTGGCCCGCGACTGCCCAACCTTACCTACATGCTGTGCTTCAACAGTCTGGCGGAACGAGATGCAAAATGGGATGCGTTTCGGGCATCGCCGGAATGGAAAGCCTTATCAACGAATCCGCGCTTCGCATTGAGGACATCGTTTCCAACATCACCAATATCATGCTGGCTCCGACCGATTATTCGCAGATCTAGGATTTGCAGGCAGGTATTGGCAGCTCAAAGAGGCCGGTGGCGCGCCGGGCTAGACATTCACTGGACGCCCGCTTTTCGCCCGATTAATTCTTGGAGGCTCCGACCGGTTCAGCCACCTGAGGCGGAGGCGGCGCGGCCGCTTCTGGGGCGGCGGATTCCGGCGCTTCTGCTTCCCAATCGCAGTTTTCGCGGATGCAGGCGCGGAAATTGCCCAGCTTGGTGCGCTTTTCGACCACGAATGGCGCGCCGCACTTCGGACAGGGTTCAGCGATCGGCTCATGCGGGGTCGTGAAGTCGCAGTCGGGATAGCGGCTGCAACCGTAGAACACGCGGCCACGCCCGCGGCCCTTGGAGGTTCCTCGTCGGACGAATTCGCCTTCACTGCATTTCGGGCACTTGATGCCGAGCGTGATCGGTCGCGTGTATTTGCACTTTGGATATTTCTCGCAGCCGATGAAGTCGCCAAAGCGTCCCGCGCGCCGCAACAGCTCGCCGGCGCATGTGGGGCACTTTTCGCCGATGGGCACGTCGGGGGCTTTTGGCTTCTTGGTGCCGCTGACCAGCCGCCGCGTCGTCTTGCAATCCGGATACCCGGTGCACGCCAGGAAGGTTCCAAACTGCCCGCGCTTGATAATCATTTCCTTGCCGCAATTGTCGCAATATTGTGTCGCGGTCGATTCTTCAACATCGGAATCGCCAGGGGTGTCGGCAAGGTCGCGCGTGAAGTCACAATCCGGATAACGCGAGCAGCCCAGAAAGAAACCATGCCGGCTAATGCGCTCAAGCAGTTCTCCCTGTCCGCACTTCTCGCATTTTTCGCCGGTGGGAACTCCAATCTTGTACGATTCCAGAGTCTTGCCGGCTTTGCCCAGATCCTTGACGAAGTGAGTCCAAAATTCCTTGACCGATTGCTTCCAGGGAAGCTTCCCTTCTTCGATTTCGTCAAGTTCATCTTCCAGACGGGCGGTAAAGCCCACGTCGAAAATATCCTCAAAGCCTTTCACCAGCAGATCGCTGACTTTTTCTCCCAGCAGCGTCGTGGTAAAGCGGCCCTGGTCCTTGTTAACGTATTCGCGCTCGACAATCGTCGAGATGATCGTGGCGTAAGTCGAAGGGCGTCCAATTCCCTTTTCCTCAAGTTCCTTCACCAGCGTTGCTTCGGTGTAGCGGGGCGGGGGCTCTGTAAAGTGCTGCTCGGGGCGGATGGTCTCCAGGCGCAAGCGTTCGCCCTCCTGCAACTGGGGGAGCATGCGGCTCTCGGTATCGCCCTGGTCTTCTTTTTCCTCTTCTTCCCTCACGACCTGGTAAACGGTGAGGTATCCGTCGAATTTCACAACCGACCCACTGGCCCGGAACGTGTAGTCATCTGCTGAGACATCGACAGTGGTCTGGTCAAAAACAGCGGGAACCATTTGCGAGGCGACGAAGCGCTGCCAGATCATCTGGTAGAGCCGGAATATATCGTCTGGAAGAAACCGCCGGACGCTTTCAGGGGTGCGCGAAACATCGGTCGGGCGGATGGCTTCGTGCGCCTCCTGGGCATCTTTCTTCGACTTGAAGAAGTTCGGCTTCTCGGGCAGATACTTTTGGCCGTAGCTTGATCCTATAAGACCACGGACCTGGTCCAAGGCGTCGTTGGACACGCGAACCGAATCGGTTCGCATGTAGGTAATCAGGGCTACAGCGCCTTCCTCACCCAACTCCACGCCCTCATAGAGGCGCTGCGCAAGCATCATGGTGCGCTTGGCGGTGTACCGCAGACGGTTGTATCCAGCCTGCTGGAGCTTGGAGGTCGTAAAGGGAGGCGGAGCGAAGCGACGTTTCTCCCTTTGCGTGACACTCGCGACCAGCCAATTGGCGCGCCCGAGTTCCGCCAGGATGCGTTGCGCTTCGGCTTCATCGGGTATCTCGAGATCCTCACCCTGGCGCTTGATCAGCTTGGTTTCAAAGACCGGCGGCTCGCGGCCCTCGAGCAGGGCGTGGATGGTCCAATACTCCTTCGGAATAAAGGCCCGAACTTCGCGCTCACGCTCGACGATCAGCCGCAGAGCGACGGTCTGGACACGGCCGGCGGAAAGGCCGCGGCGGACCTTATCCCAAAGAACCGGGGAGACCTTATAGCCGACCAAGCGGTCAAGGACTCGGCGGGCTTGCTGGGCGTCTACCAAGTGTTCGTCAATCGCCCCTGGCTTCTCAAAGGCCGCGCGGATGGCTTTCTGGGTGATTTCGTTGAACATGACGCGGTAGAATTTGCCGCGATCGGATTTCTTCCGGGCCAGGGCTTCAAGAAGATGGGCTGAAATAGCTTCGCCTTCGCGGTCCGGATCGGTCGCCAGATATACGTTTTCCGCACTTTCGGCGGCTTTCCGGAGTTCCCCGACTATCTTAAGCTTGCTCGGAATCACTTCGTAGGTTGGCTCGAACTCTTCCTCGGCGGTTGTGGCGATGGTCTTGATAGCCTTCTTCGCTTCGGTCTTGCCGTTTGACTCTTTGGTTTTGCGCTTACCCTTGCTCTTTGACTTGCCGACGCCATTCGGCTCCGGGGGCAACAGGATGCCAATCGTCTTCTTGGGCAGATCCATGACGTGGCCGTAGGAAGCTTTTACGCTATAGTTCCGGCCCAGATATTTATTGATGGTCTTGGCTTTAGCCGGCGATTCGACGATTACAAGTGATCTTGCCATTCTGCTCCGCGTCCCTGGAAGGGACGCACCCTCATTTCTCAAAAGCTCTAGCGGCCCGAGCAACCAGCCATAGCATAAGATGCGAGCTCGACCTAGATCGAAGCTACCATATCCTAACCTGTTGTCGGGCCGATGATTACAACAGGACTTTACGGAATTGCTTACCAGGTAACTGCCTCAGGACGGCCCTTCATTTCCCAATCAAATCGTTCGGTTTGCACCTTCGCACGCGTTAAGCCCTGAGAGCTCAACGGTTTCCTCACGGCAAGGACTTATCCACACCTGAGCGATGGTAGATGCGGCCTAGATTGGGAGACAAGGTTTTTCTTGACCTCCGCTTTTTGTGAGCGCCCGCCCCGCCGTTCCCATCGGCGAGCCTTGCGGCCTGGTTGATCAAGCGTTTGGGCCCAAGCTCCCGGGCTTCGGTCGCATACCCGGGAACTCGGTAGACCTTGACTCCATGGCCCGGTGCGGGGCTAGTAGAGCAGCTCCCGAGTATCTTGGTCCGCTGCTGGCCGTTTGTTTCAGGCTGGCGGATGCCCGATGGGCCCTGTGCTATATTTCCCTAGCAGCCCCTAGAGGAACACCTTGGAGAAATTGCGCGTTTCGATTGTGGAATTCCTGAACACGGCGCCGCTGGTCTGGGGATTCACCGAAGGGCCCCTGGCAGGCAAGTACGATCTGTCCTTTACCGTACCTTCCCAATGCGCCGAAGCGCTCCAGCGCGGTGAGGTGGATGTCGCCATTATCCCGGCCATCGAATACCAGCGAACCGAGGGGGTGGTTGCTCTTCCGGGCATGGCCGTTGCGGCCGATGGCGAGGTCCGGAGCCTGCTAGTGGTATCGAAGAAGCCCATTGACCGGGTGCAGCGGATCGCCCTAGATACAAGTTCGCGAGCGACGGTGGCTTTGGTGAAAATGTTGGCGCCGGGCCACTGGGGTATCCGTCCGGAATTTGTGGATGCCGCGCCCAATCCTTCCGAGATGCTCCAGAACGCCGACGCAGCCCTGATTATCGGCGATCCGGCTCTGAGGATCGCCATCAAGCTCGACACTGTGAGCGGCAAGCTGCCAAGCGGAGAGCAGTGCTGCCAGGGCGACCCCGATGAGATGCCGGTGCCGGGTTTCGACACGCTTTTCGTATATGACGTGGCGTACCAGTGGCGTGAGATGACGGGAAAACCGTGCGTGCTGGCGATCTGGGTGGGACGCAAAGAAGCGATTACACCCGATGTAGTGGCTGATTTCCAGGCCTCGAAGCAATACGGCATGCACAGAGTGCGGGAAATCGCCGAGGCAGCTTCGATTAAACTCGATCTGCCCATCGGCGCACTGGAACGTTATCTCACCGAAAACGTGCGCTTCGACCTCGACGATGAAAACCTCGCGGGCCTGAGGCTCTATTTTGAGAAAGCCGCTCAGTTGGGACTGATCCCGCGGAACAAGCCGCTGGTGTTCGCGGAGCTTCCCTCCCATTCAAGCCTGCAGCAGAGAGCGTAAAACTCAGCCGGAACTGCTAAAATAGCTGGCCATGATAGGACTGACACCGCAAGAAGCGCTGGATCTCGTTTTGCTCCGACGATTTGATCGCCTTGGGAATGGCGGCGAACCAAGTCCGCCGCGAGAAGACCGACCCGCGGGTCGCCACCTACCAGATTGATCGCAATATCAATTACACCAATTTCTGCACCGAATACTGCTCGTTCTGCGCGTTCTACCGGCCCCTGGGCGCCAAAGACGGCTACCTGCTCCCCCTGGAGTCGATTTATCAGAAGATCGAAGAAATGTTGGCGATCGGCGGAACCGGGGTGCTGCTGCAAGGCGGGCTGCATCCCGACCTACGGATCGAGTTTTATGAAAACATGCTACGGTCGATCCAGCAGCGCTTTCCGCAGGTGCACCTGCATTGCTTTTCCGCTCCCGAGATCACCTGCATCGCAGAAGTTTCAGGATTGTCTCTGCGCGATACCATTGTGAGGTTGAGGGATGCAGGGCTGGTCTCCATTCCGGGGGGCGGCGCTGAAATTCTGGACGACGAAGTGCGGGCCCGTATCTCGCGGCTGAAATGCGGATCCGATGAATGGGAGGCAGTGCACCGGACGGCCCACGCACTCGGCATGCGCACCACTGCAACGATGATGTTCGGGTGCGGCGAAGAAATGCGTCACCGCGTGAACCACCTGGAGAGATTGCGAAGGATACAAGAAGACACCGGGGGTTTCACGGCGTTCATTCCCTGGATTTTCGCGCCCGAAAACACGCCGCTCGGACGGAAGATACCGGAGGCCACGGCGTTTGATTATCTGAAGACGCTAGCGATCAGCCGGCTTTATCTCACCAACGTCGACCACATCCAGTCCAGTTGGCTGACCCCGGGGATCAAGATCTGCCAGGTGGGATTGCAGTTCGGCGCAGACGATGTTGGCAGCATCCTGATCGAAGAGAATGTGGTGTACGCAGCCGGCGTGCGCAACCGCACCAATGAGGAAGAACTCCGCCGCATCATTACCGATGCGGGCTACCTCCCGGCACAGCGCGACACGCTGTATCGTTCCTACGTACTAAAGCAAACCCCAGGCCCGCTGCATAATTAAGCTCGCGGCCGCGCAGCAGACCACCCGGGCTGCTACCATTTGCCTGTCGAGCGCATCAGAAGCGCGAGCACTCCGATCAGAACCCCCATGGCCAGCACCGGAAGCATCAATACCAGGCTTTCGCCCGGCTGGTCTTCGAGTTGTCGCCCGCTTTTTGTGTCCAATTTGGCCCTCCGTTCGATTTTCCGAAAAAGCCTGTAGTGAGTATAAGCGGAAGCGCCTCAAGGCCCCTAAAAATCTGGACCGCAGGCGATGATGCTCCCCAGGGTCCGACTATTCTTCTTCGCGGATACGAAGGCTGACTTCGGCCAGAGTGCCTTCGGGAAGGTCCAGAGGTTCCAGTGGAACCAGGGCACCTCTCTCAACCCGGGCACGAAAAGTCACCGATCGAGACGCTTTCCCCGGACTGCTGATCTTAGACCGGGAGGCCTTGGGCTCGGCGGCCTGGGTGGCTGGAAGGTCTTGGGGCGGAGTTGCCGCGAGTTTTGAAGAGGCCCGGGAAACGTCACCTGAATCAAGGGCTAGGTTCGCCAGGGCGTCGGCGTCGCGATTTTGTTCGCGGCGAACATGTTCGATCGCAAAATACCGAAGCTGCCGAGACATACGGTAGGCGCGTTCATAGAGCGGCTTCAGGTCGGTGCTTTTGACTTTGTACCGGCCTTGCATTTGGCGGACGAGCAATTCAGAATCGCTCCGGATGCGCAGCGCATTCACGCCCTGGCTTGCGGCGTAATCCAGCGCCGCCAGGAGCGCGTAATATTCGGCGACGTTGTTGGTTTCGCGGCCCATCCTTTTCGCCAATTCCAGGACCACCTTCCCCTCCGGATCGCGGATGACCACCGCATAGGCCGCCGGGCCGGGGTTCCCGCGCGAGGCGCCGTCGATATTGGCTAGGTGCACACCCGCGGGCGGGCCGCCGGGGTGCGGCGGCGCATCCGCGAATAAACGCGCGCTGGCCGGAGGCGGGGTTTTCAAGAAAGCGGTCATCGCAATACCAATTCAACCGCGAGGAATTTAGGGCGCGTCATTGGGAAGATTCGCCGCAGGAGCGGGCGGAGGCAGCCGACCTGGAGGGTTCGGAGTAATAGATGATCCGGGTGCAGGTCTCGCAATGGAACATCTCCTCATTGTCCTGCCGACGCATTTCCTGAAACACGTGCGGGCGGACCCGCATGCCGCAGGCGGCACATTTTTCGTCGCGAACTTCGGCCAGCGCGACGCCATTGTGCTTTCTGGCGATGCGATCATAGTGATCGAGCAAATTCTCAGGAATTTCCGCGACCACAGCGGTGCGCTCAGCGCTCAGTTCGGCGAGGCTTCTTTCCGCCGCCGCCTTGTCGGTTTCAACTTGGGAGCGCTGCGCGCGCACAACTTCCTCCACTTCCTTCAGCAGCTTTTCGGCGGCCTTGATGCGCCCGTCGTATTCTTCTCCAGAAACCATCTGCTCAAGCAAGCGGTCTTCCGCTTTGGCGATTTCGTCCTCGGCCATCTGCACTTCGTGCTGCAGCGCCTTGTATGCCTCATTGGTCTTGACCTGGGAGGTCTGATCCCGATATTTGCGGACCTTCTCCTTCCATTGCTCGACGTCGAGTTCATATTTCTTGCGATCCTTGAAGGCCGCAAGCTGGGCGGCTTTGCTCTGCTCGACTTCGGTTTTGGCCGCAGCCGCGCGGGCATTCGCGTCCGCGAGCTTTTTGGGGAAACTTGCCAATCGGGCGCGGACTTCGTTTAAGCGAACATCGACGCTCTGCAGATCGAGCAGCTTCTGAAGGACCTTTAGCACGGTCCGGCCATTCTAACACAGTGGTTTACCAGGCCCGGTCAGCGAGGGCCAGCCGGCGGCTCTACGGGAGGGAGCGTACCTCCATATTCTGATCGATAGCGTAGTTAGCGCAGCCGGGATTGGCTGCGGCGGGGCAGCGAGCGATGATGCGAAAGCTGTCGTCAGAGGGTTCCGCCTCGTAGGTATAGCCGTTGCGGCCCGTTTTCGTCAAAGTCATGGCTCGGTTGGAATTCAGTTCTTCCAGGGTGGCGTAGGAGTTGTGTTCGGCCTGGTACATCCGTTCGGCTTGCGCCAAGGCAACCAGGTCGTTTTTGACGCCAACCACATCAATCGCGCGGGCAGGTGAGGCGCTGCCTGTCGACTGCAGCTGGGCGAAAAAGAGTTTATAAGTGCCAAAGACGATCAGTAAGACCATCACTAATCCGACTAAGCTTCGCATGGAGGCACCCGCTGGCTTTCGGACGGTTCGCCGTTTCTCAGTCCGTTTCTCAGTCCATAGCAACACAAAATGCCGGGACTGCCCACAAAACCTTGGCCGGAGTATGCGAATTGTGAAACACCCCTGCGCAAGGTCCCGCGATCGGCGGAAGCAATCGTTTGCGCACCGCCTGCGTCTAAGAACCAGGCGCCGCAAGGGCCAGGATCCAGGATGTCTATTAAACTCATGCCCTTTGAGAAGGACTTGAGCCTAAAATCAACCGGAGGGGTCTGGCGAGGGTGCCGACGCGGAGGATTCATGAAGATTTTTAAGCGCAGCGCTCAACAGGCTTGCTGGCTGGCGATGTGGGTGTGCGTTGCGTCGGTTGCAGCCCCGCTCGATGCTAGGCCACAGGATGCCTCGGTTCGGCCGCCTAAACTGGACTTCACGACGCACAGCCTTTCCAATGGTCTGCAAGTGATCCTTCTTGAAAATCATTCGGTTCCGGTCATCGATCTGCAGGTGTGGTATCACGTTGGTGGCAAAGACGAGCAGCCTGGGCGCACCGGCTTCGCGCACCTTTTCGAGCATCTGATGTTCAAGGGTTCAGCTCACGTGGGCGCCGACGAGCATTCGCGGATTATCGAGGCCGTGGGCGGCTTCGACAATGCCGAAACAGGCGACGACACCACGAATTTCTTCGAGACCTTTCCGAGCAATTATCTTGAGCGGGTTTTATGGCTGGAGGCCGACCGCATGGGGAGCCTCAATGTCGACGATGCCAACTTTAAATCCGAGCGCAAGGTTGTTGAAGAGGAGCGGCGCGTGCGCGTCGATAACCAACCGTATGGCTCGCTCGAGGAAGACCTGCGCGCCGCCGCCTTTACCGTGCATGGCTATCATCACACGCCCATCGGGAGCATCGAGGATCTCGAACGGGCCACTGTCCAGGACGTACGCGATTTTTTCAACAACTACTACAAACCGAACAACGCCACCCTCGTGATCGTCGGCGACTTCAATTCTGATCAGGCGCTTGGCTGGACCAGGAAATACTTCGAGGGTATTCCGGCATCGGCGACGCCCATTCCACGCCGCGATATGCCGGAGCCAGTGCAGACCGCGGAGCGGGAGGTAAAAAAATCGTATTCCAATACACCTCTGCCCGCGATCGTGATCGGCTACAAGATTCCGGCGCGGTACAAGCCGGATTCCTACCCGCTCGATCTGGCGTCGAATATCCTGGCCGGAGGCGAGAGCAGTCGGCTTTATTTGGCTCTGGTTTATAAAGACCAGATCGCCGTGCAAGCCGGGGGCTTCGGCAATTTCAGCGAGGACCCCAATTTGTTCTGGGCCTACGCGATCATGAATCCGGGGCACCCGGCAGATGAGGGCCAGAAGGCGGTCATAAACATATTGGAGGGGTTAAAAGAAAAGCCCGTCGAGGCCAAGGAACTTGACAAAGCCAAGAACCAGGAAATCGCGGGATTCATACTCGGCCGTGATACCGATGAGCAAAAGGCGGTGGCCCTGGCGTCGGCGGCCGTGATCGGAAAAGATCCGGGGCTGGTCAATACGGAGCTCGATCGCTATTTGAAGGTTACACCGGCCGACGTCGAGCGCGCGGCGCAGGAATATTTCGTGGCCCAACACGCCACGGTGTTGACCGTTACCCCCGCGGGGAAATCCCAATGAAGGCGTCGCGAAAAGCTCGCAGAGCGGGAGAGGTGATGAAACGCGCAATTACTGGCTGTGGCTTGCTGGCGGTTTTTCTTTCCTTGGCGACCGCAGGCGTTGCCAGGCAGGACGGGTCGGCAAAGACTGATGAACAAAGTGCCCGCGAGACAAGCGCGCCGGCCAGCAAAGGAACCGGCGCTGTTCCTCCGGGCGTAAAGCTCGCCGGGGAAATGCCCCCGCCGGGCGCGCCAAAGGCCTTTCAGTTCCCCAAGGCCGCCAGAAAAACGCTTCCCAACGGCTTACGAGTGTTCGTCGTGAACGATCCCGCCCAGCCATCGGTTGCGGCCCGTCTGGTAATTCAGACCGCCGGCAGCATCAAGGACCCCGCGGCGATGCCCGGCGTCGCCCAGATGACCGCGAACATGCTCACCCAGGGAACCGCCCGGCGCACCGCCCGAGACATCGCCGAAGCAATCGACTTCGTGGGCGCATCCCTGGGAGCCTCGTCGGGCAAAGACTCCACCGCCGTAACGCTCGACATTGTGAAAAAGGATCTGGACATCGGTCTCGATCTGATGTCGGACGTGGTATTGCACCCGGCATTTCAAAGCGCTGAACTCGAGCGGCAGCGCCAGCAGTTGCTCTCCAATCTGACGGTGCAATATTCCGACCCGGAATACCTCGCCTCGGTGGTGTTCGGACGAGCGATCTATGGGAATTCGCCCTATGGCTGGCCCCAAGAAGGCACGCCGGCAACTGCGAAAAAGCTCGCTCGCGACGATTTGGCGAAATTCCACGATGCCAACTACGCACCGAATCAGTCCTTGCTCGCATTCGCCGGGGACATCGCACCTGAGGTCGCCTTTGCAGCCGCCGAGAAATATTTTGGCGGGTGGCCGAAGCTCGACGTGGCCGCCTCGGTGCCGCCGGCACCTTCTGCACAGTCCGGCCAGCATATCTGGTTGATCGATAAACCGGACGCTTTTCAAACTCAGATCCGCGTGGGGGCTCTGGGAATCCGACGCAACGATCCGAACTACATTCCGGTCGTGGTGATGAACCGGATTTTCGGAGGCGGGTATAACAGCCGCCTGAATACCGAAGTCCGCGTAAAAAGCGGTTTAACCTACGGCGCTTATTCCTCGTTTAATCCGCATCGTTACGCAGGGTCGTTTGGCGTGGGTACCTTCACGAAAACAGAAAGCACGGTGCAAGCCACGAAATTGGTCGTGGATCTGCTGGCAAAAATGTCCACCGGAGAAATCGCTCCGGCGGAACTCGATTTCGCCCGAGCTTATCTGGCCGGGGTATATCCGATCCAATCAGAGACCGCCGAAAGGGTGGCCGATCGCATTTTGACCGTCGCCGAATTCGATCTGCCGGCGGATTACAACGATGGCTATCCTGACCTGATCAGAGGCGTATCGCCCGCGCAGGCCCGAGACGCGGCACAGCGCTATATGCAAACCAAGGATCTCGACATTGTGCTGGCCGGCAATGTGAGCGCTTTCCGCGAGGGGATAAAAAAGGAGTTTCCAACCGCGGAGTATCGGGAAATCTCCTTCGATCAAATCGACGTGCTGGCCCCCGATCTTCGGACTCCGAAAGCTGCCGCCACACGTTAATTCTCCTGCGCGAGGGGCTCAACTTTGTCTCTGCACCTGGAAGCTTCCGCCGCGGAATAGCGCTACTTGATGGTTAGAATTACCTTACCGGTGTTCTTGCGATCATGGATATAGCGGTGCGCTTCGGCAGCTTGCGCGAGGGGGAAGGTCTTTCCTACGACCGGTCGGATCTTGCCGGCGCCATAGAGTCGAAACAGCTCGTCGATCTCGCCTTGTAGCAAAGCGGGGCGCGCTTGCAGACCTCCCAGACTGACCCCGATTATGGAAATGTTGGCGCCCATCAGTTTCAGCGGGTGAAACCGGGGCGTCTGGGCCAGCGCAACAGCGCCACGGAACAGGTTCCGGCTGCTCCCCTGACCCGCGGCGGCCGACAAGCCGTACACCACCAAGCGCCCGGTGGGGCCCAGGCATTCGTAACTGCGAGAAAAACTTCTGCCGCCGATAGGATCCATGACCATTTCGATCCCTTCGGGCGCAAATTTGCGAACGGTTTGAACAAAGTCCGCCTTTTCGTAGTCGATCACATGGTCCACGCCGATTTTGCGCAGGTACTCGTGCTTGGACCCTCCTGCCGTTCCAAAGATGAGCAGACCGCGCGCCCGCGCAAGTTGCACCGCTGCGATTCCCACTCCTCCGGCCGCTCCGTGGATGAGAATGCGGTCGCCCGGCTGCAGATTGCCCATAGCGAACATGGAGTGGTAAGCCGTCAGATAGTTGGCCGGAATCGCCGCGGCATCCTCAAATGTCATCCCCGGCGGCAGACGAAATACCTGGTCGGCGGGTATCGCCACCCACTCGGCGTAGGCACTGCATTTGGTCAGCGCAGCGACGGCATCCCCGGGCCGAAGAGTCATGCCCGCCGCAGGCCTTCCGCTTTCTGAGGTCCTCTCGACCACCCCGGCAACCTCCAGGCCAGGTATAAAGGGAGGCTTCGGAGCCTTCGGATAGAGCCCCATGCGTTGCAGAAGGTCGGCAAAGTTGACGCCAATGGCCTTAACCCGGATGAGCACCTCACCAGGCTTCGGCTGGGGTTCGGGCGACTGCCGCAATTCGAAAACCTCCGGCGGCCCATACCTCCGAACCACCATTGCGCGCATCTAATTCTCCTTTGCAGGCCAAACCGACTGTTGTGGTCCCAGGGCACCGTAGTGCGCCACCCGGCTTTGCCAGGCTTTTTATTTGGGAATTCCGGAATACTACTTTAAACTACTAGACTTTGTGCAACCATGAAACCTCACTCAAGACTTAGACTATCGCTGGGGATGGTAGCAATGCTCGGAGCCGGCTGGACGGCGCTTGCCGCCAACCGTTCTCCCCGACCTTCTGATCCGGGAGAAACCATCCTGGGCGCCATGCAGACCGAGCTTGACCGCTCGGTCGCAGCGCTCTCCAAAGGCGATCCTGCTGTTTACTTCATCAGCTATACGCTGGCCGATCGGCAGTACTCCTCGGTCTCGGGCTCAAACGGCGCGCTGCTTTCGAGCAGCGATGATCGCGGACGCTGGCTCGAGGTTCAGACGCGCACAGGCAGCCACGAACTCGACGATACCCACAAACTGGCCGATCGCCAGCCGAGTTGGACAAGTCCGGGCACATCGAGTGCCCTCGATGATGATATTCCGACTCTGCGCCGCGAGATTTGGCGCGAAACCGACCGGCAATACCGAGCCTCCGCCCAAGCGCTGATCAAGGTGAAGACCAGCCAGCAGGTGCAGGTTCAAACGGCGGAAGGCGCTGCGCCCGACTTTTCCTCCGAAGCTCCCCGGACCTATGTGGGTCCTCGAGTTGAAATCCGCGTCGACCGCAAACCCTGGGAGGAGCGCGTGCGGCGCTACACCGCAGCCTTTAGCAAATCGCCTGCGGTTCTGAATTCCATCGCCACATTTAGCGCCTTGGGAATGAACCAGTATCAGGTTACCAGCGAGGGATCGAAGCTAGGTTTCGGACAGGTCCATTACCGGCTCGAACTCTACGTGCAAAGCAAAGCGCCCGATGGCATGGATATCAACCGCTTCGCGAACTTCGATTGGCTCGATCCCAAGGACGCTCCCGACGACAAGGTCGTCTTGGCCCGCATTCAGACCATGATTCAGGAGACCGAAGGCCTGGATAAGGCTCCGCTCATCGATCCTTATGCGGGACCGGCACTGTTGACCGGACGTGCCTCGGCGGTGTTCTTCCACGAAGTTTTCGGCCATCGAGCCGAAGGTTTCCGTCAAAAGGACATTAACGAGGGCCAGACTTTTACAAGCAAAGTGGGCGAGCAGATCCTCCCGGATTTTCTTTCGATCAAAGATGACCCCACGCAGGCGGCGCTTGAGGGCCAAATGCTGCTCGGCAATTACGCTTACGACGACGAAGGCGTTCCCGCGGAGAAGGTTCAACTGGTCGACCACGGCGTGCTGAAAACGTTTCTGATGGGACGCTCGCCGCTGGTTAGCATTCCGCATTCAAACGGGCACGGACGACGCCAGCTGGGCTACGTTCCGGTGGCCCGCCAGGGCAATTTGATCGTCTCCAGTTCGAAGACCATGACCAATGCGCAGCTGCGGCAGAAGCTGATTGAGCTGGTAAAAGAACAAGGAAAACCGTTCGGACTGCTGATCGACGATATTGCCGGAGGGTTTACCTTCACCGGCCGCGGGAACCCTCAGGCATTTCAAGTGCTACCGCTGGTGGTGTACAAGGTTTTCGCCGATGGCCGACCGGACGAATTGGTGCGCGGCGTTGATATCGTGGGGACGCCGCTGGTTTCTCTGACCAAGATTGTGGCCACGGGCGATACTCCCGACATTTTCAACGGCTACTGCGGAGCGGAGTCCGGCTCGGTGCCGGTATCTGCTGTCGCTCCGGCGATTCTAATTTCCGAGATGGAAGTGCAGAAGAAGGAGAGCTCGACCGACCGGCCACCGATCCTCCCGCCGCCGGGACACGATCCGGAGACCAAGGGAGCCGCCCAGTGAAGAAGTTTGCGGTTCTTCCCGTCTTTCTTGCTTTTTACGCCTCATTCGCCATGCCTTTGAGCGCCGCGCAGCCCAGCCCGAAAGCGGCTCCCCAAGCCGCTGCGATCCCGGCGGGAGAAAACGACAAAACTCTGCTGGCCATGCGCGACGAGCTTGAACGATCACGAACCCGCCTGCAGCTTCCGGGCGTGAACAAACCGTTTTATATCGAATATCGCTTGCTCGATGTGGATGTCCGCAGCGTCACCGCCTCGTTTGGCGCGCTCCTGGCGAGCGATACGGCCCGCAGCCGGTTTATGAGCGTAGACGTTCGGGTGGGTGATGATCATCTGGACAGCTCCAATTTTGTGAGCGAAGACGGTTTCCGAGGCTTTCTTGGATCGACCGGCCAAGTGGGAATTGACCGTGACTACAATTCCCTGCGGCAGGATCTGTGGCTTGCGACTGACCAGGCTTACAAAGCCGCGGTGACGCAAATGTCGCTCAAGCAAGCCTTTCTGCGCAGCCTGACCAAGGCGCCGGAGATTGATGATTTTTCTCAGGCGCCGCCGATCATAAAAGTGGACCCGCGCATGGAACCGGATTGGACCTCGCGAAACTGGGACAATGAAGCGCGCGGGGCCTCGGCGGTGCTTAAGAACTTCGAGCAAATCGACGGCACGAGAGTCAATTATTACCTAATTTACGTCACCTCCTATTTGATGACCAGCGAGGGCACCACGATCCGCACCTCGCGCAGCGTCGCCGCAGTCGAGGCGGCGCTCGATACCCACGCCGAAGATGGCATGGAACTCCACAACTATTACGCCGCCTACCGGACAAAGCCGGCCGACCTTCCCGATGCCGCGACCGTGGGCAAGGGCCTCGCGCAGGCGGGCACCCAGCTCATGGAACTGCGATCGAGCCCCTTGGTCCCCGATTTCACCGGGCCGGTGCTTTTCGACGCGGCTGCCGGAGCTTCTGTTCTCGCGCAGGTCCTGCCTCCTTCTCTTTCAGGGGCCCGTCCTCCGCTTTCGATGGCGCCGGCCTTCGACCAGATGATGGAGCGCATGGGCGCCAACAGCGAATGGACGGGACGGGTAGGAGCGCGCGTCTTTCCGACCAGCATCACTCTGGTCGACGACCCCTCGTTGAAGGACTTCCAGGGCCAGCCATTGCTGGGCTCCTACGATGTGGATGACGAAGGCGTGAGAGGTCAGCGCGTGACGGTGGTAGATCACGGCATTTTAAGAGATCTGCTCATGTCCCGCCGGCCGGGGCCGGATTTTGAACCTTCGAACGGCCACGGCCGGGCAGGCGATCTTTCCGACACCAAGCCGCTCAGCAGCAATCTGTTGTTTCAGTCGAGCGATCCGCTGACGCCGGATGCGCTGAAGAAGAAATTTCTCGACGCCTGCCGCGACGACGGACATCCCTGGTGCCTGGAAGTAAAAGAAATGGATAATCCGGCGCTTTCCTCGGTCGAGCAGGAGGATTTCTCCGATTTTATCAGCGGTGTCGCGGGCGGAATCGCCAGCGGCATGCGGGTGCCGCTGCTGACCTACCGGGTCTACGTAGGTGACGGACGAGAAGAATTGGTTCGCGGGGGCATTATCCAGGGACTGACTCTCCGCTCGTTGCGAAATATCCCTGCCGCGGGCTCCGACGCATCTGTGTTCACCTACATGCAAAACTCGGCTGGCGGATTTGCCGGCACCGCTCTCGGAGCGTTTGGTTCGGCGCAAGGCGGCATCCCCAGTACGGTGATTGCCCCGTCGCTGCTGTTTGACGAAGTGGAAGTCCGCGGTTTTCACGGAGAGCCTCGGCGGCTTCCTCTGGTTCCCGCGCCGCCGCTGAAGTAATCGCGTCCAACCGGATTGAAAACAGCATTGTTCCAGAATGAAAACCTGCCGTTGCAGACGGTGCGAGTGACTTCTCCGCCCCATCGTATAATTGCCGCAGCCATGCCAGAGCCCGTCTCACCGGCAACCCGCGAAAAGAAGCTGGCTGCGCTCGGCTCGGTGGGCTCGGCGGTGGTGCTCGTTTTCCTTAAGGTCTTCCTGGCGGTCTCGACCGGAAGCCTGGGCATCCTTTCAGAAGCCTTGCACTCCATTCTTGATCTGATCGCCGCCATCATCACTTTTCTTTCGGTGCGAGTTTCCGATAAACCCGCCGACGCTGAACATCTCTACGGTCACGGCAAGGTAGAGAGCTTTTCCGCTTTCGTAGAGACCGGTCTGCTTCTGCTGACCGCGGTATACATCATCTGGGAAGCTTTTCAGCGCCTGCTCTTTCATGCCGTGCCCATTCAGCCGAGCGCTACCGCCATCCTCATACTGACGCTGGGCTTGGGCGTCGACCTGGTACGGTCGCGCGCCCTCAAGCGGATCGCCAGGAAGTATCCCAGCGAAGCGCTCGAAGCCGACGCTCTGCACTTCTCAACCGATGTGTGGAGCACCTTCGTGGTCATTATCGGAATCGCTGCGGCCTGGGCTGGAATCAAGTACGGCGTTCCGTGGCTGAGCATGCTCGATTCGTTAGCCGCACTGGTCGTTGCCGGCGTAATTATCTGGATCGGTTCGCGGCTGGGGCGCCGCACGCTCGATGCGCTGCTCGATGTCGCTCCCGGCGGGCTTCGCGAGCGCATCACCAGGGCGGTGAACAAAACCGAAGGCGTATTGAACACCGAACGCGTGCGCGTCCGTCGAGCCGGGCCACGCTACTTCGTGGATGTGACCATCAGCGTTCCACGCACGGCCAGCCTTGAACAAGCGCACGCGGCGAGCGACGCCGTGGAAAGCAGTATCGAGCGGATCATCCCGGCTGACGTGATGGTTCACGTGGAACCAAGAGCCCGCAATAACGAACATCTGTTCGAAACGATTCGCGCTATCGCTCAACGACGCGGCCTGGCCGTTCACGAGCTGGCCGCACATCATCTCGATGGACGGCTCTTTGTGGAATTGCATCTCGAGGTCGACGAACGAGCGAGCCTCCGAGAAGCGCACCGCCGCGCCACCGAACTCGAGCGCGACATTCTTGAGGAGACGGACCCCAAGGCGCTTGTGAATATTCACATCGAGCCACTCGGTGGGCGCATACCAGGGGCGGAAGAAATGAGCGGGCTTTCCAGGTCCGTTCAGGAATTTCTGAATTCGCTGCCGCAGGAATATCGAGAGCTCACCAACTGCCACGAAGTGCATGTGCGCACGGTCGAACACAAGATTCTGGTTTCATGCCACTGCGCCATGGAGGGCCATCTTCCCATCACCCGCGTGCACGACATCACCGCCGCGGTTGAGGGCCGCGTCAAAGAACGTTTCCCGCAGATCTTCCGGCTGACCATTCACCCCGAGCCATTGGAAGAGAGCTGAAACTTCCCCCAAAAACCTGCGCTCCAAGAGCCATCACCGCCGGAAAGCATTCCAAAACGTACCGCGGTTCCGGCGCCTCGTCAGCAAAGGCAGCGAAGTATACGGTGCGCACGACTAGGAAGGCCATCAGCAGCGCCGTGCCCGGACTGCGCCGCGCAATCCAGGCACCCATCAACGCCGTGCTGATGTAGACCAGATTGATGATCACCAGAGCGAGCGTGGCCCGGAAATCGCGCCGATCATCCCGCCATTGCTCGCGCCAGGGCCAGAGGTTCCCTGAGAACGGTAATAGCTCCACGCGTGGCGTAAACCACATGCTGAGCGAGCGAAGCAGCGGAATCTTGAAATAGGTGCCCAGAGGATGCCGCAAGGCTCGGTCGCGCGCAATATCAGCAAGTTGCCGGTCCTGATCAGGCTTCCAGGTCAGCGTTTGGTTGTACTGGTCGAAAATTCCAGCGACGCGGGCTTTTTCCTGGGGCGTTGCGAACGCCGAGGCGGGCATATCGGCAAGGGAAATCTCCTCCACATCGAGCTTCCAGGTAACCAGATAAACATCCCGAAACCGCCACAGCCAGGTATTGATCCAGGAATTGAATCCCAGCGGAGCGAATTCCCCGGGCAATTCGCTGTAATGCGGTGCCAGGAATTGCACTTCATGAAGCGTATTCCAGTTCCGCGCAGCCCAGGGCATCAGCGGCAACAGCAGCCCCGCAGCCATGAGCGCAACCGCGGGCAAGAGCCTGTTCCAATCGGCGGGCTTCGCCCATCTCGCCAGCAACAGCAGCCCGCAGGCAACCAGTAGCAGCGGCGTCTCCGGACGCACCAGGGTGCCCAAGCCTACGACGAGACCCGCGAAGAACCATGGGCGGAAGCGGCCTTGGCCATGCCGGCCAGCCCCCCCATCGGTTTCGAGCAAGAGCAAGATCGCCAAGGCCGTCAGCAATGTGACCAGAGTCTCGGTCAAGACCACCGCGGTATAATTGGCCGTAAATGGGCACAGGGCCGCCAGGCACAATCCGGCGAGCGCCACCTGGCGGCGGCAGGGCGCCGGAGCCAGCCGTGCGGCCATCAGAGCCACCACAAAACAGGTTGCCAGATCCAGGACCGTCTGGACGAGCATCACCGCACGCTCGGAATTGCCTCCGAGTGCAAAGATGGCCGCCAGGAAGGCCGGATATCCGGGGACCCGCATATCGACTGGCGATAGCCGGCCTTCTATCGGAAACCCGTAAACCCCATTCTTTAGCCAATTTCGAGCCAGTTCGATGTAGAATGGCGCATCGCCAGAATCCTGTGCCGGAAATTTGAGAACCAGGTACAGGCGCAATGTTAATCCCAGGCATACGGCAACAATGGCGGTTGCGCGCATCCTAGAAGTGAACAGCCAGGGCTCTCTAACCAGCCGCGTTTGGTCCCGTCTAATTGTCATTATGGATAAAAGTGGTAAGGGTTGATAAGCACTGTGCCGGGACGTCTTGCAAAGTTTGGATGTTCTGCATACGCTCGGTATGTTTGATACGGCCTAGCTTGGAATGCATGAATGCCTGAACGCAAGCCCATTTTCTACGATCAGGAGCGCCGGCGCTGGCGGCGGACGCGGCTGGTCCTGGAATTGACGGGCGCTCTTTTCACCGTGGTGCTGGTGGTGTTTCTGCTAAATGTCGTCCGCAACCCGGCTTTGCCGGAACTGCTGCGGCCGGACATACGCGGCGGCCTGCATTCGATTCCCTCCGCTCAGAGAGCCAAGGTGGTGCGCCGAGGTCGCAAGCGCAAGATCGCGGGGCTGGGCAGAATTCCGGAAAATTATGAGCCCGTCCGTGCGGCCTTCTATGTCAGCGACGATTATACGAGCCTGGCTTCCCTGCAATTGCACTATCGCGACATCGATTTGCTGATTCCCGAAGCTCTCCACGCGGTTTCCGCCAATGGGCAGGTCGATGCGGAACCCGATCCCAAGCTCACCGTGTTCCTGCAGTCACTCCAAAACAAGAATGTCGATCTGCAGGTCATGTCGATGGTGAACAACTATGACGGCAAAAAGGGCTGGTGTCCGCCTGAAATGTTGCAGATGCTCGCCAACCCCGCTGCTCGCGAGCGCCTGGCGGCCCAACTCGAACAATACGCCGACGCCGAACGCCAGCCGGGAGTCGTGCTCGACTTCGAGTCGTTGCCGAAATCAAGCGAAAAGGATTTCGAACATTTCGTTCATGACTTAGGATCGGCGCTGCATTCTCAGGGCCTGAAACTTATGGTCGCTTTGCCCGCAGCCGATTTTAGCTACGACTACCGATACATCGCCTCGCAGGCGGATGCCATCATTCTGATGAATTACGATTTTCACTGGCCTACATCGTCTCCGGGACCGATTGCGCCTCAGGATTGGTTCGCCCGCAACATAGAAAATATGGTGAAGCTCGTTCCACCGGATAAGATTGTGATGGGCATCGCGAACTATGGTTATGACTGGCCCGCGAAGGTTGGACGCGCGGCGCGCCCGGTGGCGCAGGCGGTAACTTTTCAACAGGGTGTCGTCACCGCGGTTGAATCCGGAGCGGACATTGTCTTTGACCCCGATACTTTCAATCCGCACTATTCCTACGAAGACGAAAAAGACCGGGTTCATACGGTCTGGATGCTGGACGGCGTCACCGCCTACAATCAAATCCGGGAAGCCGAGCGGGCCGGAGTGCGCGGCACGGCCTTGTGGCGCTTGGGAATGGAAGACCCTTCGTTGTGGTCCATCTGGGACTCCACCAATCCGACCGCTGAGATCCGCGGCAAACTGCAGGAAATCCCCCCGGGCTACGACCTGATTCTGGAAGGGGATGGAGACATCTGGCGGGTGACGGCGACGCCGCAAAGCGGATCTCGGACCATCGATTATGATTCTGAAAGCGACGTGATTGACGATGAGAGCTTTCAGAGCTATCCGCTTTCCTGGCGGATTCAGCAGATAGGCGCTGCCGAGCACAAAGTCGCCCTGACCTTTGACGACGGCCCGGACGCCGCCTGGACACCCAAAATTCTGGATGTTCTGAAAAACAAGAATGCCCCGGCGACCTTTTTCGTAATCGGTGATGCCGCCAATCAGCGAGCCGAAATCGTCAAACGCGAGTTCCTGCAGGGAGAGGAAATCGGCAACCACACTTTCACGCATCCCGAGTTTGACATCATTTCAAAAACGCAGTTGCAGCTGGAATTAAATCTTACCGAGCTGCTTATCGAGAGCAGCCTCGGCGTCAAGACGACGCTGTTTCGGCCCCCTTACGGAATCGACCATCAACCCGAAACGGCCAGCGAGGTTCAGATGCTCCCGATCCCGCAGGCCATGGGCTACGTGATCGTCGGCGCGCGTATCGATCCCCACGACTGGGGCGAAGCCAACGGCATGGCTCCCCCGCCGGTGGAAACGATCGTGCGGCGCGTGCTCGACGACACCGAGGCGAACAAGGGGAACATCATTCTCTTGCACGACGGCGGCGGTGATCGCAGCCGCACGTTAGCGGCGCTGCCGCAAATCATTGATGGTCTGCGCGCCAAGGGTTACGAATTCGTTTCCGTGTCAGACTTACTGGGGCAGCGGCGCGCTCAGGTGATGCCGGAACTGAGCCATCGTGAATGGCTGCTGGTTCGCGCCGATGCATTTATCTTCGACGTGTTCCGGTGGACGCGCGCCGGCATCGCCTTCATTTTTGTGGCCGGAATTCTGCTCGTGGGTGGGCGGGCGCTGATCATAGGCGTTCTGGCACTGGTCGAAAAGCTTCGGCCGTCTCCTCCGCGCGATCCCAATTACCAGCCAAGAGTAACGGTCCTGGTTCCGGCTTACAACGAAGAGGCGGTCATCTGCGATACGATCGGCTCCGCGCTCTGTTCCGACTACCCGAAGCTCGAAATTCTGGTGGTCGATGACGGTTCGATCGACCGGACCGCCGAACTGGTGCGCGCGCATTTTGGTCGCGATCCGCGCGTTCGCTTGCTATTGCAGTCGAATTATGGAAAACCTTCGGCTCTCAATCACGGCTTGTCGGAGGCTACCGGCGAGATTATCGTCTCGATTGACGCGGACACAATCGTGGATGCAGATGCCATTCCTCTGCTGGTCCGCCATTTCGCTGATCCCAAAGTCGGCGCTGTCGCCGGCAACGTGAAAGTGGTGAACCGCAACCGCTGGCTCACCCGTTGGCAGGCGCTGGAATACATCACCAGCCAAAACCTCGAAAAGCGCGCCTTTGATCTGCTGAACTGCATTCCCGTTGTTCCTGGCGCAGTCGGTGCATGGCGCACGGATCTGTTGCGAAGCCATGGAGGATTTTCCGGAGACACCGTGGCCGAAGATACCGACCTCACGCTAACGATCCGCCGGGACGGCTGGAAGATCCTCTACGACGAAGAGGCCATCGGACGCACCGAAGTGCCCGAAACCCTCGACGCGCTGATCCGCCAGCGATTTCGCTGGACCTTCGGCACGCTGCAAGCGATCTGGAAACACCGCGACACGGTGGGAAAGCCCCAATATGGCACCTTGGGCTGGATCGCGGTCCCCAACATTTTCCTGTTCCAGATTGTGCTCCCCCTGGTGTCGCCGGTCATCGATCTGCTGTTCGTGCTGACGCTGGCTCTTTGGGGTCTTTCGCAATTGCGTATCACCAGGCTTCCGCCACTCTGGACCTCGCAGGATGTGGAGCGCTCTCTCATCTTTTTTGCTCTGTTCATGTTGATTGATCTGTTCACCTGTGTGGTAGCCTTCGCGCTCGAAAAGCAGGAAGATTGGACACTTCTCGCTCCCTTGATACTGCAGCGCTTCTATTACCGCCAGATGATGTATGTGGTGCTGTTCCGCGCCCTGAAGGAAGCCGTGCAGGGCCGTCCGGTTGGATGGCGCGGCGTAGAGCCACAGGTTCCCGCACAGGTGGCTCGCGTCTAGCACTGCTCTTTGGGAAGGCTTGCCTTCCCTAGTTCCTGTCTGGAAGGATCGAGCAGCGTTTGGAAAACCAGCAGGACGACGAAGATCAACCAAGCCAGGTAGCCCGAATCCACGCGAGCTGCCTGCAGCCCGCAGCTCTACACCCGTCCGACGGGAACCCCAGCCAATAGAAACTTTGCGCCCCTCTGGTGCATCTGTTACCATTGGCCAGATTGTGGGCTGCATCCTGATTTCTGGGAGCGGCACCGGAGGGCAATATGAGCGTCGCACCTGGTGCGGGCAACGGCAAGATCACTGTGCCCGACATCGTTTCCCGCAAGTCTTCTTCCCTGGACAAGAAAGCAAAAATCAGTTGTTTGACGGCCTACGACTATCCCACGGCTCGACTGCTCGATGAGGCGGGCGTGGAGATCCTGCTCGTCGGCGACTCACTCGGCATGGCCGTGCTCGGTTATGACAGCACCTTGCCGGTTACCCTTGACGACATTTTGCACCATACGCGCGCTGTGCGCCGCGGGACCAAGCGGGCGCTACTGGTCGCGGACATGCCTTACGGCAGCTTCCACGTTTCGATTGAGGAAGCGATCCGCAATGCCGTCCGGCTTGTCAAGGAGGGCGGGGCTGAAGCGGTCAAGGTCGAAGGTGGCGAACGGCGCATTGAACTCATCGCGAAGCTTATCGAAGCCGAAATTCCGGTGATGGGCCATATCGGGCTGACGCCTCAGTCATTCAACGCTCTGGGCGGATTCCACGTGCAGGGGAAAACCGCTGACGCGGCAAGACAGCTGGAGCGCGACGCGCGCGCGGTCGAGGCGGCCGGAGCATTCTCGGTGGTTCTTGAGTCCATGCCGCGTGAGTTGGCTGCGCGCATCACCGAAAATCTCCGCATCCCCACGATCGGCATCGGGGCGGGGCCCGATTGCGATGGCCAGATAATCGTTTTTCACGATCTGGTCGGCCTCACGGTGGGGCATAAGCCGAAATTCGTCCGCCACTATGCGGATCTGGGCGCCCAAGTTTTGCGCGCCGTCGGGGAATATTGCGAGGATGTTCGCCAGGGCGGCTTCCCATCGGATGCGGAGTCGTATCATTCTCCCGCGGAGCTGCCTGGAATTGCTGCGGTGCCGCAACGATCATAAAAATACTTCCAGGCAAGCCACAGTCTCGAAGCACAGCGTCTGCGGAAGGGAATTTCGCATGAACGTTCAGGATTTTCGGCTGCTCTATGACTTCGATTCGTGGGCGAATCGGCGTATTGTCGAGGCCTGCGAAGGGCTGAGCGAGGAACAGTTCACTCGGAATCTGGGCAATAGTTTTCCTTCCGTGCGGGACACCCTTTTTCACATTTGCGGTGCCGAGTGGATCTGGCTCGAGCGCTGGCATGGCCGCTCGCCCACCGCTATCCCCAGCGCCGCGGATTATCCCCATCTTGACGCGGTGCGCCGCCGCTGGGCAGAAGTGGAGCGCGACCTTCTGGACTATGTCGCCTCACTCACCCCGGAAGACTTGAAGCGGGTGATGAGCTTCCAGACGCTGGCCGGAGTGCCCTACTCGCAACCGCTGTGGCAATGCCTGCAACACCTCGCGAACCACGGCACCTATCACCGCGGCCAGATCGTCACCATGTTCCGCCAATTGGGCGCGAAACCTGTCGGTACCGATATGATCGCCTTCTATCGCGAGCGTAGCGCCCAGGCCAGCTCATGATCATTCCAATTCCTCATGGCGCAGCGATACCTGCCCGCGATTTCTAGTCTGCTTCTTCAACCAGCATGGAAACCGTTCTTACCATCGAGTGGATGAAGCAGATCGCGCAGGAGGCCCGTCAGAAGGACCACCTTCTCGGCCTGGTCCCTACCATGGGAGCGCTGCACGAAGGACATCTTTCTCTCATTCGCCAAGCTCAGATGCAATGCTCACCCGTGGTCGCTTCCATTTTTGTGAACCCCAAACAATTTGGGCCCTCCGAGGATTTTCAGAAATACCCCCGGATGTTGGAAGCCGATCGCGATACGCTCAAACGGCTGGGGGTGAATTATTTGTTCGCGCCTTCGGCACCGGAAATGTATCCGCAGGGCTTCGGCACAGCCGTAATCGTCGAGGGATTGAGTGACCGGCTCGAGGGCAAGTCGCGCCCCGGCCATTTCCGCGGCGTCACCACGGTGGTGTTGAAGCTTTTCGAAATCGCCCAGCCGCGCATGGCCTACTTCGGACGCAAGGACGCGCAACAAGTACAAATCATCCGCCGGATGGTTCGGGACTTGAACCTTGACGTGGAGGTTGTCGCCTGTCCCATCGTTCGAGAAGCAAGCGGTTTGGCCCTTTCCTCGCGCAACGCCTATCTTGCCGATGGGGACCGCGAAGCGGCGACTGTGCTGTTCCGGTCGCTCGAGGCAGTTGGCAACGAAATTCGATCCGGGGAACGCAATCCTGTGGAGCTCTTAGCCAAGCTTGGCCGCGTAATCGGCGCCCAGCCGCGCGTAGCGCTCGATTACGCGGAGATCGTCGATGTGGAAACGTTCGAACCGGTAATGATCCTGTCCCGCGCCAGCTACCTGCTGATCGCAGCGCGTATAGGCGAAACGCGCTTGATCGATAATGCATTGATTGAACCGCAGGGAGATGGGTTTACCGTTTCGATCTAGCCGCTGACCGCGAATTTCCCTGCTTCTTTAACGACCGCCAGCACTTCGTCGGCGTGGCCCTTGCTCGATGCCTTGTCCCACAGTTTCCGAATCTTGCCATCAGTTCCAACCCAGAAGGTCATTCGCACAATTCCCAGATAAGACTTCCCCAGGAAGCGTTTCATGCGCCGGGCGCCGTAGGCTTCAATCAGGTTAAAATCAGGATCGGATAGCAACGTAAAATTCAAATCGTATTTCGCTTTGAATTTTGCCTGCGCCTCAACGGAATCCGCGCTGCATCCGACGATCGCTGTGTGCAGCGCTGTAAAACCCTTCATCGCGTCACGAAACTCGGACGCTTCGTTTGTTCAACCAGGGGTGTTGGCTTTCGGGAAAAAGTACAGTATGAAGGCTTGGCCGTGATAGTCGGAAAGTGCAACCGTGCGGCCATCGTCGGCCGTGGCGCGAAAGTCCGGTGCGTTGTCGCCTTCTTTGAGCATGCGTTGTCCGGCTTATGGCGGTCCGATCAGGATTCAGAGAGCACTTGCTTTACCACTTCGTTGACCAGCTGCGGATTGGCTTGTCCGCGGGTCTCCCTCATCACCTGGCCCACAAAAAACTTAAAAACACCTTCGTTTCCGCTACGATACTTGGCTACGTTGTCCGGGCTCCCGGTCACAATCGCTCGCGCAATTTTTTCGATGGCGCCCGTATCGCTAATCTGCGCCAGTCCTTCGGCGCCGATAATCTCCGCCGCGCTTTTGCCCGTCTCAAACATTTTCGCGAATACCTTCTTTCCACTGGCGGCGGTGATGCTGCCGCTCTCCACTTTCCCGATCAACTCGGCCAGGGCGGTAGGTGATACCGGGCACCCGGTGATGTCCTTGCCCAGATCATTCAAGCGGCGCAATAGTTCGACCGCAATCCAATGGGCCGAGGTTTTCGCAGCAGCGCCGGCACCCACCGCTGACTCGAAGTAATCGGCCAGAGCGCGATTGCCGGTGAGCAGGCCGGCATCGTACGGTGTAAGGGCATACTCGCGGATAAATCGAGCCACTTTGGCTGCCGGCAGTTCGGGCATGGACCGGCGAACCTGCTCGACAATCGGCTCGAGCACAGTCACGGGAAGCAAATCGGGATCCGGAAAGTAGCGATAGTCATGCGCAAATTCCTTGGAACGCAGGGGCTCGGTTCGCCCTGCCGCCACGTTCCAAGAGCGGGTCTCTTGGGTGATCTTGCCGCCGGATTCGAGGATGCCAATTTGGCGCTCGATTTCGTATTCCAGAGCGCGAGCGAGATAACGGAACGAATTGAGGTTCTTTACTTCGACCTTGGTGCCAAAGGCCGGCGCCCCGCGCAGGCGTACGCTTACGTTGGCATCGCAACGCAGTGAACCTTCCTCCATGTTGCAATCGCTGACCTCGGTATATTCCAGAATTTGCTTCAAGGTAGTCAAATACGCATAGGCCTCGGCCGAGGTGCGCAGGTCCGGCTCGGAAACAATCTCGATCAGCGGCACACCGCAGCGATTGAAATCAATGTAGCTCCAGCGATCGGAATCCAGAAACCCTTCATGGAGGCTTTTGCCGGCGTCATCCTCCAGGTGCAGTCGCGTAATACCCACGCGCTGGGCTCCTCCAGGGAGCTCGATTTCCAGCGCCCCGTCGGTCGCCAGGGGCAGTTCATACATCGAAATCTGATAGCCCTTCGGAAGGTCCGGGTAGAAATAGTTCTTGCGAGCGAAGCGCGAGCGCTCCTGAATTTTACAGTTCAGAGCCAGCGACGCTGCCAGCGCCAGCTGCAGCGCCTTCTTATTGAGCACCGGTAGCGCTCCGGGCAAACCGAGGCAAACCGGGCAGGTATTCGAGTTAGGCGCGTCACCAAAGTTTGTCGAGCACGCACAGAACGCTTTGGTTAGCGTTTCGAGCTGCACGTGAACTTCCAGACCGATCACCGCTTCGTATCGGTCCAGGACCTCGGGCGAAATCGGGGCCATTGCGGCGCTGGTACGAGTCATAAGGAAGCAAAAAGTATAGCACTCACCCTAGGAAATGTGAGGCCGGACCTACCCGCTCTCCCGCAATCGAAACTCAACCGGCGATGGGAGCCCTGTGGAGGGAGAGGCGGCCACCCTCGCCGGTTGCCCGGACCTATCTCTCGCCGCCCCAGACATATTTGAGACCAAGCCGATAGTTATACCCCAGCGCCGGATATCCCACAGCTTCCTGGTAGTGGCGGTCGAGCAGGTTTCCGAAATGCGCCACGGTGGAAAGGCCGTGGCCCAAATCGATGCTGTTTGCAAGATCAAGCCGCAGGTAACTTGAGACGCTGGTGATGCCCAAACCGAGAAAGTCGCTGTCGGTGCGGCGCCCCACGTAGAAACCGCCAAGGTTCCAATTCATGCGCAGAAAATGAGCGTTGGCGAGCAGACTCGCGGAGTGCAGCGGTCTCTCGAAAAGCCGGTTGCCGGGCGCCAGCGCCGGATCGAACGCGTTGGGCGCCGCGAGAACTTTCGAATCGTCGTAGCTGTAGGTAGCGGTGAGACCGAGCCAGCTGGTGGCCTTCACTTCAACCGCAGAATTTACGCCCGCGGCGCGTGCTTTGTCGGTGTTGAAATAATTGCCACCAAAGGCCGGGCAATTCGCGCCCGCACCGGCGGAAGCGAAACTGACGATGTCCCGAAAGTCATTGTGAAAGAATGTTGCCGAGAACCGCAGGCGGTCGGCGGCCAAGAACTGATCGATGCCCGCATCGACGGTCGTGCTCTGTTCCGGTTTCAGCTGAGCACCGCACTGGGAAGGAAGAATCTGGGGTTCCTTGATTCCCTGTCCATAGGAAGCTCGGAACCGCGTCGCCCCCCAAAAAGCGCTGCCCTTTCGCAGGGCGTAAGAGACCCCGGCGCGAGGCACGGTGCGAGTACCGAAGAATCCGTTGGCCTCGACTCGCCCGCCTAAAATTGTGGTAAGACGCCCTCCGAACTGATAGCGTGCCTCGAGGTAGCCCGCCTGATTGTGTCGGCTGGCGCCGGGTCCGGTCTCCGCCTCATTTTCATAACCGGCGGTGAAGCTTCCATTTTTGAAAAGATATGTGGACTGCTCCCTCCCGCCAGCCCGATTGTATTTTGATTCGAAGGCCCCAAAGGGGGGCGATACTTCCACCAGCTGGAAACGTGATTCGAACGCCGACAGCTCATGCTGCCAGTGCGGACCGGTTGTGAAATTCCAGCCCAGATTCCCCTCGAAGTCGTGGATATCGCTGCTCTGCCCAGGCGTCGCTCCACCCGGCAGCAGCGTTTGGCCGGGCTGTCCAGCATCGCTTGAACTATTGCGAAGCGTCAGGCGAAGAGTATCGGTGTCAGAGAACTTCCATCCCAAGTTTCCGGAAGCGGTCGCATCCCTGAAGGAATCGCCGGGCCCTTGACCATCGGTTGCAAAATATCCCGCGGCGGCAGAGTAGTCGAACTTGCCCAGCAGGCCGCTGATCTGTCCAGCGCCGTGGCCGCTTCCGAAGGTTCCACCATCTGCCTCGAGCATGATCTGCGGTGTCTCGGTAGTGCCGCGATGCGTAAGAATCTGGATCACGCCCGCCATGGCATCGGAGCCATACAGGGCGCTTGAGGCGCCGTGCACGATTTCGATTTTGTCGATGTTGTCAACGGTGAAGTTCGAAAAATCAACCGCCCCTCCAGGCTGGTTGACCGGCGCGCCGTCCACGAGCACTTTGGTGTAATTCGAATTCCCGCCATCGAGAAAAAACGAGGTAATTCCACCGTAGGGGCCCAGTCTGGAAAAGGCCACGCCCTGCTCCGAGGCGATTAAATCGGTGAACCATAGCTCCTGGCGCTGATCCATTCGCTCTTTCGTGATTACCTCGACCAGATCGGGCGTGGTCTCGGCAAGCGCCGGTTCGGCCGAGCCGGTCACGACCACGTTCGACGAGGTTCGCTCAAGCTCCAGTCGGAGGTTCCAGTCCCGCTTCTCGCCCGGGGCCAAACGGAAGTCCTGTTCAACTCGCCCAAACGAGCGTTGCTGAATGACGACATGGTAGTTTCCCGGCGGCACATCGATGGAAAACCTTCCGTCCGCGCCGCTGCGAGTTTGCATCGGGGGTGATGGGCAATCCGTTATCTGAACGATTACGGTGACCCCTGCTATAGCGGCGCCGCTCGGATCGGTAACCGTTCCGTTGATTGTGGCTGTGGATTGTTTTTGAGCGACTGCAGGATGGACCAAACTTCCGAGAACCGCGATGCCCACACACAAAAGAGAATACCGTCGCATCTCATTCCTCCTCTCCCTCTCGCGCGGGAGTTGAAGGTTGTCCGCAAACACTCGCGATGCGTGTGCCTCCGGATTGAGACTCCGCCGGTCTCCTGGCTCGGCGAACACCCCATTTCGGGGCCACAGCGCGGCCTTCCCAACCTTGCTTCGAATCGCAGGGATTCTCTGCCCGAGGTCAGTGGCTTGCGCCGAAACTTCTTCGCCTTACAGTCGCGCGGCGGCGACGGCTTTCCACCGTCTTCCCTTACGCGGAGTCTCAGGTGGATGGTTTACGGGATAGGGCGAGGTTGACCCCATGCCGCTTGCAGAGCTCGTTTGCCTCTGCGGAAACAAAACTCTCTAACGCGACTCGCGCAGAGTGACGTGAGGGCGCCCGCCCGGCCGCATTCCAATTTCGAGCGGCGCTTCAAAAACTTCCTCGAGCAGTTCACGCTCATAGACCTGCGCAGGCGTTCCTACCCTTAAGCACTTTCCTTTATGCAACAGGACGATGCGATCGGCGAATTCCGCGGCGAGATCAAGTTCGTGCGTCACCACCAGGACCGTGTGCCGGTGTTCGTCCGCCAACCGCCGCAGCCGCCGGAGTAACTCCACCTTGCCGCCGATATCGAGGTGCTGCGTGGGCTCATCCAGCAACAGTAGGGAAGGCTGCTGAGAGAGCGCCCGGGCGAGGATCACCCGCTGCTTCTCGCCGCCCGACAGCTCGTTCATCCAGCGGTCGCGCAAGGACTCCGCGCCAACTTGCGCGAGCGCATTCCCTGCCATCAGGCAATCTTCGTCGGATTCAAATCGCAGCCGCCGACCGTGCGGGTACCGGCCTTGCAGCACGTATTCCCACACCCGCAAGGGGAAAAGCAGCTCGCTTTCCTGCTGTACGAGCGCGATCTTCCGGGCCCGCGTCCGCAGATCGAGCGAGCTAACCTCTTCGCCGTCCACCTCAATCCGGCCCGCGAGCGGCTTGGTCAATCCCCCCAGCAGCCGGAGCAGAGTGGATTTTCCGCTCGCGTTTGGCCCGAGAATAGCGACAATTTCACGAGCTTGTGCTTCGAAGCTCGTTGGCCCGAGCGTAAACGTGGGGGCCGGACGACCGGTCGCGGAATAAGCGAAACTGACTTGCTCGACTCTGAGCCTCAAGCGGGGCACCGTAGCGGCGGCGCCCTTTTCCCCTGCCAGGGCCGCCTGAGATCCGCCGACCGCGCTCACCTTACTCTCCTGCGCATCAAGTAGATAAAAACCGGAGCGCCGGCAATGGCGGTCATGGCGCCCACCGGTAGTTCGGTTGGCGCGACGATGGTGCGCGCAAGCAAATCAGCCAAAACGATGATGATTGCGCCGCCGAGCGCCGATGCGGGAATGAGCACGCGATAGTCGGTTCCAAAAAGCATGCGCATCACGTGCGGGGTCAACAGTCCCACATATCCGATCGCTCCGCTCAACGACACGGCCAGGCCGGTCAGCAGGGAGGCCGCCACATACACGACGATTTTCACCCGACTTACGTTCACACCCAAATGGCGGGCCTCCTGCTCGCCGGTAAGGATCAGGTTCAGGTCGGATGCAGTGGTATAAATCGAACCGGCGCCGATGAGCAACAGCAGATAAAGCCAGCGCAGGTCGACCGCCGGTGGCGCTGAAAGATCACCCATCAGCCAAAAGGCCATGCCGCGCAGATCGCGGCCGCTCAAGGTGGTCATCAGAAACATGATCACGGCCGAAAGAAAAGACGCCGAGATGATTCCAGCCAGCAAGAGGGTCGCGCCGTCTAAATATCCGCCACGACGCCCCAAGAAGTACACGGCCGCTATGGTTGCCGCAGCGCCCGCAAACGCCGCTATCTGAATCAAGCCTGGCGTAAAAGGAGCTACGATCAAACTGAGGATGGCTCCGAGAGCCGCGCCGCTTGAAACGCCCAGTACATAAGGATCCGCCAGTGGATTGCGCAACAGCGCTTGAAAGCCTGTCCCCGCGGTGGAAAGCGCCGCGCCCACCAGAATTCCGAGAGCGATGCGCGGCAGTCGCAGCCCAAACACCACCAGCCAAAATTCGGATGGAATCTGATCCCTGCGGCCCAAGGCGCCATTGACGAGTGTGGCCACAATATCCCGCACCGAAACCGGATAGGCGCCCATCCGGAGCGATAAGACCACCGCTACGAACAAGACCGCGCCGAGCAGCAAGCAAATGCCCAGTACCCGACGTGGCGTCAACGGACGCAAGTGCTGCACTCCTGTCGGGAATCCGTCTGCTGCGAAATCTGCCGCCCATCGTGGAGTTCTAGCGGATAACTCGCACCGGAATTTGTAAACGCTTCCGGGTGCACCTCGCGCGCCAGTTGCTCGATGGCGGTGATCAAGCCCGGAGAAGGCCGCGCAATTTCATCGCTGATCTCGAGCACGTGTCCCATTTCGACCGCATGCAACCCCTTCCACGCCTGACGGGACCGCAGCTCTTCGAGCAAAACCTTAGACCCTCCCGAGTGATTGCTCGTGAACACGATGTAGTCCGGCTGAAGTCGCACGACTTCTTCGGAACTGATCTGCGGCCAATTCTGGTCGGCTAATATGACCGATTCAGCGCCGGCCCATCGCAAGGCATCCGCGATGAAGGTGTTTTGACCGATGGTGATCAAGGGATCTTCCCAAACCACGAAAAGTACATGAGCCAGAGGCGCATCGGCGAGACGCATTTCTAGCGTGTCAAGCCTGGCCCGCAGTTCGGCGGTGAGCATTTGTCCCTGAGCCGCAGCGCCCATTACCGTGGCCACGCTTTCAATGGAATCCAGCACTCCGCGAACGGTGTGAGGATTGCTAGCGTAGACGGCGAGGCCAAGTCTGGCGAGTTCATCGACCGTCTCGCGGCGGTTGATCGAGGTGGAAGCAAGGATCAAATCCGGACGAAGAGCAACGATCGCTTCGAAACTCGGGTTCTGCGCCGTGCCGACGTGAGGTTTCAACTTGGCAGCGGGCGGGGTATCACAATAATTGGTGTCCCCCGCGAGTTTGTCTTCCAGGCCCAGAGCGTAGATTGTCTCGGTCAAATCCGGAGCCAAACTCACCACCCGTTTCACCGGCGCCGGAATTTCGACCCGGCGGCCGACGCCATCCACCACCGTATGGGAAGAAATCTGTCGGCCAGAGCCCGCCCGAGCGGGTGCCGCAAACAGAATTGGTTTGCTAACGGTGAGCAAAGAGCTGAGCGTGAATGTGCCAACGGCCGCGGCTATCAGATTTCTTCGGCAGAACACGTCAGGGCTCTTTCCCAATCGAACGCCCAACAAAAAAGCCTCGCGAGTAGAACGAGGCTTGTGGCCGTACTCCTTCTCGCGAAGAGTATCGCCTTCGACCAACTCGGGATGTTTCCTGACTTTCGGCCTGGCTCGCTCGCTGATCGCTTGAGCGGAAACCCTCGGGCGCTGCCGCCACGGCTTTTTCCGGGGGTCCTTCCCTGCCCTGTTAAACGGGACAAGTGGAGAATGCTATCAGCGCCGGCCGATTACAGTGGCGGGACCGTGGCCGATTTCACGGCCTTCCAATCTCCCCGAGCCAGCTGAATTGGTTTTCACGCCGAGTGTAAGCTGCGCGCCGGTTGGTGTCAAATCGCTGCCGGGCGCCTAGCGATTCTTCCACTTGGGCGCGCGTTTTTCGACCAGGGCTCGCAGGCCTTCCTGGGAATCCTCGAGGTCGGCAAGTTCGTTGAGGAAAACCTTCATGGAGTTGCGGACGCCGTCGCGAAGCGGCAGACCGAGGCTGCCGAGGATGGCCTTCTTGGCCATGGTGAGAACCGGGCCTGACTGCGCGGTCACTCTGGCAATCACGTCGTTGACCTTGTTCTGGAGTTCATCTTGGGAGACAACCCAGTTGACCAGGCCCAGGTCGCGCGCCCGTTCCGCCGTCATGGTTTCACCGGTGAGCACCAGTTCGAGGGCCAGCTTCGGTCCCACGATGTAGGGAAGCACTGCCGCAGCAAGAGGAGGAAAAACGCCCAGCTTGATTTCCGGTTGCGCAAAACGCGCCTTGGGTGTGGCGATAACCAGATCGCCCAGCGCAGCCAGCTCCGCGCCTCCTCCGAATGCCGGCCCGTTGACGATCACCAGGACGGGCTTGGAAGTATCCAGCATTGCGGAGAACGCGCTGTGAAACGCGTCCAGCAGCTGAAAAACGCGTCGCTGCGTGTATTCGCCCAACTCGATTCCGCCGCAGAATGCTTTCGCCGCCGAGTCGAGAACGATCAGCTTTATCTCGCTCCGTTCGCCAAGCGAACTGATGCCGGTGGCAAGCTCCGCCAGCATGCGCTCGTTCAGGAGGTTGTGTTCGGGGCGGTCCAGGGTGAGATAGGCGACTTCACCTTCACTCCGAAACTTCACAAAGTGGAAATCATCGAGCTTCGGCTCGACACAAGTGAATGTTCCTAGAACTTCGACCGTGCGACTGTCATTGAGCATGAGCACCCCGGAGGTACGAGCTTAGACCGTTGGTTTTCTGCTGCCAACTCCGATCACAGGGCATACATCCAATGCGGCAAGCCCTGTGCGCGGACCCCGAATGTGACCGCGGCGCCGCGGCTGGAGGCTTCTCAGTTGGCGTCCCTTTCCGGTATCCTGCTGAACCTATGCTAGATCTTGGATATGTGCGGGACCACCTCGATGCAATCGAGAAGATGGCGCGTGACCGGAACCTGAGACTTGATCTCGAGCCCTTTTGCGCGCTCGACACCGAACGGCGTCAGCTGATCACCCAAACCGAGCGACGGAAGGCCGAACGCAATAAGGCCAGCGATGAGATCGTCCGCCTGAAGAAGGCAGGGCAGGATGCGAGCGCCATTCTCGCGCGAATGAAAGAAGTGTCCGAACAGGTCAAGCGTGATGATGAGCGCATCGCCCAGCTCGACGACGATCTCAGGCAGTTCCTGCTCATGGTTCCCAATATCCCGCATTCGAGCGTACCCATCGGGAGTGGCGCGACAGACAACCTGGAAGTTCGCCGATCAGGCGCTCCGCCCGAGTTCGACTTTGTTCCCAAGCCTCACTGGGAGCTCGGCCAAGGCGCGGGGATTCTCGATTTGCCTTCGGCGGTGAAGATTGCCGGTGCACGCTTTGCGGTTTACAAAGGCTTCGGCGCGCGTCTGGAGCGCGCGATCGCCAACTTCTTCCTCGATATGCATACCCGCGAACACGGTTACACGGAGATATTGCCGCCGTTTATCGTCAACACGGCTTCGCTTACCGGCGTGGGTCAGCTGCCAAAGTTCTCGGCCGACATGTTTCACCTGGAGGGCACCGATCTGTGGCTGACACCAACTGCGGAAGTAGAACTCACAAGCTTGCATCGCGATGAGACCTTCGACGCCGAGTCGCTCCCGGAAAAGGTATGCGCGTGGACGGCGTGCTTTCGCTCCGAGGCGGGAGCGGCGGGCAAGGACACGCGAGGCATCAAGCGGCAGCACCAGTTTCAGAAGGTGGAGCTGTTCAAATTTACCCGGCCCGAGCAAAGCTATGACGAGCTGGAGTCCCTGCTGCAAAATGTTGAGGCGGTGCTGCAACGCCTAGCACTCCACTACCGCGTCGTGCTGCTATGCACGGGCGATATGGGATTTGCTTCGGCCAAGACCTACGATGTGGAGGTTTGGCTTCCGTCGTCGAAAGAGTTCATGGAGATCTCCTCCTGCTCGAATACCGAAGCGTTTCAGGCGCGGCGATCCGGGATCCGCTATAAAGCGAAAGCCGGGAAGAGCGGCTACGTTCATACGCTCAACGGCTCCGGGTTGGCTGTGGGACGGACCTGGATTGCGATCGTCGAAAATTATCAGCAAGCCGACGGATCGATTGTGATTCCGGAAGCGTTGCGGCCTTACATGGGGACCGATAGAATCCCCGCGCTTTTGAAATAGGTTGGGGGGATGCAAACCCGGCGCGCGGACAATCACGGTTTGCGAGACGGGTCTTCGATGAGCGCCAGTTCGTGTGCGAATAGGGGATTTTCAGGAAATTGAGCGGTCAAGTCGGCCAGCAGGACCCTGGCGCGGTCGACTTGATGTTCCCGTTCGTAACCAAGGGCCAGCAAGATTTTCGCAAAGGGCTTCAGATAGTGGCCATGATCGGCCGCCTGCTGCATTTGCCGTATTCCGCGCTCCTTGTCTCCGTGGACGCCGCCGATTTTCAAAAAGAAACGCTTGTAACCCGGAAGCGAGCCGATCACGTAGTTACTGGCGCCCAGGGCGAGATAGGCATCCTGCGCGGTGGGATCGATCGCCAGCAGCGTGTTCGCTTCGCTTTCGGCGCGTCGCATCATGCTGAGCCCTGCCAACTGCTTCTTCTCAATCAGCGCATCGTAGTCGGATTCCATGCCGTCGGTCATCGTCAGGACCAGCAGACCGTGCGCATCCCGGGGGTTCGATTTCAACAGGCCCTGCGCCATCTCACGGGCTTGGGCGTTTACCTGAAGAAAGCTGTCGTTGCGGTTCTCGGACGGCTTTCCCTCGACTCCGCCCAAGAACCGGTCGTCGTTGAGGAAGAACGCCGAAGTGAAAACGCCCTTGTCATTAAACTCCTCATATAGATAGCTAGCCGCCTCGGCAGCTTTGCCCAGGGGATCGGCGGGCTCCGAACGCTGATAGCTGAGGAATTGCTGGCGAGCGCCCTGAAAATTCAGTCTGTAGAGTTCGCTAAAACCCTGATCGAGGATCGTGGGAGCTGGCGACGACTCGGGATCGTCGGCAGACTCTGCAGCTGTGGCGAAGCCGCAAAAGAGCAGGAACCATGCCACCAGCCCGCAGGCTGCCAAGAGTTTCGCTTCTTTCATGTCCCTTGCTCAGAACCGTATAACGCCCCTAGTTAGAATCATAACCCAGGCCGACGGGTTGCATCCTACAGCGTTCCTATAAGTTACTCATAAAAAACGCGGTAATCCGGTCAAAGAGCTGAAGGCGGGCGGGGCGGTCTCCGATTGAATGGCCGCGGCCCGGGAAGATGGCCAGATCCGAGGGATATTTGCCGCTTCTGATCATCTGATTGATCACTTCGGAGGTGTTCGCAAAGTGCACGTTATCGTCGCCGGTGCCATGGGCGAGCAGCAGCTTTCCCGCAAAGGCCGCGGCACTGTTGCCGGGAGACGATTCCCTGTAGGCATCGGCGTTGTCCTGCGGGCGGCCCATGTAGCGTTCGGTATAAATCGTGTCATAAAGCTTCCAATCGCTTACCGGGGCCACAGAGACGCCGGCCTTGAAAAGGCTGGGAGCGTTGAACAGCGCGTCAAGCGTCAGGTAGCCGCCATAACTCCAGCCCCAGATGCCGATGCGGGAGGCATCGACGAATGGAAGCGACTGCAGATATTTCACACCAGAGATCTGGTCCTCGAGTTCGACTTTTCCAAGACGGTGGTAGATGGGGGTCTCGAAGGCGTGGCCGCGATTGTAGGAACCCCGATTGTCGAGCGAGAAAATCACATAGCCTTTTTCGGCCATCATCTCCAGCCACAGAAAACCTGTTCCGCCCCAGTCGTCCCGCACATTTTGCACTTGAGGTCCGCCGTAGACATCGATCAGCACGGGGTACTTGCGCGAGGGGTCAAAGTTCGAGGGCTTGATCATCATCGCATAGAGCTTGGTGCCGTCGTCGGCGGCTAGGTTCAGAAATTGAGGGCGCGGTAGATCGTAGCTGCCGAGCTCGTTGACTTGGTTCGCGTTGATGGTGGTGACGCGCGTGCCGTCAGACTTGTAGAGATCCTGGCGGGGTGGAGTCATCACGGTTGAGTATTTGTCGACGAAACCGGAATCGTCAGGCGCGACGATCACCTCATGCGTGCCTGGCTGCCGCGTGATGCGCGCAATGCTTTTGTCGGCGAGCGAGAGGCGATAGAGCTGTGTTTCGACTACGTCGTCTTTGTTCGAGAGAAAATAAATGTAGCCGTGCGCTTCATCGACCGCGGGATGGCTGGCGGCGCCCGGACCGAAGCCGCTCGTGCCGGTAATGGCCCAATCGCCATCGGTTAATTGCGCGAGCTGCTTGCCGGTGAGGTCATAGAGAAAATAATGGCGGAAGCCGGTGCGTTCGCTTGACCAAAGAAAACGCCGGCCGTCGGAGAAAAAGTAAAGATCGTCGCTGATGTTAATCCAGTATTTGTCGGTTTCGGTGAGAACCGTCTTGGACGCGCCGCTCGAAGCATCACAAAAGAGCAGGTCGAGGCGATTCTGTGCGCGGGTCAAGCGCTGGATGGCGACCTGGCGGCTGTCGCGCAGCCAATCGACGCGCGCCAAATAGACGTCGCTACTGGCGCCGGCGTCCATCCATTTCGTGGCGCCGCCAGTGATGGGAACCACACCTACACGCACGATGGGATTCGGTTCGCCTGCTTGAGGGAAGCGCGTGTAGGCGATGTTTCCGGCAGGCGAACTCATGTCCACGATGGGGTAGCGGGTGACCGGGCGCTCATCCATTTGGTAGTAGGCGATCTTTGAGGAATCGGGCGACCACCAATAGGCTGTGGCGGTGTTGAGTTCCTCGGGATACACCCAGTCGAGCTTACCTTTCAGAACCGCCTCCGATCCACCTGTGGTGAGAGCCCGAGCGCGTCCGCCCGCGACGCTGATGACCCAGAGATTGAAATCGCGCACGAAGCTCACCCATTTGCCGTCGGGCGAGAATTTTGCGTCTTCCAGGTCGGCGGCGCCGCCAACCAGCGTTTCGGGCGCCATCGTCTTAAGGTTGAGCAGCACCAGATTGCTGCTGCCGGTGAACAGGAGCGCATCGCCCTGGGGAGACCAGACGTAGTTCTCGGGCTCGATGCGGCCGAGGCCGGTCGACTGCACCGTCCTCGCTTTCTCCGGCTGCATGACTTTTGAAAGCGTGGCGGCGTTGACCAGTACCTTACGTGTGCCGGTTGCGGCCTCGATGGTCCAAAGCTCCTTTGAGCCGGACAGGCCTGCGGGGTTAGATTCGATATAGGAAATCTGTTTGCTGTCGGGCGACCACTCGATGCCCGGCGTCTGACTGCCGCTCAAAGAAGGCACACTGTAGATTCTTTGAACCGTGAGATTGCTAGGGGGCGCTGCTTGCGGATGCGCGGATGCGGCAACGACCAGGGCCACGCAGACCGCGCCGAGCAATTTGCACCATCCATGCTTGTTTTCAAGGGCTTGCGGAGGAACCCGCTCAACAGCGAGTGCCGCGCGGTTTTCCTGGATTCTGGGGTTGTCCAACCGCGGTTGCAATGGCAGACTCCGGCTTGGGCCGCTAGCGATCATATTCGGGATGACGCTAGCGCGATCAGGCGATGTGTTGCAAGTAGTTGTGTTGTTGTCGTGGCAGAAATTGGCGATGATGTTGCTCATGTGGGAGCCGAATATCGCTGACCGCCCCCAGCCAGCGAACCTCTCTTCGAAAAACGCCAGCGATCATCTTGCGAATGAACGCACCTTTCTCGCCTGGGTACGGACCGGGGTCGCGATTGTTGTTTTCGGTTTTGCGATCGGGCGTTTCGCGATTGCCATTCGGGAGTTCCTGCAGGTACAAGGGCACGGTTCGCGCACCGTGGGGCTTTCGGTTTGGTTCGGGACAATCGCGATCATCGCCGGAGTGTTGTTGACCATCGCTGGCTTGTTGCGCTACCGGCGCACGCGCGCTCAATTGGAATTGGGGCGCTTCGAACCGGCTGGCTTTATTGTCGATCTGCTCGGGATTTTCGTGGCCTTGTTTGGCCTGGCGCTGGCGGTTTATCTGGTCTACATCGGTTTGCGAATGTGAACGGTGGCCAGGGGCGCAAAAAGAGTTGCGGGCCACGGGACTCTTTGGATCGCCGCCCGCTTGGCTTTTCATTCTCCGCAGGTCGTGACACCCGCTCCGGCAGAGCTCAACGCTGCTGATCGAACTTCCACACCGCATCATTCGAACGATCGTCCTTCGGAATTAGTCGAGCGGCTGAACGCGGACCAGGTAGCCGTTGTAGTCGACATACCAGACCGTCACCGGGTGGGTGGAACTGTCAATCCAGGTGCGGCGGTCGTAGGCGAACGGTTCGGGCATCTGGTAGACGGTCCACGCACCGGTCTTGGGATTCAGACGCACCATTTGGCGACCGTGGAGGACGCCGGCCCAGACTTCGCCATTCTTGTCGGGCATCGCTTCGTAGAAGTCGGTGAGCGGATTGGGGGCGGTGGGCGGCCAATATTCCTTCATGCGCTGCGCTTGGGCGTCGAGTTCGACCAGGGCGCCGGCGCCGCCACCAAACCAGGCGTTGCCGTAGGGATCAAAGCCGCCGCGCTTTGGTGTCGACATGTGGTCGCCGGTGTTCGAGTTGATGATCTGGCCGGTCTGGATGTCAAGACGCTCAGCGGTGTTTCCAAAGTTGGGCAGGCCGCCACCGGCCCAGTATTTTCCGTCGGCGGAGATCAGGCTGTCGTAGGAGAAGCTGATCTGCAGCGGCCAGGTTTTCAGGATCTTGCCAGTCTCGGCGTCAATTTTTCTGATTTTGTCGTCGCGGCTATCCCAGATAGAGCCGTCGGGAGCCACGGCGAAATTGCCGAAGCCGGGAGCGTTGAGCGGAACCGGAGAGTCGATGCGAACCTGAGTGACATGGCCAGTTTCGGGATCGAGGCGATTGAGGTTGTGGGCCCAGTTTTCCGAGTACCAGATGATTCCGCTCTTGTCGACGTTGACGGCGTGCGTACCGGGCATGGCGCCGGGGGTTAGAGGAATCGTGTATTCCTTGACCACTCCGGTTTTGGGATCAAGCTTGCCCACGTAGCGCGTTTTGTGGCTGCTGAACCAGAGATTTCCTTTAGCGTCTCCCTGCACGTCGTGAAGAGCCAGCAAATCCTGGGGCAACTCGTATTCGGTAACGATCACTTTGGTGGCCTCGCCCTGCGGGCGGGGAAAGATTCGGTAGGACTCGTCCTGGGAGTCGGGGCCGCGAACGCGCGAGAGCCACTTGATGATGGTGTGAACTTCGTCTTCGCTGGTGGCGTCGGGGCGGGTGTAGCCGCCGGCGCCTTCGGCCGCCGGCTTGAGGCGCACGACCAGCGACGTGCCGGAATAATGCGTCATGCGGTCGACGATGGCGGTCCAACTGCGCTCGTCGTAGCGGTTGCGGAAGATTTGCTGCCAGGAGTGGCAGGAGGAGCAGTTTTTCTGAAAGATGGCTTTTTCCTGGGCCGTGCCGGGGAGGTTCCACAGAAGCTCGGCGCTGCTGAGCTGGGATTGGATTTCGGGTGTGGCAGCCAGCGCATCGGATTGGGAGACGCGATCAAGGACGATGTCCTCAAGCTTGGTGGCGCCGTCGATCGCGACCGATGCTCTTAGGTAGGGATTAAAGAGCAACGGCGTGGGAATGCGCAGCGTGTAGGACCCGGCTCTCATCAGCGGAAATTCGAACTTGCCGTCGGCGTTGGTGTACACGGTGGTGCGCACGCCGTTGGGCGCGATCAATTGCACACCGATCCCTTCGGGTGAATCGCCGCTGGCGATCTTAATGATGCCCGTGGCGCCCCCGTGCAGGCCGCTCTGCACCGGCCAGGGATGCTCCTCGGCGCGATACCAGGGATTCTTCGGGGGATCTTCGCCCTCGACGCAGCACTTTCCTTCTTTTATATAGGCGACGAGGTCGGCGACCTGCGCCTCAGAGAGCGTCGTCTTAAACGAGGGCATTCCGGCGGCGCCTTCCTTGATGAATTGTGCGACACTTTCGTCGGAGACAGGCTCGCCATTGACCAGATTCTCCTGCTTGAAAAGCTCCTTCAGGTAGGGGCCGCCCTTGGCGTATTTGTTATGGCACATCCAGCACTTGTAGAAATAGATGTTTTCGCCGCGGAGGGCGCCGCTGTTTGCCAGAAGCGTGTAGCGGTCGAGATGCATGGAGCGCTGCAGATCGTCGGTGGTGGAGAGGTCTTTGCTCGCCGGCGCTTTTCTCGGATGAACAGCCGCTTCCGCCGTAGTTTTCCAGACGGGCCCGGCGAACAGAAGGAATATTCCCGCCACAAGCGCAATCGGAACCAGAGGCAAATATCGCGACGATTCTCGGGACATAGGAACTCCTTGGAAGCACCGATATCACAAAGGGGCCCGGAGTGTGACAGGCCAAGCCGCTTCGGTTCGCTCCGCAACGATTGTAGCGCTCGATTAGAAAATAAGCTTCAGCGCAAACTGAATTTCTCTACTGCTGCTGGAGGTGGAATCAAGAGCACCCGCTGCTCCATTCAGAGATCCGTCCTGGCCAAACAGGACGTTGTTAGCCAGCGGGGGGTTGAAATTCGTGTGATTAAAGATGTTGAAAAATTCCGCGCGAAATTGCAGGTCCAGATTTTCCTTTATTTTGTTGTCTTTGAACGTGGAGAAATCGAAATCGACCAGGCCAGGGCCGTAGATTTCGTTCCTCCCGCCGTTACCAAGGGCATTCGAACAAGTACCTACCGCGGTCACGCCGTTCGAAGCGAAAGGTACGCACTGGGCGGCAGTCGCGGGGGTCGCGGCCGGAAGCGCGAAGCACTGCAGCTTGATGTAGTTATTGGCATTGCCGGGATTGACCAGGGAGGAGCATCCCGGCCCCCTCAGGCGGTCCGGGTAGGCAAACGGAGAGGTATTTCTCAGGCCCAGCGGGTCTCCGCCGATCAACGGAGTGAAGGGCATGCCGCTCTTTATTTCCAGAATGCCGCCGACCTGCCAACCCTTGGCGACCCATGCCGCGGGCCCGTGAAACGACGCGGGAGCGGAGATATTCCACAGATAATTGATGGTCAGGTTCTGCCCGACGTTGAAGTCGGCAGCAGCGCGGCGATATTTGGGGAGAAAGAACAACAAGCTGGGGATTGAATTCAGAAAGGAGTCGCTGGCGATGGCTCCGTCTCCCCCGTCGATAGCCCTGCTCCAGGTGTAGCTGCCCTGGACTTCGAATCCATGACTCATTCTTTTTTCTATTTGCGTTTCAAAACCTTCGAAATAGGAGTCGTTGGTCCATTGCAGCGTATCCATCTGACCGATCGCGGGGCTGATCTGAGTTCCAGTGCCTGGCAGCGGCCAGACATAGGGGGGAGCGGAAGTCTGCAGCGGGAGCACGGTATTGATATCGTCGGCACGGAATTCCATATGCACACCGCGAGATCCCACATAGGCAACCATCGCTGTCAGATTCGGCGCAAGCTCACGCTGCAGGTTCAGGTTCCACTGCATGACATAGTTCCGTTTGGGATTGGGCTGGATATAAGGGAGGCGCAGGCCGGTATCCGCCGCGGCATTGACCACCAGATCGTTGAAGGCCCCGGTCGGAAACGATCCCGGCGCCAAATTGTTGTCCGCTCCATTTTCCGTGAAGGGGGCGGCGTTGGTTGCAAACTGGCCTATCTCATAAGGAAGGGGAAGAACGTCGAAAATGGCAAATCCGCCGCGAATCGAGGTCTTGCCGCCGCCGAACGGGTCCCACGCAAAACCAATGCGGGGCTCGAAGTTGCGGAATGTCGGATTCTGAAAGATGGAATTACCGATGACGGCGTCCTGAAAGGTCTGATTAAACGGGCTGTGCAAGGCGGACAAGTGGCCGCGGACTTCCGAAGGGACTGTGGACATCTCGTAGCGAAGTCCCAGGTTCACGGTGAGAGTAGGACGTAAACGGATGTCGTCCTGAACGTAGCCGCCGAAAATGGTGGACCGAAAGCCGAACGGAATAAAGGGAGCCGTGGGAATCGGAGCAAAAAGAGTCAGCGGATTGTTGGTAAGAAATCCGCCGTTGGTTGGATCGGCCAGAGTGCCGAAGACAACTTCGCCCACCGGCGCGGGATTGAATGCATTGGTCTGGATTCGCTCAACGGCAAAGCCGAGCTTCAGGCTATGAATTCCGCGCGTCCAGAAAACGTCATCGTATCCCTGGAATGAATTCGAGTGGAAATTGACTCGCTCGATCTGGTTCAACCCGGGCTGGATCGAAACATACGGCGGTACGTCAATCTGTGGGTTATCAGCACCGGCGCTCTCACCGAGGGCGGTACTAGAGGCCAGCGGGTTGATGGCGCTGATGCCTTGGGAAGTATGCACCGAGCGATTGAGTCCGAAGCGAGCCGAATTGATCAATTGCGAGCTGAAGATGTGCGTTTCTTCAATGGCGATGTAGGTTCGTCCTGTGGTGTTTCCGACCAGAACGTCGTTTGCTGGATCCGGCTGTGTGGCAGTAGCCGAGTCATATTGGTAGCTGGCAAAGATACTATCCTTGTCCGAAAATCGGTTGTCCACACGCACCGTTCCGAAGTTTTCAGAGGTAATGTGGGGCGCGGTAAAAGAGTAGAAGCCGAGGTCACCGTTACCTACCACTCCCGCATTCGGCAGGCCCCACAAACCAAGATAGGGAAGGACCGCCTTGTCGATTCCCGTGGCGGGATCAGGGTTGAAAGCACCGGAGACCTGGGTCGTCGAACAAACACCGGCTTGTGGGATCGAACAAAGTATGCCTTGGCGCGCCGCAACAGAAGGGACCGGAACCGTGGCGGTGACGCCCTGGTTCTCACGGAGCCCCTCGTAGTCTGCGAAAAAAAACGCGTGATCTTTGCGGACCGGACCACCGGCGGAGGCTCCAAACTGATTCCTGCGAAATTCCGGGATGGTCGCCGGATCAAAATAATTCCTGGCGTCCAGGGCGCTATTGCGAAGGAACTCGTAGACGTCGCCATGAAACTGGTTTGTTCCCGATTTCGTAAGCGCGTTGACCACACCACCCGATGTGCGGCCGTATTCCGCCGAATAATTACTGGTGAGCACGGAAAATTCCTGCACGGCATCGACGCCCAGCGTGGAACCCTCCACGCTTCCAGGTCCGCCGTTTGAATAGTCATTCACGCTGATACCGTCGATACGGTAATTGTTTTGCGTGGGGCGCGAACCGGAGATGGTCATTTGCACTCCGTACCCCCGGCGCGCGCGATCTTTCGACCCGGTATTGGCTTGAATCGATCCAACCGAGTCCACACCCGGTTGCAGCGTGGCCAATTGCGTCCAATCGCGTCCGTTCAAAGGCAGTTGTGCAACAGCCTCCTGGCTCACGACACCGCTGATGGTGGAACTAGCCAGCTGCACCGCAGGGGCCTCGGCGGTCACTTCTACTTTTTGAGAAACCTGGCCCACCTGCATCACGATGTTGAGGAGTTGCTGGGCGCCCACGGTCAGGGTAACGCCATTCTGCACCGCAGTAGAGAATCCTGCGGCGGTGACGGTGATGTCATACTTGCTGGGCAAGAGATTGGGTGCGGAATAAAAACCCGCCGAATCGGTGGTAACGGATCGGATTTCAGCCGTTCCTTCGTTTCTGATCGAGACTTGTGCTTTCGGTATGACCGCACCCGTAGCGTCACTCACGGTTCCGGTAAGCGTGGCCCCAGAAACCTGAGCGCGGGTAGGAAGGGGCCGTATGACCGAGAGCATAACCACCAATACGATGATCGCGATACCGGCAGAATTTTCTGAAATTCGATTTGACAAGACGACTCCTCCTCAGTGGTCAACGCCCACGCAGACCGACGGATGGCTTCAGCTAACTTAGCGCGGCGAGTCTGAAGGCTGCCTGAAAATCCGCCTTCCAGATAAGCTAACCCCAGTCACTCATTGCCCTAGGCAATCACCTGTCGGGAAGGCCGATCTAGAGCGCTTCTGCTCAGAGCAGTCAGAAAGAAGGGGGAAGGCCATGACCTTCCCTCTGGGATACGCCACCCCAAAGTGGGGTGTTAATCCATGGGTTGGACGCGGACCAGGTAGCCGTTGTAATCGACATACCAGACGGTGACCGGGTGCGTGGAGGCGTCAATATAGGTGCGGCGATCGTAGGAAAAGGGCTCGGGCATCTGGTAGACGGTCCAGGCGCTGGTCTTGGGATTGAGGCGCACCATCTGACGGCCGTGGAGGACGCCGGCCCAGACCTCACCGTTCTTGTCGGGCATCGCTTCGTAGAAATCGGTGAAAGGATGCGGAGCCGTCGGAGGTACGAATTCTTCGACGCGCTGCTGCTGGAAGTTTAGTTCGATGAGCGCGCCGTCGGCGCCGCCGAACCAAGTGTTGCCGTAAGGATCGAAGCCGCCGCGCTTGCCGGTGGCCATGTGGGCGCCGGTGTTGAGATTGAGCCACTGGCCGGTGGCGATATTCAAAATCTCGAAGGTGTTGCCCCAGTTGGCCGGACCGCTGCCGCCCCAGTATTTTCCATCGTAGGAAATCATACTGTCGTAGCTGGAATCGGCTTGCAGCGGGTATTCCTGAACGATTTTGCCGGTTTCGGTGTCGATCTTGCGGACTTTTCCGCCGCGGCTGTCCCAAGCAAAACCGTCGGGAGACATGGCAAAGTTTCCGAAGCTAGGTGAATTGATGGGAATGCCGCTGTCGATGCGCCACTGGGTCACTTGGCCGGTTTTGGGATCCAGGCGGTTGAGCTGGTGCGCCCAGTTTTCAGAGATCCATTCGACGCCGTTCTTGTCGGCGATGGCGTGATGCGAGCCGGGCATGGCTCCGGGTGTGAGCGGCAAGGTGTATTCCTTGACGATGCCGGTTTTGGGATCAAGCTCACCGACGTAGCGCGTTTTATGGCTGGTGAACCAGATGTGGCCCTGCGGATCAGGCGAGGCGTCGTGAAGAGCGAGCAATTGCTGCGGGAGTTCGAACTCGGTAATGACCACGCGAGTGGATTCGCCGCGCGGCCGCGGAAAAACCCGAAGCGGAGCGTCCTTCGAATCGGGGCCGCGAACCCTGGTGAGGAACTTGACCATGATGTTGAATTCGGGGTCCGGCGCATTCATGGGCTTGGTGCGTACGGCGATCGCGGTGCCGGCAAAGTGCATCATGCGGTCGACGATGAGGCTCCAGCTGTGCTCGTCGTAATGGTTGCGGAAGATTTGCTGCCAGGAGTGGCAGCCGGAGCAATTTTTCTGCAGGGTGGATTTTTCTTCGGCGGTGCCCGGGATGTTCCACAAAAGTTCGGCGCTGCTCAGTTGCGATTCGAGCTCGGGCGAGACAGGGAGATTATCGGAGTCGCCAACGCGCTCAAGGACGATGTCGTCGATTTTGGTCGCACCGTTGATCGCCAGGGAGTCGCGCTGATAGGGCTTGAACGGGACGGGCGTGGGAATACGCAGCGTGTAGTTGCCCGCCTGCATCTTGGGGAACTCGAACTTGCCAGCGCCGTTCGTGTAGACGGTGGTGCGCACGCCATTGGGCGCGACGAGCTGCACACCGACGCCTTCCGGTGAATCGCCGCTCGCGATTTTTATGATCCCGGTGGGACCGCCGTTAAGGCCTGTGGGGACCGACCATTTGTGCGTTTCCGCCATATACCAGGGATTGGCGGGCGGGTTTTCGCCTTCGACGCAGCACTTGCCGGAGTGGAAGTACGCGCGCAGGTCGGCGATATCGGCATCAGAAAGGCTGGTGCGGAACGCGGGCATGCCGGAGCCACCTTCTTTGATCTTGGCAGTGACGTTGTCGTCGGTAACAGGATCACCGGAGCTAAGAGCGTCGCGCTGGTAGAGGTCTTTCAGGTAGGGTCCGGTCTTCGCGTAGCGGTTATGGCACATCCAGCACTTATAGAAATAAATGTTCTCGCCGCGGCCTGCGCCGCTATCGGCGACGATCCGGTAGGTGTCCAGGCGACGCGAGCGCTGCAGATCGTCGCTGGTGGAAACGTCTTTTCCCGCCGCCGCCTTCGCGGAGCTGGCCGCGGCACTGACGGTGTCCAGGCGCGAGACGATGCCATTGATGCTCAGGATCATCGCGATGAGAATTCCGACAAGGATTGCGGAAGAGCGACGATTGCGGTTCATGGAAGGCATGATTTTCACCTCGATACCAGCGTTACCGGGGTCCAGGCAGCTGCTTGGTCGTACCATACGGCGGTTTGGCGTGTCAATCGATTCTACTCTCGGAACTCTAGGGCAGGCCTAGGCTTCCGACCGATGTCACGGCTGAAGCCATGACCTATTGAGAAATGACAAGGACAAAGCAGCCGGTCCGACGCCGGCGTCGCTGCAAGCGATCGAAGATGCGGCCAACGGGAAGGGGTGATCTGCGGCGCCGCCCGGGTGATAGGTGATCGTGGCGCGAATGGTACGGCCGGCAAAACGTAAATCGGGGGTAGCAGCACTGCGATCTGTCGCGACAACGATTGCCGAAGGCGCAGCTCAAGCCCGCCTGCCGCTTACTGCGGCTCGACGCCCTTGGCCTTCAATGCCGGGGCGGCTGACGCCGAGGTAAGAAACTTGATCAGGGCCTTGGATGCGGCAGCATTATGGGAATTGGCAGCAACGCCGGCCGAGAAGCTGACATAGCTTTGCAAGCCTTCAGGGAGTGGGCCGACCAGCTCGAGCTCTTTGAAATCCGCAATTTCGGGGATCAGAGTGATTACCATTTCCGCTTTGCCCGCGGCGACATCCCGTTGAGGCTGGCCCGCGCCAACTTCCAGCATGAATTTGGGTTTCACCTTTTCGGCGATGCCGAGCTTTTCGACCATCTCATTGATATGCACGGCGCTGGCACCATCGCGATTGAAAGCGATGGATTTCGCGTTGAGCAGGGTACGCTTCATTGCTTCGGGAGTGCTAATGTCGGGTTTGGGCGCTGCGGCGCGCACGCCGACGCCGATGCCGGAGCGACCGAGGTTGCGGCGAGTGCCGGGGAGGATTTTCCCTTCCTTAATCAAGTCGTCGATGACGCTGGTGGAAAGGATCGCCACGTCGAAGGCCTCGCCAGCCGCAATCTTCTGCTGCAACGTTTTTGAAGCTTCGAATTCCGGAGAAACTTTTGCGCCGATCGAATGCTCGATTTGCGGCAGAAGCGCCTGCAAGGAGGGCTTGAAACCGTCGGAGGTGTAGACGCGGAGGGCGGAGGATTGCGCGGCGTCCCTGGCGGCGAACGGGAAACCGAGTGTGATGAGGGATGCCAGGAGCGCGGCGGTCACCAAAATCATTCGCACGGTTTGGAGTTTCAAACTGGCCTTCACGAATTCCTCCCGATTTTTGGAAGCGGAACAGCGGCGAGTGTACACCGGCGGCATGCCTTTTCGCGCGAAAATTTGTATGATGGTGGACCATCCCTTTTTCTGGCTTCGCGCTGGTGTGCCAGTGCAGTGGAGCAAACCGACTCGTGATAGGAACCAAGAAAAAGCCCAGAAGGAACGGGCAGGCGGATCCCACCGAATATACGCCCTGCTTCGAATACCGGGCGGGAAAAACCGGTCCGCGCGAAAAGGAATTGTGGTGCGAAGGTGTCTCGGTTACAAAGATTGCCGACGCGGCGGGTACGCCGAGCTACGTTTACAGCGCCGCGGCGATCGAAGCGGCGTATCGGCGACTCGATGGCGCGCTCAAAACTTTGCCGCATGCGATTTGCTACGCGGTGAAGGCCAACAGCAACCTCGGTGTGCTGCGTGTGCTCGAAAGCACGGGCAGCAGCTTCGATATTGTTTCCGGAGGCGAATTGGACCGGCTGCGAAGGATCGGAGTCGCCGGGAAGCGGATCGTTTTTTCGGGCGTCGGAAAGACCCGGGAGGAGATGCGAGAGGCTCTGAACTATCCTGGAACCGGGGAGGGGCGTCCGCGAAAGGGTATTTTTCTCTTCAATTTGGAGTCTGAAGCGGAGCTGGAGGTGCTGCTGGAAGAAGCGGCACGCCACCGAAAAGCGGGAGGCCAGCGCCCGGCGGCGGCGATCCGCATCAATCCGGATGTAACGGCGGGCGGGCACAGACATATTTCGACCGGGAAGTATCATCACAAATTCGGCGTGGACTGGGAGACAGCGCGGCGGCTCTATCTCGCGCACAAGAACTCGAACTGGATTGCGTGGCGCGGCATCAGCGCGCACTTGGGATCGCAAATTCTGACGGCGGCGCCCTATCGCAGAGCACTTGAGCGGCTGGCCGCTCACGTTTGCGAATTGTCAGTCCATGGAGTGCGCCTGGAAACGGTGGATATTGGAGGCGGTCTGGGAATCCGGTACACCGATGAGCGACCACTCGATTTAGTGAGCTATGCGCGGACGCTGTCCCGGATCGTGCGGCCGCTGGGATGCAAGCTGCTGATCGAGCCGGGGCGATGGCTGGTGGGCCCTGCCGGAGTGCTGCTGACGCGGGTGATCTATGTGAAGCAGAATCGGGGGAAGAGGTTCGTGATTGTGGATGCCGCGATGAACGATCTGATAAGGCCGGTGTTGTATGACGCGGAACATCCGATTACCGCCGCTTCGCGCGCCGCGGGGAAGGGTCGTGCCGGCGCCCGGACGATCGCGGATGTGGTAGGGCCGGTTTGTGAATCGGGTGATTTTCTGGCGCAGGATTATCCGCTCGATGCTGTAGGGGCGGGCGAGGTGTTGGTGGTGTGGGCGGCGGGTGCGTATGGATTTGTGGAATCGTCCAATTACAATGCCCGGCGGCGGGCGGCAGAGGTGCTGGTGCAAGGGCGGAGGTTCCAGATTACGCGGCGGCGGGAAACCTACGATGACCTGGTGCGGGGGGAATTGGAGGCTGTAAAATGATTTCCCAGGAGTGATTCCTGGAGCATAATCGAATGCCGAAGGAGCGGGCAACCATGGATCCATGGGCGGTCGTGGAAGAGAAATACCACCTGTTTGTAACGGTGGGATACAGCTTTGTCATTGGGGTGATCGTGCTGGTGTTGAGAGCGTCTGCGCTGGAGCGCCTGGGGTTGTGGGTAGTTGGGATGATCTTTTTTGCGGGCGTTTTGCGAACCATTCGGAAAGGCGTAGATGGTCCGCCGCAGTTCGAGATGTAGAAAACCGAGGCGGCGATCCCTGGCTGCGACGGGGATGGCCAAGACTGCATAGATCAAGCTGTGGGCCCTTGACGAGGGCCCGGGGCACAACCCTAGCTACCGTTCCGAAATACAGCTCAAAAGTAACGGGAAATTAGCGGTCGCGATCGCGACCGTAACCACCGCCCCTGCCGCCGCGTCCGCCACCTCCACCACCGCCGCCGTGACCGCCGCGTCCGCCACCTCCACCACCGTGCCCCCCGCGACCGCCACCCCCACCACCGCCACCTTCACGCTGAGGGCGTGCTTCGTTGACAACGAGCGCACGACCGAGAAAATCCTTGCCGTTCAGAGCCGCGATGGCCTTCTCGGCTTCGGCATCGTCCCGAACCTCCGCAAATCCGAACCCTCGAGGCTGCCCGGTGAAACGATCGCGAAGCAGAGTCAAAGAATCTGGCTGCACACCGATTTCTGAAAACAACGACTGGACCTGATCTTCCGTAGCCTTGAAGGACAGATTGCCCACGTACAGTTTCTTCACGGTCGTGCTCCTTGCGCCGCAGTGAAAGGCAGGGCGGCGTGCGAGGCTGAAGAAGCAGGATCTCGGCCGCAGGCAGCCGGCAGGGGACCGGCTCTCCGGGTCTGAAGCGAGCGCTCCAGCGACTCAAGCAGCATCTTGCTGCAACTCGGCTGTGGCAGTCAACCATAGGGCCCCTGAGCGACAGGCTCGCGTCGGCGGAAGTACGAAAAGGCCAGGGGAGTGGTAGCATGTGCCGCGACCGTTCGCGGAGGACACCATGCGCGGACTGATGATGGACTTTCCTTTGACGCTCGTCACGATCCTCGAGCGGGCCGGGAAAATATTTGGCGATGTGCAGATCGTTTCGCGGCAGCCGGATGGTTCGCTGCGGCGAAGCAACTACAGGGAAATGTACCGCCGGGCGCGAAAACTGGCACGGGCGCTCGAACTGGCGGGATTGCGACCAGCCGATCGTGTGGCGACGCTCATGTGGAACCATTCGACGAATCTTGAATGCTACTTCGGTATACCGGTTGCCGGAGGAGTGATGCACACGCTGAATTTTCGCCTGCACCCGGAGGAGATTGCTTACATTGCGAATCACGCGCGCGACCGGTTTCTGATCGTGGATGATGTGCTGCTGCCGGTTTATGAAAAGGTTCGCGAAAAGATGAGGTTCGAGCGCGTACTTTGCGTGCCGTTCGGCGGCCCCTCGGTGCCAGAAGGAATGGAAAGCTACGAAACCTTCCTTTCTGAAACGGATCATGAATTTGACTACCCCCAGATCGACGAGAACCAGGCGGCTTCGATGTGCTTTACATCGGGCACCACGGGACGGGCCAAAGGCGTGGTGTATTCGCACCGCGCGCTGGTACTGCACAGTTTCGGCGCATGCCTTTCAGACAGCTGGGCCGTAAGCAACCATGACTCGCTTTTGGCGGCGACCTCGATGTTCCATGCGAACGGGTGGGGAGTTCCCTACTCGGCGGCGATGATGGGAGCCAAACTGGTGCTTCCGGGCTCGCATCTGGATCCGGAGAGCCTGCTCGAGCTGATCGAAAAGGAAAACATTACTTTGGCGGCGGGAGTTCCGACCACCTGGTATGGACTGCTTGGGGAGCTCGAAAAGAGTCCCGGAAGATGGCGCGCACAGCCGCTTCGGATCATGTGCGGCGGGTCGGCGGTGCCGGAATCTCTGCTGCGCGGACTCGACCGTTTCGGTATCCGCTTAATACACCTGTGGGGCATGACCGAGACGACGCCGGTGGCAACGCTCGGAGTGATCAAGTCGACGCTGGTGAATTTATCGCCGGAACAGAAATACAAGGTGCGCGCGAAGCAGGGAATGCCGGTGCCGTTTATCGAATTGCGGGTGATGCGTCCGGAAGGCGAAGCGCCCTGGGACGGCGAAACGTTTGGCGAACTCGAGACACGTGGGCCTTGGGTGGCCGCGGATTATTTTGAAGCGCCCGAGGCCCGGGACCGCTGGACAACCGATGGCTGGTTTCGAACCGGCGACGTGGCCACGATCGATGCGGATGGATACGTCAAGCTTGTCGACCGAAGCAAGGACTTGATCAAGTCGGGAGGAGAGTGGATCAGTTCGGTCGATCTGGAAAATGCGCTGATGTGCCATCCGTGCGTGCGCGAGGCGGCGGTAATCGGAGTGCCGCATCCGAAATGGCAGGAGCGGCCGCTGGCGGTGGTTGTGGCCAAGGAGGGAATGGCGCCCCGGCCGGAAGAGTTGCGCAGCTTTTTGGCAGAGCGCTTTGCGAAATGGCAACTGCCGGATGCGTTCGTGTTCGCGAAGGAGATTCCGCGGACTTCGGTGGGAAAGTTTCTGAAGCTGAAACTGCGCGAACAATATGCGGATTGGAAGTGGGATTCGGTTTGAACAGGCGGATTTCGAGCGCCCAGGGCCCGGGTGTGCAGCAGCTTCGGTGCAGCATTCTAAGAAAGTTCTAGAGCGCTCGGGTCGCTTCCCCCTTCGGGATGACAGAAGGTGGATGATGCCGCGAGGTTAGGTGCGATAGCTGGCATTGATGTGGATATATTCCTTGGTGAAATCGCAGGTCCACAGGCGGGCTTTTCCTTCGCCGGAATGCAGATCGACCACGATGGGCACGAATTTTTCTAGCATTTTTTCATGAGTGACAATCTCATCGAAGGGATATTCGCGGCCGCCCCGGCAAACTTCGAGGCCGGCAAGCCAGATGTCGGCACGCTCAAAATTGAATTTGACGCCGGAGCGGCCAGCGGCGGCCAGGATGCGGCCCCAGTTCAGGATCCGCACCGGCGACAGCTGTTTTCACCAGCGGAGAATTGGCGATGGTGCGCGCGACCTGGTCGGCATCGCGATCAGAGCGGGCGCCGCGGACTTCGATTTCGATGACGCGCTGGGCGCCTTCGCCGTCGGCGACAATTGCCAAGGCCAGCGATTTGCAGACGGCGTGAAGCGCGGCGGAGAATTTCTGGTAGCTTTCACCGCCGGTGATGGCGCGGACCCCGGATTGGCCGTTGGCCAGCAGCGCGACCGTGTCGTTGGTGGAAGTGTCGCCATCGACGGTAATTGCATTGAACGTGGGATGGACGGCGGCGCGCAGCATGCGAGAAAGTAGCGGAGCGGGAATAGCGGCGTCGGTGGCGAGAAAGCAAAACATCGTGGCCATGTTGGGGTGGATCATGCCGGAGCCCTTGGCGCAGGCGGCGATGCGCACCTGCTTGCCAGCGATGCGGATTTTTTCGGCTGCCCATTTGGGGACGGTATCGGTGGTCATGATCGAGCGTGCGAACTGTTCGAAGGAACCGGCGTCAGGCTTGCGCGAGCGGACCAGTTCTGGAACGGAAACCAGAATTCTATCGACTGCCAGCGGAGCGCCGATCACTCCGGTGGAGCACACCAGAATTTGCGAGGGCTCGATGCGTCCTAATTCCTGTGCCAGCCTGTTGGCGGTGGCGACAGAAGCCTCATAGCCTTCCGGGCCGGAGCAGCAATTGGCGTTGCCCGAATTAGCGATGATGGCGCGGATTTTCTGGCTCGATTTCTTCATGTGCGCGCGGCACAGCATCACCGGGGCCGCCGCCACCTGATTGGTCGTGAATAAGGCCGCGGCGGACGCGGGCACTTCGCTTAGGAGCAGGCCAAGGTCAAGCTTGCTCTTCTTCAGGCCGCAGTGCATGCCGGTGTAGGTAAAGCCGCGCGGAAGATCGGCGCTGGCCAGCGGAACGTTCACAGATTCTCCTTGAGTTTTTTCAAGCGCGAGTTGAAATCATCGAGCGCGGTGCGCACCGCCCCCGGTGCCGTTCCACCGGCCACCGAACGGCGGGCCAAGGCGGCGTCGACTGTGAGCAGCGCCGGAAGGTCCCGGCCGAAGGCGGGCGAAAATTCCTTCAGGCGCTCGAGCGGCATTTCGCGGATGGATTTTGCTTCCTGATCGGCGGCGCGCAGGACTTTTCCGACGATTTCGTGGGCTTCTCGAAATGGGACGCCAAAGGCGACCAGGTAATCGGCAACTTCGGTAGCCACCAGAGCCGGGTCCTGGGCAGCCTGGCAAAGACGGTCTTCGCGGAAGTGGGTGGCGGCGAGAGTTGCCGCGGCGATTTGGACCATGGCGAGCGCTTGATCGTGCGCCGCGAACAAAGCTTCCTTGTCCTCTTGCAGATCGCGCTGATAACTCGATGGCAGGCCCTTGGTCGTGGTGAGCAGGGCGACCAGGGCACCGTAGATGCGTCCGGTTTTCCCGCGGATCAGTTCCCAGGCGTCGGGATTTTTCTTCTGCGGCATCAGGCTGCTGCCGGTGGAATATTCGTCGGGAAGATCAAGAAAGCCAAACTCGGAGGAGGCGAAAAGAATCATGTCCTCGGAGAGCCGGGAGAGGTGCATGGCGAGCGTGGAAAGCGCGAACAGATACTCGAGAGCGAAGTCCCGGTCGCTGACGGCGTCGAGGCTGTTGGGTGTGATGCGCGAAAAGCCCAAATCCTGAGCGAGAGCGTGGCGGTCGATGGGAAAGGCAGAGCCAGCCAAGGCGCCCGAGCCGAGCGGGCAGGAATCGGCACGATCAGAGGCCATGGCGAAACGTGCGGCGTCGCGTTGATAGGCTTCTCCGTGCGCGAGAAGCCAGTGCGATAGCAGGAGCGGCTGGGCGTGCTGCATGTGCGTGGTTCCGGCCATGGGGACCAGGAGGTTTACTTCCGCCTGGACCGCGAACGACCGCAGCAGCGACGCGAGGGCCCCGCGTATCTCGCAAGCGGCGGCGCGCACGTACATGCGGAATTCGGTCGCCACCATTTCGTTGCGGCTGCGCCCGGTATGCAGCTTGGCACCGAGCGGGCCGAGCTTTTCGATCAGCGCGGCTTCGGCGAAATGGTGGACGTCTTCGGCGTTGGAGGCGTCGAGCCAGGCCGAATCGGTTGCGGCGCGCTGCTCGATTTCATCCAGGGCCGCCACGATTCGCCGCGCCTCTTCGGGGGTGAGGATTCCGGCGGCTGCGATGCCGCGGGCCCAGGCGCGGTCGAGGGCCAGCTCCTGGGGCAGCATACGGCGATCGAACTGCCAGGAGCGCTCGAATTCGTAAAAGGAGGCGTCGGGGCCGCGTTCAAAGCGGCCGCCCCACATTTTCTGGCCGCCGGGGTCGGTCATTTCACCTGAGCCTCAAGCGGCACGGTGATCGGCAAAGCGAACAGGTTGATGAATCCTTCGGCGTCCTTGGGGTTGTAGCCGGTCATCGTGAAGCTGGCGAGATTGGTGCGGTAGAGCGAATAGGGCGACTTGCGTGAGGCGACGCTCACATTACCTTTGAACAGCGTGAGGCCCACCGAGCCGGTGACGCGCTTCTGCGAATTCGCGAAGAACGCGTCGAGCGATTCGCGCAGCGGCGTGAACCACATGCCGTAGTAGACCATTTCGGCGTAGCGTAGCGAGAGAATCTGCTGGTAATGCGCGGTTTCGCGGTCCAGCGCCAGGGATTCAAGCTCGCGATGCGCGCTGACGAGCAGAGTTCCGCCGGGAGTTTCGTAGGCGCCACGCGATTTGATTCCGACAAGACGGTTCTCGACCAGCTCCATGCGACCAACGCCGTTCGCGGCGGCCATTTCGTTCAGTTCTTCGACCAGCGCGAGCGGCTTGAGGTTCCTGCCGTTTACCGATACGGGATTCCCCTGCTCGAAGCCGATCTCGACGGTTGTGGATTTATCGGGAGCTTTCTCGGGGGAGACGATCCACTGCCACATGGCCTCCTCGGGCGCATGGACGGGATCCTCGAGGACGCCGCCCTCGTGGCTTAGGTGCCAGACGTTGCGGTCGCGGCTGTAGATGTTCTTCTTGGTCTGGTCGACGGGAACATTGTGTGCCTGGGCATAGGCGATCGCTTCCTCGCGAGAAACGATGTTCCATTCGCGCCACGGGGCAATGATCGTCAGTTCCGGCGCAAGCGCTTTCGCGGCGAGCTCGAAACGCACCTGATCGTTGCCTTTTCCGGTGCAGCCGTGCGCAAGAGCATCGGCTCCGACTTTTTTCGCCAGCTGCACTTGGCGCTTGGCGAGAATCGGGCGCGCGAACGAGGTGCCCAGCAGATACTTGTGCTCGTAGACAGCCCCGGCGCGCAGCGTGGGCCAGACATATTCGGTGATGAACTCCTCGCGCAGATCCTCCACATAAGCGGAACTCGCGCCGGTAGCCAAAGCCTTTTTGCGCGCCGCTTCGAGATCCTCGCGCTGACCGAGGTCCCCGATCATGGCGATCACTTCGCAGCCACCGTAATTCTCCTTCAACCACGGAATAATGATGGAGGTGTCCAGTCCTCCGGAATACGCCAGCACAACTTTCTTGGTCAATTCCTTCTCCTTGGAGTTAGGTAAGCAGAGTGTGCAGAACCGCCTTCTGAACGTGCAGGCGATTTTCGGCTTGATCGTAGACGATGGAGCGGGGCGAGTCGATGACTCCCTCGCTGACTTCGAGACCGCGATGCGCCGGCAGGCAGTGCATGAAGACGGCATCGGGCGCGGCCTGCGAGAACAGCGCTTCGTTTACCTGATAGCCGTCGAAAGTCGGCGGCGCGTTTGGCCGATTCGTCTTCCTGGCCCATGCTGGCCCACACGTCGGTATAGACGGCCTGCGCGCCGGACACGGCCTCTTCGGGCGCTCGCAGGATCTCAATTTTGCCGCGGGTTTCGCGTGCCACGCGTTTTGCTTCGGCGACGATTGCGGGATCCGGCTCGTATCCTGCCGGAGTTGCGACGCGGACATGCGCGCCCACGCGCGCGCCCATGGTAAGCAGCGAATGGCACATGTTGTTGCCATCCCCGATATAGGCGAATTTGAGGCCGCGCAGGTTGCCGAAGCGCTCTTCGAGAGTAAGAAAGTCGGCCAGGGCCTGGCAGGGATGATATTTGTCCGAGAGCGCGTTGATCACGGGAATGTTCGCGTTTTTGGCGAACTCTTCCAGAGATTCCTGGACGAACACGCGCGCCACGATGGCCTGCACCCAGCGTTCGAGATTTTTGGCGATGTCCCGGACCGATTCACGCTCGCCCAAGTGCGTGAGGGTATGGTCGAGAAAAATGGGCGTGCCACCGAGGCTGGCGGCGCCGACTTCGAAAGTCACCCGCGTGCGCAGCGAAGGCTTCTCGAAAATGAGCGCGACGAACTTGCCGGACAGAGCGGTGCGATAGCGCTCCGGCCGCAATTTTATCTCCGCGGTGAGCTGGAAGAAATCGCGGAGCTGCGCTGGGTTCCACTCCGTTCCGGTGAGCAAATCGTTTGACAAAGATAGTGATGTGCTGAGTGCGTTCATGTGGATTCTACCTCGCGACCGATGCGGCCAAAGGCCGGCGGTGATTCGCTGCTAGCGGAGCAGGCGCGGCTGATTTGGCCTTGGCCGCCGTTTTCTGCGCAGACGCCAGGACCGTTTCGAACCGGCCAAGGAATTCGGCAACGTCCTGGCGGCGAATGATGAAGGGTGGAAGCAGGCGCAGGATATGGTCATGCGTGCAGTTGATGAGCAGGCTGCGGCGAAGGGCCTCGTGCACGAATGGCGCGCCTTCGATCGATAGGTCGATGCCCAGGATCAAGCCTTCGCCCCGGATTTCACGGATGAAATCGAACCGGCCGGCAAGCTTTTCCAGTCCGGCGCGAAGCTCGGCGCCCCGAACGCGGACGTTGGCCAGCAAATCGCCCTCCTCGACGATGGCGAGGAATTCGAGCGCCGCCGCACAGGCCAGGGGGCCCCCGCCGAATGTGGAACCGTGCATCCCCGGTGAAAACGCCGAGGCGAATTTTTCATTGGCAATAAAGGCGCCGAGCGGGAGGCCGCCCGCCAGCGGCTTGGCCACGGTTACGATATCCGGCAGTGAGTTGCCGCCAAATTTCTGGTAAGCGAAATTACGCCCGGTGCGTCCCAGTCCAGATTGAATTTCGTCGGCGATCAACGCGGCGTCGAATTCGGTGGCAAGCGATCGGGCCCGTTCCCAGAACTGGTCGGTGACCGGGAATATTCCGGCTTCGCCTTGAATCGGCTCGATCACCATCGCGCAGACGGAGCGGTCGAATTTCTCCTCTAGGTCGCTGACCTCGTTCACGCGCACAAACTCGACGCCCGGAACGAGCGGCTCGAAAGGCGCCCGGTACTTGGGGGTGTGGGTAATGGAAAGCGCGCCGAAGGTGCGTCCATGAAAAGAGTTCTCCAGAGCGAGGATGCGCGTCTTGGGCGCTCCGCCATTGGCCGCGGTTTTTGCGTGCGCGTAGGCGCGGGCCAGCTTGAGCGCGCCCTCGACCGCCTCGGAGCCGCTGTTGCTGAAGAAAACGCGGTCCAGGCCGGACCATTCGACAAGCTTGCGCGCCAGCGGCGCCTGATAGGGATTGTGGAAAAGGTTCGAGATGTGCGTGGCGCGGCCGGCCTCGCGGCGGATCACGCGGACGATCCGGGGATGGGCGTAGCCCAGTGCATTTACGGCGATGCCGGCGAGAAAATCCAGATATTCGCGGCCCTGCGAATCATACAGACGGCAGCCGCGCCCGCGGGTGAACACAACCGCTGGGCGGCGGTAGGTGTTCATCAGGTAGCGGTTGCTGTCGGCCACAATTTTCGCCGGAGAGATGCGCTTCGCAACGCGTGGTTTTCTCTTGGCCATCTTAGCCAGCGGCTCCCTGCGCGGCTTTGGCTCGAGTGCGCACCCGAACCACCGGGAAGACCCGCGTACCAAGGCTGCGCGCGCCGCTGACGGCGGTGAGCAGCGCGCGGCGTTGGGTGCCGCCAACGATGCGCACCTCGGAAACCCCTCCGGCAAGGGCGCGCTTGGCGGCTTCAAGCTTCAGGATCATTCCGCCGGAGACTTTGTGCTGGCGGATCAGATCCTCGATGTCAGTTCCCTTGACCGCGCGCAGCACCTTATCGCCGTCCAGCACGCCTGCTACGTCGGTGAGGAAGATGAGACGGTCGGCGTGGATGAATTCAGCCGCGGCGGCGGCCATGTGGTCGGCGTTGATATTGTAGAGTTCGCCGTCGGCGCCAAGCCCCATGCAGGAAGCCACTGGGACCAAACCTGCGCGCCACAGGGAATTGAGAAACTCCACGTTAACCTCGGTGAGATAACCGACGAAGCCCAGTCCGCCCTCGCGCTCATCGACCTGCATCGGCTCTGCCAGCAAGCAAGCGGCATCGGTTGCGCCGATGCCGACGGCGGGCTGGCCCGCCAGGGAAATCGCGCCAGCAAGCTTTTTGTTGAGCAGGCCGGCGAACACCATAATGGCGGCGTCTCGTGTTTCGCGGTCAGTGACGCGGAGACCATTGATGAAGCGGCTGGTGATTCCCATGCGGGCAAGAGTCGCGGTAAAAATTTTGCCGCCGCCATGGATTACCAGAACCTCGTGGCCCGCGCGCGCCACCTCGGCAATCTGCCGGGCAATGGACTGCACGTTTTCTTCTTTTTCCAGGAGCGCGCCTGCGATTTTGACCACCAGTCTCATAGCAACCCCGCTGTTTCGGGATACCCACGCATCCCGTTCAAATTTTGCACTGCCTGGCCCGCCGCGCCTTTGCCCAGGTTGTCGAGGCACGACACGACGATTAGGCGCCTGCCGGATGAATCCAGCGCAAAGCCGATGTCACAAAAATTGGTGTGCGCCACCTGCTGCAGCTCCGGCAGGCTTCCGATGGGCATGATGCGCACCATGGGCCGGCCGCCGTAGAACTGGCGATACAGTGCTTCGACTTCTTCCCCCTGTCGAGCAGAACTGAGCCGCACATAAAGTGTCGAGAGAATGCCGCGGTTCACCGGAAGAAGATGTGTCGTGAAGACGAAATCAGAAAGCCCCAGCCCGAGATGATCCGATACCTCGGGCGTGTGGCGATGCTGGAAGAGGTTGTAGGCCCGGAAATTCTCGTTTACTTCGACAAAGTGCGTCTCGCGCTGCGGTTCCTTGCCCGCGCCGGTCACCCCGGACTTGCAGTCGCAGACGATTCCCTGCCCCCGGTCAATCCAGCCCGATTCGACCAGCGGTTTGAGGCCGAGAATCACAGATGTGGGGTAGCAGCCGGGGTTCGCGACAATACGCGCCTGCGGCAACTGTGGCTCATACAGCTCCGGGAGACCGTAGACGGCCTCGGCCAGGGTGGCCGCATCGGGCGCAGGAAGCTTGTACCAATGGGCGAACGTTTCGGGATTGCGGAAACGGTAGGCGCCGCTCAGGTCCACGATGCGCACAGACGGATTTGCTTGCAGCAGGCCGGGAACCAGCTCGAGCGAGACCTCATGCGGAGTCGAGAGAAAAACCACTTCCGCTCCGCTGTTGGCAAGGGCTTCGACCGAAAGCGGCTTGCAGGGAGCTTCTCCCCACCCCCGCAGCTGCGGGAAAAGCTCGGTCAGGCAGCGCACGTTCGCCCGGCCTTCGCGAAGAAAGAAGGTGGGAGTGCTGATGTGGGGATGCCGTAGAAGGAGCCGGGCCAGCTCGAATCCCGCGTAGCCGGTAGCTCCGACGACGGCGACCCTGGCAAGGTCGTTCATCGAAGCATTTCCTCCAGGCGTTTCTGGATGGTTTTGCAGGCGCTGCGCGAGGTAGTGATCAGAAGGACGGTATCATCGCCCGCGAGCGTGCCGGCGACTTCCTTCCAGTGCTCGCTATCCAAGGCCGCGGCCAGAGGCTGCGCCCCACTGGGGGGGGTCTTCAGGACCAGCATGTTCTGCGCTGGGCGGATATCGAGCAAGAAATCTTTCAGGGCGCGCGCCAGCGCCGGTAACGGCGCGGTCTCTTCAGGAACAGCCGAGAGCGGGCGGTAGCCTTCGACCGTTTTTACCAGCCGGAGCTCGCGCAGATCGCGCGAGAGCGTCGCCTGCGTCACGCGCACGCCCAAGTGGCCCAACTGGCGACGCAATTGGTCCTGGCTGGCGACGGGCTGGCCGGCGAGCAGTTTCAAGATTTGTCCCTGGCGAAATCTTTTCTGTACGGCCATTTCAACCTTCGCGCGCGACGCTCATGCGTGAATATGCAATCTCCTGCATAATCATACAATGCGGCGCACAGCTGTCAAGTGTTTCTATCGCCAGAGATGGAAATCGCGAGCGCGACAGCCTTCGATCAGCAGGAGATGGTCGCGCTCGCGATCGATTCTTGTTCTTCGCTGCTCGGGTGACTTCATTTTGGCTGGGCCGCGCCTGGGGCCTCCTGCGGTGCGGGCGGTGCGGCACTGGAACCGGCGGCATCCGATTGCCCGGCGCCGCTTGACAACGCTGCAGCGCGGTCCTCACGGCATTGGCGCAGCGCCTGCTGTTGCTCGGGAGTCAGGAGCCTGGCAACCTGCTGCCGCGCGTCGGCGCGGATTTGCCGAATCTGTTGCTTCTGCTGCGCAGCTGGGAGCGCGGAATCGCCTGGGAGGTTTTGAATCTTTACCTTCGCACTGCTCAGGATCGACTTGCGCTGTTCCATGGTGCTCTTTGAAAGGCCTGCTTGTTTCCAGCAGGTGTTTCGGCCGGCGGGGAGGGCTGCGCCGCCGGGCGCGTTCGCGCCGTCGGAATCATGGATGTTCAGGCTGGGGGGCGCCGGCGCAGCTGAGCGAGTGTCGCTCGATTGCCGCGCCCGGGAAGCCGTGCCCACGCTCAGGCCGAGAACAATGAGTGCAATTGTCTTATCTATCTTTCGCATGGATGGGTTCTCCTTGAGTTCATACATAAAACCCGCCGGTGGCGGCAAAGTTGCGCCGGCCGCGAAAAGGGGTGGGACAACAGCACGGGGGACTGGGATCGCGATGTTTCTCCGTGTATTCTGAAGCGCCGCGGTGAAGCGGCCGGGGCGGAAGCTGCTAAGCGGGTGCTTGCCAGATGGCCCCAGTCGCGCGAAGCACTCCGCAGGATCCATGAGGCTTGCAATGGCGAAACGACCAAAACCAATTGTGCTGACGGTGCTGGACGGGTGGGGCTATCGCGCCGAAACCAAAGGCAACGCGATCGCGCTCGCGCGGAAGCCGAACTATGACCGACTACTAAAAGAATTTCCGAATACCCTGATACATACTTCCGGCCCCTACGTGGGCCTCCCCGAAGGGCAAATGGGGAATAGCGAAGTGGGCCACTTGAATATTGGCGCAGGCCGGGTCGTGCAGATGGACATCACGCGTGTGGACCAACTGATCTCCAGCGGAGAATTTTTCCGCCAGCCGCTGCTGCTGGAGGCGATGGCACGCGGCCGCACGCGGCAACTGCACCTGATCGGCCTGCTGAGCGATGGAGGGGTGCACTCGCACATCCAGCATCTGTTTGAGCTGCTGCGCATGGCGCGGGAGAACCAGGTGCACCGAGTGTTCGTCCACTGTTTCCTGGACGGGCGCGATACCCCGCCCAATAGCGGGAGCGGCTTCGTGCAAAAGCTCGAACAGAAGATGCGCGAACTGGGAGTGGGGCAGATTGCCAGCCTCAGCGGACGGTATTACGCGATGGACCGCGACAACCGGTGGGAGCGGATCGAGAAAGCCTATCGCGCGATGGTGCATGGCGACACGGAGTTGAAGTTCGCCGATGTCGCCGCGGCGGTGCGCGCAAGTTACGAAAAGGGCGTGACCGACGAATTTATCATTCCCGCGACGATCACAACCGAGGCGGCGCCCGGCGCTCCGGCCGTGCCGCGCGGGCTGATCCGCGATGAGGATGCCGTGATTTTCTTCAATTTCCGGGCCGATCGTGCGCGACAGATCACGCTGGCTCTCGCCCAGCCGGGGTTTGACAAGTTTGCCGATCCGGCGCGGCCGCAGAATTTGGTTTACGTCGGCCTCACTCAGTATGAGAAAACCTGGCCCTGGCTACGCTACATTCTCGGCCCGGAAAAGCTTGAGCACATTCTGGCGAACGTGTTTGCGGAGCGAGGGTTCAAAAACCTGCGGGTTGCGGAAACGGAGAAATACGCGCACGTGACTTACTTCTTCAACGGCGGCGTCGAAAAGCCTTTCCCCGGAGAAGAGCGGACCCTGGTTCCCTCGCCCAAGGTGCCCACCTATGACTTGCAGCCGGAGATGTCGGCTGCGGGAGTTGCGGACACCGTGATTCGGGCCATCGAAAAGGGCGATTTTGACGCGATCATCATGAACTTCGCGAATGCCGACATGGTGGGACATTCCGGAAAGCTGGAAGCGACGATCCAGGCGGTGGAGACCGTCGACCAATGTCTGGGGAGAATCTTTCAGTCGCTGCGGCCGCGCGGTGGCGCCTGGATCATTACGGCGGATCATGGGAACGCGGAGACCATGATCGACCCGGCCACCGGCGGGCCGCACACCTACCACACCACCAATCCAGTGCCGCTCATTTTGCTGAGCGCGGATGGGAAAACTCAGCTGCAGCCGGGCGGATCATTGCGTGACATTGCGCCGACGCTGCTCGGAGTTCTCGATCTGCCTGAACCGGGAGAGATGACCGGCCGCGATTTGCGCTCGGCGAGGTGATGGGGATGGCCGAACCGCCGCGAACCGCGCCTGCCCAAACCAAGCTGCTCATTTGCGTGAAGAATCCGTTTCCGCTTTGGAATCCGCCCGCCGATACCGGGCCGCGCATGCGCGCGCGGTTTCCCGACATGCGGATCATTCATTTGCCTGATTGGAATGGCCTCGAGCAGGAACTTGCCGACGCCGACATATTCATGGGCTACTCGCTCGAAGCGAAATTGTTGCCCTTGGCACCGAAGCTGAAATGGATTCATGCCGTGTCGGCCGGTGTGACGCAATTCCTATACCCGGAATTACGCGACCGGGGCGTGATCCTGACCAATGCCACGACCGTGCATTGCGTGCCGATCGCACAGCACATTCTCGGCATGCTCGTGGCCCTCGCTCGGCGGTTTGCGGATAGTTTGCGATATCAGCAGCAAGCAGAATGGGCGCAGAACAAACTGTGGACGGCGCCGATAAAACCTCGCGAACTGGGCGGCCAGGTCGTGCTATTCATCGGGTTCGGCGCGATCGGGCGCGAAACGGCGCGGCTGATGAGGCCGCTCGATATGCGCATCTGGGCGGTGACGCACTCAGGGCGCGGACACTCAGAACTGGCCGAGCGCGTGCTGCCAGCCTCCCAATTGCAGCAGGTCCTGCCCGAAGCGGATTTCGTGGTGATCGCGGCGCCCGATACGCCCGAGACACGCAATATCATGGGCGCGCGCGAGTTCGCGATGATGAAGCGCTCGGCATACCTGATCAACGTGGCGCGGGGAACGCTCGTCGATGAGCCGGCGCTCATTGCGGCGCTGCAAGATAATCGGATCGCGGGCGCGGCGCTCGATGTGACAGCCAAGGAACCGCTGCCTGGCAATAGTCCGCTGTGGAAGCTAGAGAATGTTTTCATTACGCCGCATGTCAGCGGGGCTACCGAAAATACCTGGATGCGGGAGGAGGAATTGATCGCCGAAAATCTGAAGCGCTGGTTCGCGGGGCAGGAATTGCTGAATATCGTGGATCTGGCCCGCGGATATTAGCCCCAGAACTGCGAATCGGCCGGGCTGCTTCTCGGTTCGAAGCCGGCGGTCCGCGGCCATTTTCAAAATTATGAGCAGAGCTAATTCATCGCCGAGGCGGCGATCGCCAGGTAGCCCTGGCGGGCGTGAACGATGGTTTTCTTCTTCTTGCCTTTTTTGTCGGCGAACGTCAGCGGGTCGCCATGCTCGTCGACGGCGTCCACTTTGAGCTTATGGAACTTCCCGTCCTGCGCCGTTGAGGGCGTGAATCCCAGGGTGTACTGGCTGCGCAGGAAGCCGGCGACAGAGTTGAAGATGTCGGGCATTTCGCCTTCGAAGCGCGGGAACCAGGCATAGCCGCCGGTCATGTTGGCGAAGGTGGTGAGCTGGTTCTTGGCCTGCAGGTAGCCGACGCCCGCGCCACCCGCGCTGTACAGGTCGATTTCCTCGCCCATGCCGACGCAGAAAATCGGCACGTCGGTTTCCTTCAAGCGGTTCAGAGTTTGATCAAGATTATGCTTGCTGAATGTGTCGAAGCCCGTGGCCAGGACGAGAATCGATTTTTTCCCCTTCACGTCGCGCAGCTGGTCGAGTGTTTCAGCGACCGCATCGAAAAGGTTGGCTTCGCTGAAGTCCGGGAAAAACAGAGAGGCGATGGCCTGTCCCACTTCGTTTTTATTTTGCGTGAAGTCGACCTCGACGTGGGTTCGCATCGAAAACGTCTTGAGCGCCACCCAGTCCTTCGCGGTGAGCGCGTTCAGCAAGCTGTAGGACCATTCCTTGGCTTTATATGCGAAGAAGCCACCAAAGCGGCGGCTGAATTCCATCAGGATGACCATGGTGATGGGAGCTTCGGTTGGCGCGAAATTGCTGATTTGCTGGGGCTGCCCATCGTCGATGATGCGGAAGTTCTGTTTCGTTAGGCCGGTGAGCACGTCGCCATCCTGGTCGGTGACGACCACGTCGATGTTGACGAGGTTGGACTCAACCGAAATGGAACTCTGCGGCGGGGGCGGGGCGGAGGGCTGTGGTTGCTGTTGCTGCTGGCCGCTCGGACCCTTGGGCGCGGCGGGCTGCTGCTCGGGCGGGGCCTGTTGCGGACCATTATTCTGGGGGGGCCGGGCGTAGGTGAGCGGATTTGACGGCACACCCAGGGTGGCGATCAGAACTCCCGGCAGGATTGCGCGGAGCCACAGGTTTTTCGTCATGCTAATCATTGGCTGACCTCACTCGGCTGCCATCCTAAGGCGGCTCGCCGGCCTCCGTTGTGATTCGAGAGCAGCGCCACGCCTAGGTGTCCTGACCGTCACTTGCGGCCCAGAAAACGCACCTACCTGCTCGCCAGGGACCACCTCGCACCGCCATGATAGTATGAAAATCAGGGCGGGGCGATGCAGTTTGAGATTCATTCGGAGGCCAAAAGGATGGCACGAGCAGCGACGCGGATTCTGCTTTTCACGATATGGGGTACGCTGATTGTGCCCGCGGGGATGCGCGCGCAGGCCGTGCCGCCCCAGGCGATGCCCGCAGCTTCCGCTTCGCCCGCCGGGACGCAAGACCTTTCGCAGCTCGAGAGCGACGCTATCAACTGGCTGCAGCAGTTTATCCGCATCAACACCGTGAATCCTCCCGGGAATGAGATTGCGGCGGCAAAGTTCATTGCGGGCATCCTCGACAAGGAAGGGATCCATTCGGAAATTTTCGAAAGTGTGCCGGGGCGTGGGTTTCTGGTGGCGCGGCTTTCGTCGAATGCGATGACCGATCCTTCGCGGGCCCTGCTGCTGATGGGGCACCTGGACGTGGTGGGCGTCGACAAGTCGAAATGGACAGTCGATCCGTTTGGCGGCACGATCAAAGACAAGTATCTCTACGGGCGAGGGACGATCGACGACAAGGGAATGACCATCGCCGACCTAGCGGTGATGATCGCGCTCAAGCGCTCGGGTGCGCGGCTGAATCGCGACCTGATTTTCCTCGCCGAAGGCGACGAAGAGAACGGCGGCGAATTGGGCATGAAGTTCGCGGTCGAAAAGCACTGGGACAAGATCGCCTGCGGCTTCGCTATCAATGAGGATGGCGAGGTGAGTCTGAAGAACGACAAAGTGCAATACGTGGGCATCCAGACGAGCGAAAAAGTGGCAGTGAACGTTGACGTGATCGCCAAGGGAACCTCGGGACACGCTTCGGTGCCACGCAAAGATAATCCGGTGACCCATCTCGCGGGGGCCGTCGCGAAGATTGCGGCCTTTGAGACACCGGTGCAGTTCAATTCAGTGACGCGCGGCTATTTTTCGGGACTGGCCCCGATCGAAGACGACGAAACGAGCAAGTGGATGCGGGCGCTCGACACAGCCGATCGTGGGGACCACGCCGCCCGGTGGATTTCCGACGCCAATCCGGTGTGGAACTCGATGCTGCGGGACACGGTGGTGCCGACGATGTTGCAGGCAGGCATCCGGCAGAATGTGGTGCCTCCAGAAGCGCGCGCGGTGCTGAACATCCGGCTGCTGCCTGGAAACATGGTGACGCCGCTGCTGGCGAAGCTGCAAAACCTGGTGAACGATCCGGAGGTTCGCTTCGAGGTGCAGGCCAATGCTGGTGAAACGGCGCCATCGTCTTCGACCACGTCGGATTTGTTCAACACGATTACGCGGGTGGCCAAGCAGCAGTTTCCGGGGGCGGTAGTAGTGCCGGATATGTCCACGAGTGCGACCGATTCGGTGCCGCTGCGGCTGCGCAACGTGCAGGCGTATGGGATGCTTCCCTTCCCGATTACCGAGGAAGATCGCGCGCGGATGCATGCGGAGGATGAGCGGATTCCGGTGGATTCCTTCCGCAAGGGAATTGATTTTCTGTATGCGATTGTGAGTGATTTTGCGGTAGCGAGGTAGTGATTGGCGCAAGGCAAAAATCAAGAAGCTGCCACAGCGGCCCAGATCCGAACCTCTAACCAACTTCAAGGGAAAAAACGGCCGCAGGCCTGGAAGCTAATTGATCCAGCTGTCGGGGCGGTTGGGGGGCTTGTCGCGATGGTCACGGACGTAGACTTCGAACTTCTTTTTCAGGCGGCGGCGCTTCCAGTCAGAGAAATAGTTGCGGTAGTTGTACAGGAAGGAGCCGCGGCGCAGGTAGAGGTAGCCTACCAGCATTCCGCCGAGATGGCAGATGTGGCTGACGTTGTCGCCGGTGTCGCCAATGGTGCCGAAAAATTCGATAGCCCCCATCACGATCACGAAAATGCGCATCGAGACGGTTACCGGCAGGGGGAAAACCCAGACCTGGCGGTGCGGCATGAGTACGGCGCACGCGAGCAGCACTCCGTAGATGGCGCCGGAGGCTCCGATGGTGGGCAGCAGTGAACTTCCCGTGCCGTGCGGGTCAAGCAGCGTCTTTACCAAGACCGTAACGACACCCGCGCCGATGCCGCATATGAAGAAATAGGTATAGAAGCGGCGCGCTCCCCAGGTGTGCTCGAGGTCGGCGCCGAACATCGCCAAGAACAGCAGGTTGAGAAGAACGTGGAGAATGCCGGCGTGCAGGAAGATGTAGGTGCCGAGCTGCCAGATGCGCAGTCCGTGGGTTACGCCGTAGGGGACCAGGCCGAACCAGTGAATCCAGAATTCCCATCCGGCGAGGCCGAAAATCAGACGAGAAAGTTCCTGCGCCAGGAAAACACTGCCGCAGATGATGCACAGGGTTTTGATTGCCCGCGGGAAGTAGCCGCTGATGTCGAAGCGATAGCCGTAGCCGCGGGAGAAGTTGCCCACAGTGAGTTAAGTGTACGGGGTTCGCTGGGTAAGAGTCAAAGTTGGTGCGCAACGGCCCAGGCGAACCGAGGTTGCCAGGGCCATGCGCCTATCAATCTGTCGATACGTCGCGACCGCCTGCGGTTGCGTCATTCCTAAAATTGCGATCGGCCTTGGCTGGGCGGCTTGGATCGGCCGACTGAAGTTGATCAAGGTGGTGTGGGTATCACCTATCCCCAAGTTCTCGGGCGACTCCACAGCGGCGGCATACACCCCCCGAGGGAGCTTCTCCAACAACGGCCCTTTTGACCTTCCTTTGGGGGAGCTTTGATAGCCTAACCTCCACGTCAGCGCCTTGAGAATAGCGACTTTCTTGCCAGCTCCTTATCGATCTTGCGGGTCTTGGTCGCAAACAAGCCTGCTCAAGTGCCGCCGAGGCACAGACGATGTCAGGGACCGGGTCTGCATTTATTGACCCTGTTTCGTACTTGGTTTATCTCCAGAAGAAACCATGCGATCGAGTGACCCTTGCCTACAGCCACGCTCCCGCGCCAGGGTGGAATGATGACCGTGCCCATTTTGAGGCTTCGGGTGTATATTGCGGGCTATTAGGGCTAGGCTGTGGCGGTGGCCCAACTTGGCTGTTGGAGGCGAATCATGAACAGGAGCATGTGGCTGGTAGCCGTATTGGGCCTGTGTGGAGTCGTGTGGCTCGCGGGAGTGCAACGCGTCGCAAGCGGGCAGATAAGGGCTGCCAAGAGCGCCGTCGCGGGGGCCGACATGATTACCGGAATGGGGTCGATTTCGGGAACCGTGAAGGCGCCCAAGGAATTCAAGGCCGCCAAGGTGTACGCAAAGAACGTGGACAAGAATGTTGTGTACATGGTGTACACGGTGGGCGGGAAATATCAGGCGGTGGATTTGTTCCCGGGAAATTACGAAGTGAGCGTAGTGAAAAACGGATTTTCGGGCGGCGACGCGCAGAAACTGACGGTGACCGCCGGCGCGAACGCCACTGCGGATTTTACATTACAGGAGGGAACCTACCGTCCACCGCAGCAGATGCGCGGCGGGCTCCTGAAAGAGACGCCGCTGCTTTCATACGACGAGCTGTATCCGCCGGGCGAAGCGCGAGCGACGATCGAGCGCACTTGCATGCGCTGCCACGGCCCGGACTTTTTGCCAAGCAAGCAGTGGGATGCCGATCAGTGGAACGCGGCAATCGATTTGATGGAGTCGACTGCGCCGAATTCGAACCCGCCAGGAAGGATCAGCGAGGCGAGCGTGCCAGGCGGCATCAACGCGCATGACCGGCAAGTGCTGGTGGATTACCTAGTAAAGAATTTCGGCCCCGACAGCCAGCAGCGCGGGTTGGCGGTTCCCGAGCCTCCGGCGGACGAAACGGCACTGGGAAAGTCGATGTGGGTTGAGTATCACATTCCGCCGCTGCCTAGCGGGAAAGAGCGGCGCTTCCACGACGAGCATCTGAGCCTGAACGGCGATGTGTGGTATGTGGACATGGCGGCGCTGCAATTCGGGAAGATGGATCCGCGCACGGCAACCTGGACCGATTATCCGGTGAACAACGTAAAGTTCCGCGGGCACGGGCTGACGCAGGATGCCAACGGCGACATCTGGGTGGCGGGGCACGAGGCGTTTGTCCGCATCGACAGCAAGACAGGCGATATGAAAATGTATCCCTATTATGCGGACTACAAGTCCGAGCGGCCTCCGCACGGGAATACTCCGGCGGTCGATTCGAAGGGCAACGTGTGGACCACGCTGATGTGGACGAGCGAAATCGCAAAATACGACGCGAAAACGTCGGAAGTCTCGCGCTTCAAGATGCCCACTCCGTATTCGCTGCCCTACGGCGCAGTGACCGACAAGAAGGACAACTTCTGGGTGGCGGAATGGACGGCCTGCAAGATCGCCAAGTTCGATTCGACCACCGACAAGTTCACCGAATACATCCCGCCGAGCAAACCGTGCACGATGCGACGACTGTCGGTGGATCACGCGGGCAACGTATGGTACGCGCTCGATAGCGTGGGGAAAATCGGCATGCTCAACCCGGATACCGGAAAGATGGTCGAGTATACCGAGCCGGTGAAGTTTGGGTTTCCCTACGATATCAAGGAAGACCACGACTACAACTTGTGGATCGCGGATTCGGGAGAAGGCGGAGGGCTCATCAAGTTCGATCCGCGAAGCAAGAAGTTCACCTACTACCCGACCGTGCAGAGAACGGATATGCCCAAGATCGAGATCTCGAACGAGAACTCGATCTGGTATACGACGCGGTCAGGCGATGCCAAGCAGATGGCGCTGGGCGTTTTGTATCCGGACAAAACCAAGATCACGACGCTCGGAGCGAGTTACTGATTGGGGCCTCGGAATTGAATGGACAAAGAGGCCAAAACGTGAGAGTATGAGGTTGCGTTTGTTGCTCTTGTAAAACCTTTAGAAGTGTTGAAGGGACTGCAAGTCCACACTTGCAGTCCCTTTTTTTTGGCTGGAGGCGGTGGGAAACGGCAATCAAATAGCTCAAACAGAAAAGAGAAACACAGTTGAAAGAACAAGGAACAGTAAAGTGGTTTAACGCCAGCAAGGGCTTTGGATTCATCCAGCGCCAGTCCGGCGAGGACGTATTCGTCCACTTCTCCGCGATTCAGTCGGAGGGGTACAAATCGCTGAACGAAGGCCAGGCGGTTGAATTCGAAGTGACCAAGGGTCCCAAGGGCTTGCAGGCTTCGAACGTCGCCGCCCTCTAGTGACAGGATGCGAGCTCGCCTCACGGCGGGCTCGCGTTTTTTTGGAAGTTACGAAAAGGCCGGAGCGCTTTTTCCGGTGCAGTGTCCGGCAGCGGAACTGGGATTCTGAGGCTCCGCCCCCCGAAGATAAAGAGCTTTTCAGCTACCTTCAAGGCCGCGAAGGCCCCGGCACGGCGATTCAAGGAGGATCGATGAAAGCTCTCGAAAAAGGCGCATACATCAAGCACTTTCAGTATGGGCTTGGGGTAGTGACCGAATCAAACGCCGACCGCACCTCCATCGATTTTGACCTCCACGGCATGAAAAAGTTCGTAACCACAATTATGGTCGTCGAGCACGCCGAAGGAACTCCTCCGCGACGCCGGAAGACCCGCAAAAAGCCCGCTATTGCCGAGTTGAAGCCCGCAGGTTCGAAATGAGTAAAGAGATATTGATGCAATTCATAGGCTTCTCGTCGAAACCGACGGTGCGCGAATACACGTTCACCGTGCGGGAAGCCGCCATCGAACCGCGGGAATTTACGGTGACGATCGCCAATGAGGCCTTCAACGAGCACCGGCTGCGCTTTCAGGATGCGCCAGACGTTTGCTCCCTCAAGCTTAAGCGCGAACTGGCCAACTTCGCAAATCATCCGCCCGAATCGCACTTTCATATCACCAACGCGGAACTCGAGGATTACCGCAGCAGCCACGCGGCTCCCCGGCGAAGCGTATTTGCCCGCAGGCCAACCGAAGAGTATTAGAAGGCAGGTTCGGCCGTCGCTGCGGCAGAAGTTGCCGGGACAGGGAGAGAAAGATGAAGAATCTATTCGTTGGGAACTTGAGCTTTCAGACGACCGAGAGCGACTTGCGCGCGCTGTTTGAGCCCTTCGGGCAGATCGGACGCGTGCACATGGCCATGGATCGCGAGACGGGACGGGCGCGGGGATTCGGGTTTGTCGAAATGAACAACGACGACGAGGCGAAAAAGGCGATCGCGGCTCTCGACGGCAAGGAAGTGGGCGGACGCAACGTTAAAGTGAATGAGGCGCGGCCCAAGGAACGGACCGGGCCCCCGGGACGCGACAATCGCGGTGGCGGTGGCGGCGGAAATAACCGCGGCGGAGGCGGAGGTCGCGGGCGAAGCGGCTTCTCGAATGAGGATTACGGCGGTGCTGCGCGCCAGCCGCGCGAGCCGCGCTGGTAGGTTGCAGCGAAGAGCGACTTCAAGGAGAGCCCCATGGGCAGAATCAGTTTTCAGAAACGACAGAAAGAAATGAAGCGACAGGAAAAACAGCAGATGAAGGCTGAGAAGCGTGCGCAGCGAAAGCTGGCAAAGAATGGGGAACCGGGGTCCGAACAGGCGGGAGCAGGTCCTGCGAAAGACGAGTTGGAGGAGTTTGAAGTGATGACTGGGCCGGCCGAAACGGAGCCCGAAGCTTAAAGTATTCGTTTTTTTCTTCCAGCAGCGTTTGACAATTCTTCGCGATTCCAGGTATTCGCAGATTCTTCGCTATCGGTTTTGTGGCCTTCTTGATTTGCCCCCCCCGAATAGGTGCCATCGACGATTCCGGACCTTTTTCGGAATTCCGCTCGAGTGAAGTGATGGGTAGGCACTGCGCCTTTGCTTCAACGGCGGCAGAAGCTAGATGGTGCCCTGAACCTGAAGAGGATCGCGTGCAGCTACGGGGATTTATCTTTCGACCGATTTTCCCTGCAACTTGGGGCGCCAACGCGACAGATAGTTCGCATAGAGGCCGATGCAGAAGAGATTGGCGGGAACGAATCCGAATTGAGCGGTGCGGATGCCAATGCAACAGATGACCAGGCTATTGATGGCGGCGACGACCCAGCCATGCCACATTTTCTTTCCCACAAGAACCGTCGAGACAATCGTTAAGACACAGGACAAATAATCGAGACGGAACATTTCCCTTCCTCTTTACGCATCCAGAGTAGCTGTTGGATGTCGGTGGTAGCGACTGACCGAATGAACAGGTTTAGGACAGGGAGAGAATGAGTAACCAGGCGGCAGGATGGCGCGGATTCCCAATCCGCCCGGTGAAAACGGCGCCGTCGCGGGTTCGATTTACGAGCGGGCCGACGCCATACACGCCATGATGACCGCTTCGGCACGTGCGCAGAGCCTTGGGCAGGAAAGATGAATCCGAACGATTCAAAGCTTTGATTTGCGCAGGATCGGATCCCCGGTTTAAATGAAATTGCTGTCTCCAGGCAAGCAAACCCCAGTCCAGGCGGACCCGGACGCCATCGTGATTGGCCGACGTATCCTTAGGCTCCGGCGCACTTGGTCGCTACCGACGATCGCCGGGCGCCCAGCAACGGTAACGAGCAACAGGTGCCGATGCTGAATCCTGGTGTGAGGGTTTCGCTCGATGGATCGAGTTTTCCCCGACCGATTGGCTGACAAGTCCGAAGTGGACCTCGTGCATCTGGTAACGAGCCAGATGGCCGAAGCCGACGCCCTGAATGAAACTCTGACGCGAATTGTCGATTTCATCTGTGCGGTCGTGAACTGTGACTCCTGTTTCATCTACGTTCTCGAAGGGCAAAAGCTGGTACTGCGTGCTTCGATGAATCCTCACACGGATGTGATTGGGCAGCTGAAATTGAGATTTGGGCAAGGCATCACGGGTTGGGTTGCGGAAAACATGACGCCGATCGTGATTGCCAAGCAAGCCTTTCAGGATCCGCGGTTCGAGTTCTTTAAGGAATTGCCGGAGGATCGCTATGAGGCCTTCCTGTCGGTCCCGGTGCTTTGCCGAAGGCGGCTGGTGGGAGTCATCAGCCTGCAGCACCGGGAAGCGCACGTGCATACCGAACGGGAGATCAAATTGATTTCAGCAATTGGCTTTCTGGTAGGCGCCGACATTGAAATGGCGCGACTGGAAAGCGAAAACCAAAAACTGACCCAACAGCTCGAGACGCGAAAAATCGTGGAGCGCGCAAAAGGTATTTTGCAGCGTACGCTGGGCATCGCCGAGGAGCAGGCTTACTTGACGATCCAGGGGAAGGGGCGGCGCACGAGAAAATCGATGAGGGAAATTGCGGAGGAAATCATCCTCCATGACCAGAAGAAGTTGTAAGGCGCAAAAACTGGCCTGTTAGCGTCTGCCTGCGTGGCACTCCCGGGCAGACCATCCGGCAGTGCCGGCAGCTATTTGAGTTCTTGTCTGGAGTTCATCCGAATTTCAAATTAGGAGCGCGCTCCTGATGGGGCTATCCTTACCCGATGGCCCGGACAGAAACGCCGGCTTTCCCCTCTGAGAACGGCGTGATCGAGCGCGTTTTCCACGTCGCCGAAAACAATTCCACGATTTCGCGGGAGTTGCTGGGCGGGCTGACGACGTTCATGGCCATGGCCTACGTGGTCGTGGTGAACCCCCGCATTCTGGGAGAAGCGGGCATGCCGGTGGACGGCGTGCTATTCGCCACCTGTCTTTCCGCAACGATTGCCACGCTGGTGATGGGGGTGTGGGCCAACTACCCGATCGCGCTGGCGCCGGGAATGTCGCTGAATGCGTATTTCACATACTCGATCGTGCTGGGGCGGCATGTGCCGTGGCAGACGGCTCTGGGCGTTGTTTTCCTTTCGGGACTGCTGTTTCTGGTGCTGACGCTTAGCAATGTTCGCGAACACATCGTCAATGACATTCCGGACTGCCTCAAGCATGGGACCGCGGCAGGTATTGGATTTTTCATCGCGTTCATTGGAATGCGCAACGCGAAGATAATTGTGTCCAATCCGGCGACCTTTGTGGGCATCGGAAAAATCGCCGACCCGCAAGTGCTGCTGGCTGCCCTGGGGCTGATTTTGATTGCCATTCTCATGTCGCGGCGCGTGGGTGGCGCAATTCTGATTGGAATCGTGGTCGTGGCGCTGGCAGGCATCCCCCTCAAGCTGACGAGTTTGCCCGCTCACTTGTTTTCTCTACCGCATCCTGCAGGCACTTTTATGAAGCTCGATTTCCGTTCGGCGGCACGGCTCGGGCTGGGCGAACTGATCTTCGTATTCTTCTTTGTGGACCTGTTTGACAACGTGGGAACGCTGGTTGGGGTTTGCGAGCAAGGCGGATTTCTTCGAGACGGTAAGTTTCCGCGGGCGAGCCGCGCGCTACTGGCCGACGCGTTTGGCACGATGGTCGGCGCGTTCACCGGGACATCTACGGTTACCAGCTACATCGAGAGTGCGGCGGGAGTGGCCGCGGGGGCCCGGACCGGGCTGGGCAATGTGCTGATCGCGGGGCTGTTTCTCGGGGCGATGTTCTGCGCGCCAATCGTCGCGGCCGTTCCCACCTACGCTACGGCGCCGGCCCTGATCCTGGTCGGGGCGCTGATGTGCGGTTCACTCCCAAAGGTTCGCTGGGATGATTTTACCGATGCGTTCCCGGCGTTTATGACCATGGTGGCGACGCCGCTGACATTCAGCATCGCCACTGGTTTGAGCCTGGGGCTGCTTTCCTTCACGTTTCTGAAGGTTGGAACGGGGCGGTACCGCGAGATCAGTCCGCTGATTTGGGTGCTGAGCGTGCTGTTCTTGCTGCGCTACGCCTTCCTGGGCTCGGAATAATTCCCACCCTAAGACGATAATTGAGCCAGAGTTTGCGCCAGGACCAGGGTGCCGCGCGCGATGTCTTCGGGCGAGGCGTATTCATCGGGGCGGTGGCTGTGCCCCTGGCGACAAGGGATGAAAAGCATGGCCGTGGAAGCGATGCGCGACATGAAAAGAGAGTCGTGGTAGGCACGGCTGATCATGAGCAGGAAGTGTTCGTGTTGAGCGCGGCAGGATTTCGCCAGCGCCTCGACAAGCTCGGGCGAGCAGGCGGCGGGCGCGTCGGCGTTGAGCGGCACAATTTGCGCCGAGATGCCGCGCTTTTGGGAGATTCCGAGGCAGGCGTCCTGGATAGAAGCGAGGATGGCGTCGCGGCGTGCCAAGTCGGTATCGCGCAAATCGACCGAGAGGCGGACGCGGCTGGGAATGCTGTTGATCGCGCCGGGAAACACCTCGCAAATGCCGACGGTTGCAACCGTATCGATAGCGCCGCTGTTTTTGGCTTCTTGCTCGATGACCAGGATGAGTTCTGCTGCCGCGCAGAGAGCGTCGCGTCGATCGGGCATCAGCACTCCGCCGGCATGGCCGCCCGAGCCTTCGAGCAGCACCTGGAAACTGGCCGGGGCAGCAATATTCGTAACGATCCCAAGAGCCATGCGCTCGCGTTCAAGAATGGGGCCCTGTTCGATATGCAGTTCAAGGAAGGCTTGGTAATAGCCGGCCGGCAATTTGACGCTTTCCAGTTCTCCCCGCATGCCCGCGGCGTGACGAACCTCTTCGAGCGATTGGCCGGCTTGGTCAGCGAGTTTTCGGGCCCCCTCGGGCGAGAGCGTGCCGGACAAAAGACGGCTTCCCAGACAACCGATGCCGAAGCGGGTGGGTTCTTCGGAAGTGAAAAGCAGGAGCTCGAGCGAATGCCTGGGGCGAAATCCTGATTCCTGCAAGGACCGGATGGCTTCCAAACCCCCTAGTACGCCAACGACTCCATCGTATTTGCCGGCGTTGGGAATGGCGTCGATGTGCGAACCGGTGCCCACGGCGGGCGCTACCGGGTCGGAACCGATCCAGCGTGCGAAGGTGTTACCAATCGCGTCTTGCCGAACCGCCAGACCGGCGGCTTCGCAGCGTTGCTTCAGCCAGGCGCGAGCTTGCAAATCGGTGGGCGTGAAAACAATTCTGGTGACGGCGGGCGGCTCCGCTTCGGAGATCAGAGCCAGTTCTTCAATTTCCGAAGCCAGACGCCCGCTGTTAACTGTGCAGTTCGCTGCCCTGGGGGCTTCGGGCGTCATGCCAGTTTCGCCCAGGCGGAGAGCTTTTTTTGATAGGCGCGAGCTTCACACAAAATTCTTTCCTCATCGAGCGTCAGCATCCGGTGATCTTGCATCACGGGCTTTCCGGCAATGACCACGGTTTTCACGTCCGAGCCTCTCAAGGCATAAACGAGCTGGGAATAGACATCATACATCGGTGTGACGTGCGGGCCGTTGGTGTCGACCAAGATCATGTCCGCTTTTTTTCCGGCTTCGAGCGAGCCGATCAGTTTGTCCACATGAAGCGCGCGGGCGCCGCCGATGGTGGCCATGTCCACCACTTGCACGGCGGGCAGAGCGCGAGGATCCATGCGCGCGATTTTCTGCAATTTGGCGGCGGTGTCCATTTCTTCAAAGATATCCTGGCTGTTGTTGCTGGCGGCCCCGTCGGTCGCAAGGCCGATCGGGTGGCCGGCGGCAAGAAAATCGACCACCGGCATCACCCCGGAAGCGAGCTTCATATTGCTCGAAGGATTGTGGATGCAGCCCACGCCATAGTGTTTGAGCAAGGAGAGGTCGGCGGCATCGACCCAGATGCAATGAGCGGCGATAACATCGGGGCCGAGAAAACCGATGTTCCCAAGGTAGGCCACCGGGGACAAGGCGTGCTTCTTGCGGCTTTGCTCGATTTCAAAAAGGGCCTCAGAGATGTGAATCAGGATGGGCACGTGATTTCGACGCGCCAGGGCGGCGGAATCGAGAAGAGTTTTTTCCGAGCAAGTGTAGATCGCGTGGGGCGCGACCGCTGGAACGATCAGCGAATCACCTTTCCATTTGGTGATGTAATCCTGGGTGTAGGCTAGGGCGTCGGCGGGCGTCTTGTGATCGGGGGCCGGAAAGTCCACGATCGTTTCTCCCAGGATGCCGCGCACGCCCGCCTCTTTGGTTACCCCCGCAACGATGTCCTCGAAGTAGTACATGTCGGCGTAGGTGGTGATTCCGGCGCGCAGCATTTCCAGGAGGCTGAGGCGCGTGCCGCAAGCGACGAAGTCTGGGTTCACATTGCCTGCTTCGGCGGGGAAAATGTGCTTCTGCAACCAATCTTCAAGCGAGAGATCGTCGGCTAAACCCCGGAAAAGACTCATGGCGGCATGCGCGTGGCCGTTGATCAGCCCGGGGAGAATCAGAGCACCGCGAGCGTCGATGACCTGAGTTGCGTTGTATCGGGCTTCGACCTCGGAGCGCTTGCCGACCGAGAGAATCGTGTCGCCCTGGATTGCCAGCGCGCCATCCTGGATCAAACGATGGCTGGCGTCCATGGTGACGAGCAGGCCGCCTGTGACCAGCAGGTCCGCGACTCCCGGAGGTGGGGGCGACGATGGCATCGAGCTTCGGTATTTCTCTCTTTCGACCGGGCTCAATTCTACAGGAAGCTAGGACTGGAACGGGCCTGGTTTGTGCTCCATGCCATCGACGCGCAGCACCCTGAACTGACACCGCCAACCATCCAGATGCGCGAATCCTGACCGCATGGATCGAAAAATCCGATATGGCGGGCCACAAAGTTGGGTAACAATGCGAGGTTATGGGGTTGGCTTGCCGCCTTCATGGGCGCGCGAGTAGACTCGCGTTCATCCGGGGTAGTGACTTGCGATGACTAGCACATCCTCAAACTTTGAGGCCGACCGGGGGCGGGCGCAAGGTCTGGCCTCCGCGACCGTTCGTGAAAGTTCGCTCTACAACCAGGATCTGGCGCCCGTTTCCGCCGAGCGGCGCACCTGGGGAACTTACAATTACGCAGCCCTGTGGATCGCGATGAGCGTGAACATTCCAACCTATATGCTTGCGAGCGCGATGATCGCGGGCGGTATGAATTGGAAACAGGCGATTCTTACGGTGTTTCTCGGCAACGTGCTGGTGCTGGTTCCGATGCTGTTGAACGCGCATGCCGGAGCTGAGTATGGAATTCCTTTCCCTATTTTTGCGCGATCCGCGTTCGGAGTTTTAGGCGCCAACGTCCCGGCGATCTTGCGGGCGCTGGTAGCTTGCGGATGGTTCGGCATACAGACCTGGATTGGCGGCGAAGCGATTTGCGCGATGGTGCTGGCGCTTGTGCCAGCGTGGAAAAATGCGCACTGGATCGTACCGGCGTGCTTTTTGTTCTTTTGGGCCCTGAACGTGACCGTGATCATGCGCGGGATTACGACGATTCGTTTTTTGCAGGGTGTCACGGCTCCCTTTTTGCTGCTCATTGGGACGGCGCTGTTGCTGTGGGCGCGAAGCAAGGCGGGCGGATTCGGGCCGATGCTTGCGACGCCCTCTAAATTCCAGAATTTTGGCGAGTTTTTCCGGTTCTTCGTTCCGTCGCTCACCGGCGTGGTGGGATTCTGGGCGACGGTTGCACTGAACATTCCCGATTTCACGCGGTATGCCAAGAGCCAGCGCTCGCAGATGGTGGGACAGGCGCTCGGGCTGCCGACCACGATGACGTTCTATTCGTTTATCGGCATCGCCGTAACTTCGGCGACCGTGATTTTATTTGGGCAGGCGATCTGGGATCCGGTGGTGGTGCTGTCGCGGTTGAGCAGTCCGCTGGCGGTGGTGATCGCCATGATTGCGCTGTTGATGGCGACGCTCAACGTGAACGTGGCTGCCAATGTGGTGTCCCCCGCGAATGACTTTTCAAACCTTTGGCCGCGGCGCATCAGCTTTCGAATCGGAGGACTGATCACTTGCCTGATGGGCATCGTGATGCAGCCTTGGAGGCTGCTTGCGAATTACGGGAATTACGTGTTCGGGTGGCTGGTGGGATATTCGGGATTCCTCGGGCCGATTGCCGGAGTGTTGATCTGCGACTATTTCCTGATTCGCAAGCGGCTTATTCTGACCGACGATCTGTATCGGCGGAACGGTGTCTATGAGTATTCGGGCGGCGTGAACTGGAAGGCGATTGCGGCGCTAGGGATTGGCTGTGGAGTGGCTTTTGTGGGGTTGATCTACTCGCCGCTGCGCGCGCTGTATGACTACGCCTGGTTTGTGGGTTTTGGGACCAGTTTTGTGGCTTACTCCGCGCTGATGTTGGTCTGGCAGCCCGCGACCGCACCTGCCGACTAAGTCTCGTTTCGATCAGTCGCCGCTGGGCATGGGTGGTGCGCAGGATTTATTTTGTTGCGTGCGTTGCTTCCAACTCAGGTGCGGTTTCCCGGTGTCGATCTGCCTCATGGTGATGCAATTCTCAACCGGGCAAACCAGGGCGCAGAGATTGCAGCCTACGCACTCTTCTTCGATGATTCGCGGCAGGTGCACGGCCATGCCTTGGGGATTCTTCTTGGCGATGGACGCGCCATCACCGGAGGCATCGTAGGGAGCGATCGCCTGGTGAGCGCCGTCCTCACAGGCGATGTAGCAGAGTTGACAACCGATGCACAGTTCGGGGTTGATGTCGGCGATGACTTTGTAATTCAGGTCGAGGTCGCCCCAATCGAGCACCTTGGAGACGGCCCGGCCGCGGAAATCTTCGATGCTGCGGTAGCCGTGGGAATCCAGGTATTGGGCCAGACCGTCGATCAGGTCCTCGACGATGCGGAAACCGTAGTGCATCGCGGCAGTGCAGACCTGCACCGTGGAGGCACCTACGGCGATGTGCTCGGCGGCGTCGCTCCAACAGCTGATGCCGCCGATTCCGCTGATGGGGAGTGTTAGGGTTCTCGCTACCGAAGACACCAGATGCAACGCGACCGGTTTTACAGCGGGGCCGCAATAGCCGCCGTGTGACGACCGACCGCCTACATCGGGGCGCGGCGTGAATGTTTCCAGGTCGACGCCGATGAGCGAGTTGATGGTGTTGATCAGGCTGACGGCGTCTGCGCCGCCGCGCTGCGCGGCTTGGGCAATGCGCGTGACGTCAGTGACATTCGGCGTGAGCTTCACGATTACCGGAATTTTGGCGGCTTCCTTCACCCAGGTGGTGATCATTTCGGTGTATTCGGGCACCTGGCCGACCGCAGAGCCCATGCCGCGTTCGCTCATGCCATGGGGGCAACCGAAATTCAGCTCGAGAGCGTCGGAGCCGGCTTCCTCGGCGCGGCGCACCATTTCGTGCCAGGTTTCGCGCTTAGATTCAACCATCAGAGACGCGATTACGAGATTGCGCGGGTAGCGCTTTTTCACTTCGTATATTTCGCGGAAGTTTACGTCGATGGGGCGGTCGCTGATCAGCTCGATGTTTGTAAAGCCCATCATTTTGACCGTGGCGATATCGATGGCGCCGTAGCGGGAGCTGGTGTTGACGATGGGCTCGCCAATCGTTTTCCAGACGACGCCGCCCCAGCCTGCGTCGAAGGCGCGCATGGCTTGGCCGGCGGAATTCGTCGGGGGCCCCGAAGCGAGCCAGAAAGGATTCGGGCTCGCGATTCCAGCGAAATTGACTCTCAGATCTGCCATTGTTCACCTCTTAATTTCTGCGCGGCGCGCCGAGCCAGGCATCCAGACCGCGCGCCGCCGCCATGCCTTCGGCAACGGCGTCGACGACTTCCTTGCCACCGTTGGTGCAATCACCTGCCGAAAAGTATTGAGGATGGCCGGTTTGGTAACGGTCATTGATTTTTACCGTGCCATTTTTGTTAAGTTCGAGGCCTTTTACAGAGCGGAGAAAATCCGTGACGGGCTGCTGGCCTACGGCGCCGACGACCATGTCGACGTCGACGGTAAATTCAGTGCCTGGTACCGGAGCAGGCGTGCGGCGGCCTTGGACGTCTGGCGGGCCAAGCTCTGTGCGGAGACATTCAAGGCCCGTGACCATGCCATTGTTCCCCAGGACACGAATGGGATGCGTCTGCCAGAGGAAAACAATCGCGTCCTGCTTGGCCAGCTGGTATTCGTAAGAAAAGGCCGGCATTTCTGCTTGGCTGCGGCGGTAGATCAAGTAAATTGTTTCCGCGCCCAGGCGCCGCGCGGCGGTGACCACGTCGATCGCGGTGTTCCCCGCGCCGATGCAAGCGATGCGGCGGCCGATTTCAACCTGGTGGAAAGGCTGAACTTTCGTTTGCTCGATAAACTCGATGGCGCCGCAAACGCCTCGGAGGTCTTCGCCCGGCAGCGCGAGATCCCAGGTTTCACCGAGACCGACCCCGACGAAGATGGCATCGAACTGCTTCTCAAGGTCGCTAAAACTGATGTCGCGGCCTACTTCGGTGTTCTGGCGGAATTTGACGCCGAGCTGCTTTACCAGATCGGCCTCGCGTATGGCCTCGGCCGCTCGCGTTTTGTAGGCAGCGATGCCGTAAGTGTTCAGCCCGCCGGGATTTTCCCGGCGATCGAAAATGGTGACCTGGTAGCCCCATTTTGCCAGTTCGGCGGCGCACGCCAGTCCAGCGGGTCCGGCTCCGATGCACGCAACGTGCTTGCCATTGGGCGCGGCGGCCCGGAAGAGCTGGACATTGTTATCCAACACGTAGTCGACGGCATGGCGCTGCAGGCGGCCGATTTCGATGGCCTCGTCGCCCTTTTCGAGCATCACGCAGGCGCCCTCGCAGAGAACCTCGGTAGGGCATACCCGGCCACAACTGTGGCCCAGAATGTTCGCAGAAAGAATCACGCGCGCCGAACCGTGCAGGTTACCGGTGGAGATTTTCTTGATGAAGGCGGGCACGTCGATGTGCGTCGGACACGCAGCGCTACACGGCGCGTCGAAGCAATACAGGCAACGATCGGATTCAATGGCAGCCTGGCTTGCGGTCATGGCCGGCTCAATTTCGGCGAAATTTTTCTCGTATTGTTCAGCAGCAAGCTTCGGTGCCGCTTCGCGAAGGGGCATTTAGAAAAACCTCGGGCTAGAGTGTCTTAGCTCCGCCAGGAAATAAGGATGAGGAGCACATTCTAGCACCAGCAAAGCGGACCGCGACGATGCGATTCCACGAATCGTTTGGATATGGATATCAAATGGATGGTTGCGCGGCTTGCGCCAGTATCCTTGCTAGCCTAAGATTTCTTAGGCCCGCATTTTCATGGAGAAGGCCGATGCGCTTTGACACTGTGGTCAGAAACGGCACTGTGGTGACCGCGACGGATACCTACGCCAGCGATATTGGAATTGTGAATGGGAAGATCAGCGCCATTGCACAGGCCTTGCCCATCGAGAACGCGACCAAGATTATCGAAGCAGCCGAACGGCTCGTGATGCCGGGGGGCGTCGATGCGCACACGCATCTGGACATGCCTTTCGGCGGGACCAACACTGCAGACGATTTTGAATCCGGCACGATAGCCGCGGCCTTTGGCGGTACGACCACGCTCATCGACTTCGCGATACAGATTAAAGGGCACAGTTTGCGGCAGGCCTTTGAGACCTGGATGAAGAAAGCCGATCGCAAGGCGGCAATTGACTATGCGTTTCACTGCATCATCACCGACCTCGGCGACGCCCAGCTTGAAGAAATGGGGCAGCTCATACAGGAAGGTGTCTCGAGCTTTAAACTCTTCATGGCGTATCCCGGCGTGCTGATGGTCGACGATGGCACCATCTTCAAAGCCATGTCGCAAGCAGCAAAATATGGCGGCTTGATCTGCATGCATGCGGAGAACGGGAGCGCGATCGACGTGATCGTGCAGCGGGCATTGGCGGAAGGAAAACGCGCGCCGAAATATCATGCCCTGACGCGGCCTACCACGGCCGAGGCCGAGGCCACCGGACGCGCCATGGCGCTTGCGGAAATGGCCGGTGCGCCAGTTTATATCGTGCATCTCTCGTGCAACGACGCGCTCGAGAAAGTGCGCGAAGCGCGGGATCGGGGTCTGCCGGCGTATGCCGAGACCTGCCCGCAGTATTTATACCTTTCACTGGAACACATGGACGCTCCCGGCTTTGAATCAGCGAAATATGTGTTCACGCCGCCGGTGCGCGAAAAATGGCACCAGGAGAAGCTTTGGCAGGGACTCACGCGCGATACACTTCAGGTGGTATCGACCGACCATTGCCCTTTTTGCTTCAAAGAACAAAAGGAACTTGGAAAAGACGATTTCACGAAGATTCCCAACGGCGGGCCGGGCATTGAACACCGCTTAAGCCTTGTCTATACCGGCGGGGTGCATGGGAAGCGCTTTTCGCCGAATCGGTTCGTGCAACTCGTTTCTACCGCGCCCGCGAAGCTCTTTGGATTGTTCCCGCGCAAGGGAACGATCGCCATCGGATCGGACGCCGATCTGGTGGTGTTCGATCCCAACGAGGAGCAGATTATCAGCGCGAAGACGCATCATATGCGCGTGGATTATTCAATGTTCGAAGGGATCAAAGTAAAGGGCATGCCCAAGAGCGTTCTGTCTCGTGGGAAAGCGGTGATCGAGAACGGGCGATTCGTCGGCAAGGCCGGATCAGGCGAGTTCGTGCGCCGCCAGACTTACGCGGGAATTTGATTTTCCCCTTAACCGTTCCGCCTAGCGCCAATGCGGTATGCTGGATTGCCGCTCGCTCCAGTGCTCGACGATATCGCGCACGACTTTATCGCCTACCTTCTGGGCTGCTTCGAGTGACGGCAGGTAGGCGGAATAATGGCCGGCAGCCAGATCCTTCAAGCTTTCTGCCGCGGAGGAGCCCGGCGCCTGCTGGTCGTAATTGCTCACGGTGCGCAGCAGCAGAACGCGCTGCAGGTCGGCGCGTCCGGCCTGATTTAAGAACGTGAGAGCCTGCAATGTTCCCGTGTCTTCCATGGCTGAGATCATAAAATTGCCTTTTCCGCCGGTGTAGTAGAGCGTCCAGGCATTCGCCCATTCATCCATGCGGGCACCGTGCCAGAAAGTGCTTCCGGACATGGCATCGCCTTCGGCCACAAAGGGAGGCCTTTGCGCATTCGGAAAGCCGGCGAAGCGCGCACGCGCGGCACCGATGGCGTCGGTGTCGGCGAGGGCCACGCTCTCTGTGAGGTGAAAGGCCCAGTTCACGAGCTGCTTGTTGAACGTGAACATTTCGCTCTTGGACTCGGCGGGCACCGGCTGCTGGTAGGGCTTGCTCTGGCGCAACGGCACGTAGCCGGTGGGCCAATCCGGTGGAATTTCGCGGCCATCGATTTCAAAGGCCAGATCGCTATCGATGAGATGATCGGCCCAGACAGCGGAGCCCAGAGAAACGTCGGCGGGATCGCCGCCGCCGATACCGGCGATGATCCAGTAGGCTTTGGACAAATCGAAACGGGGGTCAAGACCAAGGGCCATCACCGAAGAGGCTGCCTTTGCCGTGCCGACACCGGTCAACATCCCGAGTACCCCCTCCTTGTTCAGACGAATGTGGTGATAGCCTGCGGGCATCGGAAGCACCTGGTCAAGGTGCTCTCGTTCGACCCAGAGCTGGAATTCACCCGGGACATCCCCGGTATCTTCGCCCGGCTCGAACATGGTGACCACGACCACTTTGATGGGAATGGGGCGAGCGGGGACCGACTTTTGCGCTCTGAGCGAAACGGCCGGAATTAAAATCAATATGAGCGTCGCCAGAAAAGCTACACGGGCATTTCGCATCGAATTCCAATCCTGGCAAACTACTGCCCTGGGGATGGAGATCGTAACTCAGTGGGATGGGTAGTTTGGCGGGCGGGACTTGAGTCTCTCTCCGGCTGCCAGCCAATCGCCTGACGCCAGCCAGTCCTCAGGACGATCTTCGAATCGAACTGGCGGTTCGCGCCGGGTGAGCTGCTGAATCCGATTTACATCCGAGCAAGAGACTCGCGGGGACGCATTTGCCTGGTTGTTCGGCATACCTCTGCTCCTTCGAAGAAGGTGCTGATACCCTAGCGAGGTGCATTGGCCTGTATATGACTCACATAACACAAGTTAGCCTACACTCATCCCAGCCGACTCTAGCGAATCCCGAGTCAGCATGTCCAATAGAAAATCCAAATTAGCGGGATCAGCGTCTCAAGCTAGCCACGCTCAACGGTCGCCTCGATGAGCCCATGCGGCTCATCGGTCGGCAAAAAAATTTCGGAGGGATTGTCCAAATCGAAATGAGAAAGATTTACGAAATTATAGTGCTTATTCGGCAGGGAAAGGCGGATCTCGCGAATCTGGCCGCAGCCGGCGAGCACCGCTTCTCCCATAGCGTACAGCGTATGCTGGAGCGACAAGCTCTGGTGTTCGGCAAATGTTTCGAGCAGGGCTCGCCGGACGCCTTCCCAAACCTTGTTGAAATCAATTTCCCCATCGGCGTAAAGCCAGTCCGCCTTGATCGAGGTGGCCAGAATGCGATCGCGATCTTCTTTTAGAGTCGTGTAGCGGTCCTTCCTAAATCCCTCGAAGGCTGACTGGGCCGTCTTCATGGCGATCAAATTTTCCACGCCCGCGCGTATCGTCGTTCCCTGTCTGGTTCCAGAGAGAGAGGCTGTTCGTTTTTCTTCTCCCGCGCGAACGAAAGCAGTGGCGTGCGGTTTGCCCTTCGAATCGATGCGCGTCCAGAGGTCCTCGCGGATGTCTACTTCGACGCGATCCGCTTCAGGACAGGTGTCGAGAAAATGGGTGATCAAGCGGCCGGCGAAGACCTCCGCCGCACCCACCGGCTCCCTTTGCGCGATGGCGTAGACGGTATTTTTCATCGTATCGGTGGGGAGAACCGGGCTGTTGTCCCCGACGGTATGCACGGTCTCAAACTGGCCATAGAAACGGATGGACACAGTCAGCTCGTGGATGTCGTTGCCGTTTGGGCGGCGCACAACACGCAGCAGACGCACGCGCGATTTTCCGTAGCTATTGCGACCGAGACGAATTGCCATGTCAGCTCCCGCGATAGGTGGAATAGCCGTAGGGGCTCAATAGCAGCGGGATGTGGTAATGCCCTCTGGCATCCCGCACTTGGAATTCGACGGCGACTCGAGGATAGAGCCCTGAAATGTGGTGGGCTTCAAAATAGGAACCGGTATCAAACGTCAGGCGGTAGGTGCCTTCGACCAGACCATCGGGGGCCAGAAGCTGCCGGATGCGGCCGTCGCCATCGGTTGCCCCGCGGCTTACCTCGGTCCAGGCCCCCGGGGCTTTCTCGATTTCAAGAGTCACCCGCACCCCGGCAGCGGGCCAGCCTTTGGAGACGTCGAGCACGTGGGTGGTTATCTGGCTCATGATGAGAGAAGCTTCTCCAGGCGAATCCGGGTTATCTTGCGCTGCTCTTCGGCGGCGATCTGGCGTTCGGTATCCGCGTCGTTCAGCAGACGCGCTCGCAGATTTTCGAGGATTTCTTCGGCCGTTTTTCCGGAGGCGCAGATCAGGAACACGCTGTTGAACTTGGCATCATACGCCTGATTGGCTTCGGCGAGCTGGGCGCGAACCCGCTCGGAAGCGCTTTGGACCCGGGACTGTTCCCGACTGGACCATTTTCGAGCGGTGCCCGATTGCTTTTGGGGCGCTTTCTTGCCGCCGACCGACGGGTGACGTCCGAAGGCCTCCAGCCAATCGTTCTGGTCCAGGCTGGCCCAGACTTTCTCGGCGGTTTGCAGCAACTGTTCGACATTCAGAAAAGGCCGGAAATTGGACATCTTCTCAGCCCACCTGGAAGAGCCGCAGCAATCGAGGAAGGATTTGCGGGCCTGCTCTTGCCGAAGGCCGTTCAACCAGGCGAGTCCCTTCGCAGAACTTTGCGGCTCGGCCCGGCCAAACAAGCGCAGCCGGCTGACGCCACCGTCCGGGTAGATGTTCAGGCGCACATGCGTGACCGGGCCGATGTCTACCAGCTGGCCGCGAAATGTGTGGCGGGAGTGGGCTTTGAGCCTGGTCCGCGGCAGCAATTCCTTCCAATTTTGTAATGCTTCCACGGCCGAACCGTCGATGCTATTTGCATAGCAGCCTTCCAACGAACAGCTCTCGGGGAAATTCCCTTTAAAATGCGCCGTGTCCACTTCCAGGCGGCGAATGACGCCCGGTGTTCCGAGCTTCACGATGGTCCAGTCGTAGCCGGGGCCGCGGCGACGGCGAGTTTCCCAACCATCGCCCATGTTCTTGCCAGGGCCGGGCAGCAGCAGATTCAGAGGCCCCCCGAAAAATTCGTCGCTCGATTGGAGGATGCTTGCGCCGTTGGCAACGCTGGCGAGATCGATTTCAGGACGGGCAAGTTGCGCCGGCGACGGGAGGACTTCGCCATGGACGCGCAGGCGGGCAACGCCTCCATCGGGATAGATTTTCAATCGGAGGTGCGTAAAGCGGCCGGTGTTTGAAATTGCAAATTTATTCTGCGCATCACCCGCCAGAGGGGTTTCGGACAGCAACTCGACCCAGGAGCTTTCGGCCACCTTCAATTTGGCACGCTCGCCCGAATAGGGCGGCGCGCCGCCGAGATCGAGTGCTTGCAGCGAAGCCCGCGCCGGGTAATTGCCTTTGAAATGACTGGTATCGATCACGACTCCGCGAATGATTCCAGCAAGGCCCAAACGGATAATGCACCAGTCGAAGCCCGGCGTGCGGCGGCGGCGAGTTTCCCAGCCGTCCATCCATTTTCCGCGGGTTGTAAATTTACCTTCGATGAAAATTGGTTTTGAAGGTTTGAGCAGATTCGATTTGGGCGCGAAGAACTCGTCGTTCGCATCGATCACCCGGCCACCAAGGCCTTCAGAAGCCAGGTCAACCAGGGTTGCGAAGTCGCTCATACTTTTCCCCGGAACAGCACTTGGCCGTGGGGAAGCGAAAGAAGTTCGCCACGATCAAAAATTTGGCGGCCGCGCAGGAACGTTGCTTCAACCACACCGGCAAGCTCCCGGCCCGCGTAGGGAGTGATTTTGTGCCGGTGGTGCAGGCGCTCCGGTTCCACTTTGAAAATTGCGTCCGGGTCCCAGATTACGAGATCGGCGTCGCAGCCGGCGGCGATCGATCCCTTGCGGTTCTCGATCCCGGCAAGGCGGGCAGGGTTGCGGCAAAGCCAATTTGCCATATGCGTCACAGAATAGCCGCGAGAGCGCGCTGCCGTCCAGACGGCGGGGAGGCTCAGCTGCAGCGAGGCGATTCCGCCCCAGGCGCGGAGAAAATCGCCTTCATCGGGCAGCTTCATGGCCGGCGGGCAGGGAGAATGGTCTGTCGCGATCATGTCAATCGTTCCCTCGGCCAGCGCTTCCCAGAGTCGTTCGCGATTCTCGCGCTCCCGGAGTGGCGGAGCGCATTTAAATTCGGTGGCGCGGTCGGCGATTTCTTCAGAACTAAACGTCAGGTAGTGGGGGCAAGTCTCGGCGCTGACCCCCAGGCCGTCGCGCTTCGCTTGGCGCAACAGCGGAATCGCGTCGGAGGAGGACACGTGCACAATATGAATGCGCGCATGAAATTCACGGCTGCATTGCACGAGAAGAGCGATGGCCTCGTTTTCCGCAGCACGCGGGCGCGCGGCGAGCCACGATCCGTGCTTTGCGGGTGAGGCGGCATCTCTTTGCAGCCGCTTGAGAGCCTGTTCGATCGGACCTGGCAATTCGGCGTGGGCCAGAAGGGTCGAGTCGAGCTCGGCCAAGTGCGGCAATGCGGCGCGCAAGTCGGACTCCGAGACAGCCTGGAATTCGTCGGTGCCGCTAGGCACCAGAAAGCATTTGAATCCGAAAACGCCTGCTTCCCATAAGGGGGCGAGCTGAGCGGCATTCCCGGGGACCAGGCCTCCCCAGAATCCGACATCCACACTGAGCTTGCCTGCTGCGGCGGCCACTTTCTCGCGAAACGCGGCGGGATTGGTGGTGGAAGGAATGCTGTTGAGAGGCATTTCGATGATGGTGGTGACGCCGCCGGCGGCTGCGGAGCGAGTGCCGCTTGAAAACCCTTCCCATTCCGTGCGGCCGGGCTCATTGAGGTGCACGTGCGTATCGATGACGCCCGGCATTACCACCGAGCTGCGCGCTTCATAGATAGGGACCCCGGGCGGGACATCGTCGGGAGCCGCAATCGCGGTGATCACACCGCCGCGAATGTGAATCGCCGCCGCGAGCTCGCCTTGGGGCGTGAGGACGCGTGTCCCTCGAATAACGAGTTCGGGATTGCTGGGAACCGATGGAGTGCTCGGCATAAAGTTCACGAGGACAACTTTTCCAAAAATTCCGTCAGCAGATTGTGGGCCACGTACCGCCGATAGCGCGCCGTAGAACGCATATCATCGATGGGAGCAATTTCCTTGGCCAGCACCTCTCTCGCGGCGCTCGCAAGCGCAGGAGAAAGGGATGCACCCTTCAGCAATTGCTCGGTAGCTGCCGCTCGCACCACTGTCGGTGCGATGCTGCCGAAAGCAATGCGCACATCCGCAATTTTGCCCTTCGCAATTCGTGCTGCACCGGCGAAGCAGACCTTCGATATGGCTTGTGCGCGGCGGGTTCCGACCTTGCGATAGTGCTGTTTCCATAAGCTCTTTTCGCGGGACAGACGAATGCTGCGGATCAGTTCGTCGGGCCGCAAATCGATTTTCTTGTACGCGGTATGGAAATTTTTGTAGGGAATCCGTCGCGAGCCTTGCGACGAAATGAGTTCCAGTTCCGCATCGTAAACCAGCAGCGCAGGAGGAGAATCAGCGGCGGGAGAGGCGTTGGCGATGTTTCCGCCGAGCGTTCCGCGATTCTGTGTGGCAATGCTTCCGGTTTCGGCGGCGGCACGGCACAGGAGAGGAAATTCGGCGGCCAGAATGGGATGGTAGCGCACCTGCGTGTAGGTGGTAAGCGCACCCAAGGTAAGGTGCTCGGGCGTGACCTCAATTCCGTGCAGATCGGGCAATCGCCAAATGCTCAGATACTTTCCCGGCGGAAGCTTGCCCGCTTCGAGCAGCACCATCAAGTCTGTTCCGCCGGCAAACGGTTTCCAAACATTCGGTTCGCGGCCCATTTGATCGAGGGCTTCTTCCAGCGTCTGGGGCGCCTGCATTTCAAAAGCGGGAATGTAGGACCTCACCGGGGCGGACCTAGTTCGCGGCACGCCTGCAGCACGGATTCGAAAATTTTAATGTAGCCCGTGCAACGGCAGAGGTTTCCGGCGAGCCCTTCGCGAACTTGAAAACTGGTGGGGTGCGGATGCCGTTCGAGAAGATTTACCGCGGCAAGAATCATGCCGGGGGTGCAAATGCCGCACTGTGCGCCACCGTGCTCCAGGAACGATTGTTGAATTTTGTGCAGACAACCGTTCTGGGCGATCCCTTCGATCGTGCGGATTTTCGTGCCGGCGGCATGAAGCGCGGGCACCAGGCAGCTATTCACCAGGGTGCCGTCCATCTCTATGGCGCACGCGCCGCATTCGCCTTCGCCGCAGCCCTCCTTGGTGCCGGTGAGTTTGAGTTCCTCGCGCAAAGCGTCGAGCAGGCGCGCCATCGGATACGTTTCAAAGGACACTGGCTCCTGGTTCACGATGCACTGAATGCGGATCTTGCACGCGGATTCAGGCATGCACCGGCTCCAGTATCTCGGCCAGAACCTCCGGCGTGACCGGAATGCGGGTGATATCGACGCCGGTGGCGTGCGCGATGGCGTTGGCGATTGCGGGAGCAGTGCCGTCTAGTGGCAGTTCGCCGATTCCTTTCGCGCCGGCTGGGCCGATGCCGTAGGGAACTTCTTCGAAGATGACGCGGATGGGAGGGACGTCCATCGAAGTGGGTATGATGTAGTTGGTCATCTGGCCGTTAATCATGCGGCCCTCTCTCCAAACTACATTTTCGTAAATGGCTAGACCGATTCCTTGGGCCACTCCTCCTTCGATCTGGCCGGCGGCAAGAACGGGGTTGACGATTTTTCCCACGTCCTGAACTGCGGTGAAACTGTCTACGCGAATTTCCGCGGTGCGCGTGTCGATCGAGACTTCGGCCAGGTAAACCGCCCAGCCGTAGGCGCTGTAGGCGTCGCCGCGGTAGGTGGCATCGTCCCAGTGGAGGCCGGGGGGCTGATGGTATTTCACGAATGATGTTAATCGGCCTGATTGGGCGATATATTGGCGGCAGCCATCGGCAAAATCGGCGGAATGGTATCCCTCCTTCAGGAAACCGCCATCGATCAGGAGCTTTTTTATGCCGCGCGCGGCCGATTCGACGAGTCCACCGACAATCATGGTGGTACGCGAAGCGACCGTGGGGCCGCTATTGGGAACATTGGCCGTGTCGGGCTGAAGCACTTCGATGCTCTCGCAATCCAAGTCCAGGGCGTCGGCGGCTACCTGGGTGAAGATCGTGTTAGCGCCCTGGCCCATTTCCGTGCTGCCGGCCATTACTCGCACGATCCCTTCGGGAGTCGCTTCGAGCAGTGCTTCCGACGCGAGATATTCTTCGCCCGAGCCCGTGAATCCAGCTCCGTGAAGAAACGCGGCAAAACCGATGCCTTTCTTTATCACGCTTTGGGCATTTTCGCGTTCGAAGCGCTCGCGCTTTTCGCGGTAGCCGCTGGCCTGGAAAGCACGCTCCATCAGCAGTGCCATGTCGACTTTTTCCCGGACTACCTGGCCGACCGCCAGCTTTTGGCCCTGGCGAATGAAATTTCGACGACGCAACTGGTCGGGTGCGAGACCAATGGCAGCCGCGACTCGGTCCAGATGCCGTTCCAGGGCAAAGACACTTTGGGGAGCGCCGAACCCGCGAAAAGCGCCGTGGGGTGGCACGTTGGTAGCTACAGCGCGACCTCGAACGCGAACATTCGGGCATTCGTATGGCCCGGCGGCGTGGATTGTCCCGCGAGACAGCACCACCGGGGAGAGCGTTTCATAGGCGCCGCCATCGACAACAAAATCGATATCCATGGCGAGGAATTTGCCGTCGCGGGTGAGCGCCGTGCGATGGCGCGTTCGCGAGGGATGCCGCTTGGTCGTGGCCACCATGTCCTCGGCGCGGTCGTAGATCATTTTGACTGGCCGACCCGATTTCAGCGCCAGAAGCGCGGCATGAGCGGCGAGCATGGACGGATATTCTTCCTTGCCTCCAAATCCTCCGCCGGTTTCGGTTTGAATTACCCGGACACGGTCTTTGGGGAGACCGAAGATGGGAATCAGAGCCTTGTGCACGTAATAGGGGCATTGAAGAGATCCCCAGACAGTTACGCCCTCTTCGGCACTGGCGCGGGCGATTACGCCCTGCGGTTCGATGTAGAGCTGCTCCTGCGCGCCGGTCTCGTATTCGCCTTCGACGATGAAGGCTGCCTCGGCCCAGGCGGAATCAATATCACCCTTGGTTACCTCGTAGGACTTGAAAACATTGTCCTCGCCCCAGATGATTTCTTTCCTCGCCAGGGAGTCCGCAATTGTCAAGATCGGCGGCAAAGGCTCGATATCGATGCGAATGGCTCGCCGCGCTTCTTCCAGCCAGTATTTGTCGGGATGAGCCAGAAGGAGGATCGCTTCTTCGGCGTGGTTTACGGCTTGATCGGCGAGGCAGGGTTGATCGTCGATGAGCAGAGCCACATAGTTGCGTCCGGGAATGTCTTTTGCGGTGACGATGGTGAACTGATCCCACGGGATCCTGGGATCGAAATGAATCGCCCCTATGCGGCCGCGAGCGACCGCGCTGCGCACCGTGGCGCCATGCAACATCCCGGGAAACTCCAGGTCGTCGACGTAGCGCGCGGTTCCGGTAACCTTCGCTCGGCCCTCCTTGCGGGGGATGGATTGTCCGATGATGCCGTTTCCCATTTGCTGGCAGCCTCAATAAAGCGTTTTATCGCCTTTACGCTCCCACGCGCGGAAGCCCGCGATGGCCTGTTCGGGCATCATTTGAATCATGGGAATCTTGCGGTTTGGATGCGGCAGCGCCATTTCCTCATAGATAAACGCGTCGTCGAAATTGATCTTCGCGGCGTCGGCGGCATTGTTGCCATAAAACACGCGATCGAAGTGCGCCCAGTAGATGGCTCCAAGGCACATCGGGCATGGCTCGCAGGAGGTGTAGAGTTCACAGCCCTTCAGCTCAAAGGCGTTCAACGTCTTGCAGGCCTCGCGGATGGCCAGGATTTCGGCGTGGGCGGTCGGGTCGTTCGCCCCAGTTACGTTGTTCGCGGCCTCGGCTATGATTTTCCCCTCTTTCACCACCACCGCTCCGAAAGGCCCGCCGCGGCCCGACTCGACATTCTCGATGGACAGTCTGATAGCTTGGGTCATGAACGGGTTAGGCATGCTCATATGATTCCATATTCTACGCCAGGTACATTCATTGAATTACAAATTGGCTGTATCAGCGCGAGACCGAGTATCCAGGCGAGTGTCAAGCAATGGGGGGACCGGTCTTCAAACCATAGTCTTCGGTTCAAATCCTGGACTACAATGCGCGCTGAACAGGTGGCCGTCGCGAGGTGAGGCATGCACAATTTTCTCGGCAGAAGAGACTTTGTCAGAGGGCTGCTCGGTATTGGCGCTGCTGGCACCACATTGGCTTCGCCGGGCTGGGACACTCGCGCGCAGGAGCGCAGCGCTGCCGCCGGAGCGCTCCCGGCGCGACCGGACTTCGTGATTCGTAATGCCTACCTTCTAACGATGGATCCGGGGCTCGGAGACGTCCCTGATGGCGACATCCACGTCAAGGATGGACAGATCGTCGAGGTCGGCAAGAATCTGCAGGTACCCGGAGCAGCTGCGATTGATGGACGCCGCGCCATTGTGCTTCCCGGACTCATCGACACGCACTGGCACATGTGGACCACCTATTTGCGCTGCCTCGCCGGTGACACGCCGGAGAAAGGCTATTTCCCCATTACCACGGCTTGCGGGCAAGCGATGACGCCCGAGGACATGTATCACGGAACGCGCTTGGCCGCGGCCGAAGCGATCTACTCGGGAATTACGACTGTGAGCGACAATTGCCACAACATCCGAAGCCACGACTACGCAGTTGCAGATATTCGCGCCTTGCGGGAACTGGGGCTGCGGGCGCACTGGTATTACGGAGCGTTTCGGGGAATGCCCGCGACCCAGGGAATCGATATGCACGACGTGGAAACCTTCCATCGCGACTGGAAGAGCTATTCAAGCGACGGGCTGATTACACTGGGGCTTGCGTGGGGTGGCGTGGGCAGCACACGCTCGCCGCGGCCCAAGGAGGCGGTCGATAGAGCACGCCAGGAATTTGAAACCGCGCGCAGCCTGGGAATTCCGGTCGCGGTGCATCTAAGCGCCCGGGCGAACGAAGGGCCCGGCGAAGTGACCGCGCACGCGAACGGGAACTTTTTTGGCCGGGGGGTGATCTTGATCCATGCCCTTTCGGCGTCTCCCGAGGAGATCAAGATGGTCGCCGCGGGAGGTTCGCCGATCAGTGTATCGCCCGGCTCGGAATTGCGGATAGGATACGGCCTCACAAAAGCGTGCGATTTCATGGATGCGGGCATTGTCGTGTGCGTGTCGGTCGATAGCGTGCCGCTCACCGGCACCGCGAGCCTTTTCGGCATCCTCAAGCTTCTGCGAAATGCCGAGAACGCCAAGGCCTATAGCGAATTCAAACTTTCCGCACGGCGCGCTCTGCAAATGGCGACGATTGATGGAGCACGCGCACTGGGAATTGATGATCGGGTCGGTTCGCTGAAGCCCGGGAAGCGGGCGGATCTGATTATGGTCTCGACCAACACAGTTACGATGGGGGTTTTCACCGATCCCACTCATATGCTCATCGAAGCCGCCGAGCCTGCCAATGTGGATACGGTTGTGGTCGACGGCCGCATCCTGAAGCGCGGGGGCAGGTTTACGGCTCTCGCCCCGGAAGAGATCATTGATGGCGCTTCGGCCTCGTTGGAGGGGGTTCGAAAACGCGCGAACTGGTCTTGACGACAGGCTCAGCCCCCTGGGGAGGATCGTTCTCCCGGAGAAACCGAAACACGACTTAGGTCAGAAGCTTGTCGGGGGTAATGGGCAAATCTCAACCCTTTTTCCGGGTAGCGTGGAAAATTGCATTTGCGACTGCCGCGCCGGTGCCGGTGATTCCGATTTCACCGATGCCCCGGGCACCGAGCGGATCTGTGCGTATTGGGGATATCGATTGCCGAAACGTCGATTTCGCCGATATCAGCGTTCAGGGGGACGTGATAGTCGCCCAGGTTGGCGTTCGCGATGCGGCCGGTTCGCTGATCGACCTAGGTGTCTTTGTGCAGCGCGAGGCTGACTCCCCACAGGACACCCCCGATAAATTGCATGCAGGTGGGAGTTCCCAGATTTAACGGAACCAGGCGCTGAATTGTCGACAGGTTCGCGCAACTGTACATGACGCGAATTGGGAAGGCGGAGGATCAAGGTAGTCCTCGATCACAGAGAGTATGCGCGCGCACTTCGTGGCGGATGGCGGTGAGCTTGCCATCCCCGGTGGCACCCAGAGTAAGCCGCCGATTGGTTCGCGGGCGCGCGCCTATCGGGCCGAACATCTGAGGCCGCTCCAACACCAAGTTCGCCGGGCGATTTGCCTGCTTCGCTTTCTTGCTCCGCCGCAGTGTCCTAGACCGATCACTGCGAAGCTTTCCTAGCTGTCTTCTCGCAAAAGCACCTCTGATCGGGCGGTTCTCTCCCTCCATTTTTCCAATGCGATGCGCGGCATTTCGAAAAAATCCGAGGTGCGCGCGTACCAGCCGCTACCGTGCATGCGGCCGATCAATTTCAATTTCGGAGTATCGATGTAGTTCTTGGCAGCGTCCAGCACGGCGTCGTCGCGGACGTGCATCGCCACCACCCGGCCCAGGACGAGACCATTGTTAGGTCCGAGTTCAACGATTTGCATCAACTCGCATTCCATGGCCACGGGGCTTTCGGCAATACGCGGCGGTTTTACGCGAACCGAGGGCAATACCCTTAAACCCGCCTGTTGCAATTCATTCGCGCCCGACTCGAACTCGATCGCGGTGATGTTCATCGCTTGGGCGACGTCCTCTGAGACCAGATTCACGACAAATTGACGCGTGTCGCGAATGTTGGCTCGGGTATCTTTTGGGAACGGAGGATTGTGGCAGCCGATACCGATGCCCACGACCGGTGGATCACCCGAGAATGCGTTGAAGAATGAGAAGGGCGCGGCGTTCATTCGGCCGGCGACATCAAGACTGACCACCCAGGCAATCGGGCGCGGTGTGACCGTTGAGACCAGCAGTTTGTAGCATTCACGTGCAGGAATCTGGGCAAAATCAAACAGCATCCTGGGCCTCCCCATTGATTGGAAACCGGGCGTCTGTGAGCCGTCTATCATATACGCCCGTCCATGTCTAACTCCAGCGCCGGCATCGAATCGAAAATTAGGATGGCTCGTGAAAATCGAGTAAACAAGGATTGTCAAGGGCCGCCGCCAACCCCCTTTGTCAAGGTTAAGCATTTGCTCTGTCAAGTATATGTTGGCGATTGTCAAGCCATCCCTCGGAGCAGCCAGCCTAAGGTTAGCAAAGCCGCTTCCGAGCCCTGGCGTTGCCACGCCCCGTCAGCATTGCCGTCGACGTCATCTTCGTCATCCCATCTTTCGCGACCTTCCTGCCTTCCGGTACGGAATGGCGGGCGATGGGCCGGGTCCGCATGAGCGATACGTTCCGATGCCACTCTTTTCGCACGCTTGGGAATCTGTAAACGTTGGCATATCCTTCCCCCTGCCCTCGCAGCGCCCCAAGGAGGCCAGGTGTCCACGACGGCCGGAGAACCCACGGATTCTCGCCGAAAAAGCGCCGGGCCCACGACTAGAGACTCGATCTCGCTCGCGCTGTTCTCTCTCACCTTGTTCATGAGCGCGGCGCTCCTGTTCTCGATGGAGCCGATGTTGGCGAAAATGATCTTGCCTCTGCTCGGCGGCACGACGGCAGTGTGGACCACCTGCATGCTTTTCTATCAGGCGATGCTGCTCACGGGATATGCCTTTGCTAATGCTACGACGGCCTGGATGAACTCCCGGTGGCAGATGTTATTGCTTGTCGGTCTCGCAGTCTTGCCACTGATGATTCTCCCTATCCACCTTTCAAAAGACCGAGTCCCGCCCGCCGAGCAAAATCCTGCCTTGTGGCTTCTCATGACGCTGCTAATCTTCGTCGGGCTCCCCTTTTTCGTACTGTCAACCGTCACGCCGATTCTCCAAAAATCGTTTGCCAACACCAGCCACCCACAATCGAGCGACCCGTATTTCCTCTATTCGTCAAGCAACGCCGGAAGCATATTGGGACTCTTGAGTTATCCCTTTCTTATCGAGCCGCACCTCCGGCTTGCGGAGCAAAGCCGCTTCTGGGCGTACGGCTACGGTATTCTTGTTCTACTTATTGGCGTTTGTGCGGCGACGCTGTGGGTCGCACCGCGATCACAAAGTCGCAGTGGACCGCGGCCTGATCAGTTGGATAGGCTGGCCTCCACCCCTGCCAATCATCAACGATTGTATTGGGTGATATTGACGTTCGTTCCCTCAAGTCTCCTGTTAGGCGTCACAACCCAACTCACTACGGAATTTCCTCCGATTCCGATGTTTTGGGTTTTGCCTCTTACCGTGTATCTCCTGAGCTTTATTGTCGTGTTTGCAAAGTACCAGATCATCTCCCATTACCAACTAGCTGAACGTATGCCGCTCTTCATCTTGGCTGGCATCACGCCTCTCGTCTTGAGGGCGAGCTGGCCGCAGTTCCTCGAGATTGCGTGGGGCTAATGATGCTATTCGTGGTGGCCGTGGCGTGCCACGGGGAGCTCGCCAAGCGCAGACCGCCGATCGAGCAACTCACCAACTACTATTTCTGGATAGCGCTCGGTGGAGTCCTGGGTGGACTGTTCAATGGAGCAATCGCGCCAATGATCTTCAGCACGAATTTGGAATTCCCTCTGGTGCTGATCGCCGCAGCGCTGTTGCGTCAAACCATCTTGCCTGCGGCAAGGCAGTTACGCTTCAATTGGTTTGATATAGCCCTACCTTTAATAATTGGTGCGTTGGCGCTCTTTCTTTCTCGTGTCGTGCCTAAATTTGGCATCGAGCCAGGAACAACGTTCCATCTTATAGCCTTTGCTCCGTCCTTGTTGCTCTGTCTCAGCTTTGCCAAGCGCCCGATACGCTTCGCCATCGGAGTCACCGCTCTCTTAATCGTGGGCATGATTTACACCGGCGCGTACCAAAACGTCCTCCACACACAGCGAAGCTTCTACGGCATTTATCGCATCGCAAACGACGAGACCGGCAAATACCGGATTCTCTTCGACGGCGCGACGATGCATGGCATACAAAGCTTGTCCCCCGAACGACGTCGCGAGCCTCTTTCCTATTACACACGCTCAGGACCCGTTGGCCAGGTTTTTGCGGCGTTCGCCGGCGTGGAAACACTGAGGCGTGTTGGGATCGTTGGGCTGGGCGCCGGCACAATGGCGTGTTATGCGGCTCCCGGGGAGGAAATCACTTTCTATGAGATCGACCCGCTCGTCGAGCAGATCGGCCGCGACGCTCGCTATTTCACATTCTTGCGGGATTGCTCAGCACAGATTCAGGTCGTGCTCGGAGACGCCCGAATTTCTCTGAAGCGCACGCCCGATAGAACTTACTGCATGCTTATTCTCGATGCCTTCGCCGCTGATGCAATACCCGTGCATCTTCTGACTCGTGAGGCCGTTCAGCTTTATCTTTCCAAGCTCGTGGACCACGGGATCCTCGTGCTACACATCTCAAATCGCTACCTCGATCTGGAGAAAGTGCTCTCTAACGTCGCAAACGACGCGAGGCTAATCGCGCTGATTGAGAACGACACGACCGACACTCGTGCGGGCAAGCTCCCCTCGACCTGGGTCGTAATGGGCCGGAACCCAAAAAATCTCGGAGCTCTGACCTCCGATCCTCGGTGGGTGCCCCTGAAGGGTGATTCAAATGCGAAGGTTTGGACGGATGACTTTTCCAGCATTCTGACTGTTTTCGAATGGAATTGAATCCGGTTGGAAATCAGAGCCCGTAAAATGGTTTAAAAACTTAAAAAATAGTCATCCGGCACCCACCGAGAACAATGGGAAAACAATGGATTCGCGAAAGTTGACAAAAGACTAATTCTGATCCTCAAAGCGCCGAACGACCCGGGGCAGTACAAACACCTTCACCTGATCCATCTATTCAGAAACCGCTAAAAAAGCAAACGGCGGCGAACTTACGCTCACCGCCGTCTCCATTCTTTCCCCGGCCCGCGCACGCCAGGCCTTCTGCTTAGAGGTATGCGACCTTTAGTTCGCCAACGGGCTCGGCCGAATTTGAATGTGGGTTACGTAGCCGATTCGTGTTTCGGTAAACTTCGGCAGATAAGAACTGTACGTCGCCCATATTCCGCGGCCCTTCCAGCCTGCCTTGGGATCGTCGATGCGCCCGTCCAAACCTCGTGTGTAGAAAGGCATTGGGAAGGGCATGCGCAGCACAGACCAACTTTCCTTCTTGGGGTCAAATGCCAGCAGCGAATCCGAGGTTGTGCCGGTAACGAATACGGTATTTGCGCCCAGGCCGAACGTGTTGAACTGATCGACCCAAAGATAATAGGGCGCCTCGGTGCTGCCCGTTTCATTGCCGGTGCCCTTAAATGCTGGTCCCGGCAAGCGCCAATAGCTGAACTTCTCGGCCTTGGGATCAAAGCGGCCCAGGTGACCGCTTTCGGCGGAGAACCACACGTTTCCATCGGTGCTGAAGTCGATGCCATGCGGGAGGCGGCCGGGCGCAGCCAGCGGGTAATCCTTGAACTTACCCGTCTGTGGATTGAACATGTACAGCTTGTTTTCCGGTCCACCCGCTTCCGGGTCTGCCTGCCAAATAGTGCCGTCGACTGGGCTTACCGCAGTGGCGTAGCCCGTCCCGGGAATGCGCTTCCCCGTCTTCGGGTCGATACGTATCCACGCCTTCTGAGCCGCCTCTTCGGTGCCTTGAGGATTGTCCGGATCGATTTTCTTCGTATCGAGTTCGCCGAGCGCCACCACGTCACCAGGATTGTTGGCCCAGATGCGGTCCTGCTGATCGAACTGGAGGTGATGGGTGTTGTAAACGGTGTCTACCATCACGAATTTCCCGGTCTCGGTATCGAAGTATCCGAGTTGCATGGAATGGCGGGCCTTTATCAGCAGCTGATAGGCTTGTTCGATTTCCTCGGGTGAATTTGTTTCCGTACCGATTACGCTCTTCGCCCACTTCGGATAATTTTCTGAACCACCGGGCCGGATCTGCACGGTCATCCAGACGTGGCCATGCTCATCGAGCATGGGGTTATGCGGGCTAGCCATCCAAGAGTCGGGAGTAGAACGGTCGTGATAATAGTCTTGCTTCAGGTTGAGGCCGCTCGTATCGCGAGGCTGGATCTGATACATCGTGACCGTATTCTTGGTTGGATCAAGTGCCCACAGTCTGCCACCACCGGTTCGGTCGGCGCCATAGACCCGTCCGTAGGGATACAGGCTGGGATTGCGCTTATCGGTGGACGTCAAATCGTGGATGAAGGAATCGTTGGCGCCCCAGTCCCACTCGGAGATGACGATGTTGCGTTCTAGGCCCGTGGGGCGTTCGGGGGAGGGAGGAACTTCGCCGGCCTTGATCCGCGTGTCCCATTCAGCGAGAGTCTTCTCAAGCATGGGGCGCCCCAGGCGATCGGCCATTCCCTTCATGCCCTCATTGCGCTGGAAGATGCCGTCCCAATCTTCCGGATTCGTGTAGCGGCGAGTGGCAACCATGCCGAGCTGGTGGCACTGGTTGCAGCCTTGCCGCCATGCCGCCAGCCAATATTCCTGGCTGGTGTATTGGCTTGGGAGGTCCGACTGAGCAGGAGGCTGGACAAGCGCGGTCCAAGAATTGGCGGGATAGATTTTGGCCGCTTCTTGAGGATCTTTCGCATCGGCGACGGAGATGTTTAGGCTCGCGCCTCTTGCACCTTTTACGCGCGCAGAATCCTTCAATCCGTAGCCGCGCACCCAAAGTTCATAGGACCCATCCGGCAGATCGGGAACAAGAAATTGCCCTTTGTCGTCGGTGACCACAATCTTCCGAAAAGGCACGGACAGCGATTTTGTTTCGGCGACTACCCACACGCCGGCCTCGGGCTTCTGACCACTTGTATTCACGACAACGCCACCGATACTGCTCTTGTCTACCTGAACTGCAGGGGCAGCGGAGGCAGGAATCGGCCGTAGGTACTCCGTGCCGGCAAAAAGCGTAGCGACGCAAGCGATTGCGACCAGGGCCCAAAATGCTTTTCGCGACAGCATTCTCATGATAAATCTCCCCTCCCAAATCACGGAGCGACGTTGTCTTACTTCAAGTCCGGCTGATTGGGCGTAGCCGTCATTACGGGCGACGCCAGAATATAGTTGTGATAGCTCTCCATCATTTGCCACAGACCGTTGGCATCGGGCGCCAGCACCCGACTTGACCAATAGGCCTTGTCTCCATATGTCGGCTGGCAGGCGACCATGACCACAGCATCACCGAAGTCCCAGGTACGGATCCACAGCGCTGGTGCGGATCCTACTTTGGGAGCATTCGGGTTGGCCATCTTGCGCTTGTTCATGCCCGCAATACGGTCCGCTTTGGAAGGAGAGGCGCCGCCGTAGGTACTCACCACTCGCTGGTCAAGACCGTCGGCGACGTGCTTTTCCCAGTTCGCCTGGCTTGACTCTTGTTCCTGCCATTCATCGAGCGCGGCCTTTTCTCCGGTAGTGAGAGGCTTATAGGGAACCGCCTGGCAGGGATTGTTACAAGGGACCTCGTAGGTCGGCTCGACGGTTTGAAAGTCGCGCTTGGGGACCGCGGCGATTTCAGTCATATGCAGCAGCTTCCAGCCCGCAGGCCTCTTCACCCAGAAATGCGCCGAGTAATTGTTCCCCTTATTCCATTGAATCCAGACGACATTCTTACCGTATTTGTGCTCAATGATTTTTGAGTCGCCATCAGCCGACACCAGGGGCTTGAGATTGGCTCGGGCAGCGTCTGATTTGGCCCACATGATCCCCTCGGAATCAATCCAGCTGAAATCGGGATCGAGCCATTGGTTGGCTGCAACCTTGTCGCCTTTGGCGAGCGCCGCGACAAGCGACTTATCCGATACGGCAACTGCATCATCAGCCGCAAACAACAGCCGACTCCGCAGGATACCGATCAAGACCAGAATCACAGACACTATTACGGCAACTTTAAGATAAGTACGGCTTTTCATACTCTGCCCCCGGTCAAGCGTAAGCTGGCCGACGAATTCTACAGCGGCTCCAATATCTTGGCAACAGCATACCGCGCAGCACTACTGGAAGCGAACCCTGCTCAGTACCACCAGTAACAGACGTTAGCTCGGGCGCTCAGGCACCGCTCGGGTGTCTGTGGTCTCCTCAACGGTAACGGAGGAGAATCGCACTCGAGGATCGGAGGGAGCAGGCTTTGGCTCTTAGCTTCAACTTCGTGGAAAATGCGCCTGCAAGCATCGGCTCTCGTTTCAGCTTTCGGTTGTTTTCGTTTCCGTGTTTGCGACCAAGGCCTTTTGACATCCGGCAGCGTTCATTAGCGATTCTATTTTCGTCGACACAACATCTATGAACTTGGCAACTACTTCGGGGTTGTTCATGAATGCAGCAGTGTTCGGAGACATACCCGCCTTGGCTAAGTCGACAGCTAGTTGAATACTCTCGAGAGACAGCCGTTTTGGATTCTCCACTTGCCTATCCTCCCATTTTTGTGTGGATCGCTGGTGCTCTCCATTTTCTCGCAGTTGGGCGGCGAAGGCCAAGGGGAAGCGGGATGGCGTTTCCGGTTGGCACACAAAGCGTCGTGCCGAAAGGCGACACAGACGCGAGGAAGGGTTGCGGCTCGAACTGGAACCGATTTAATTTTGGCTACTGCGATATGACCATTTGAGACGTGCTGGTGATGGTGAGCGGCGGTAGTCGGAGCATCGGAAGATAAGTAAAATGGTATATGAACGTTCACCGTGACAGGACATCCGGGGGCATTCGACGGTCCAAGGGGGCACCCGCCGGTAGCAGGCCAGGTTCGGTGACAATGAGCGTGGTTGAGCTCTTGTTGATTCCGATTGGTGCAATATCCTGGACGTAAGTCGTGATCCCCGTTGGATCGATCTGGCAATCAGGTAGCAGTGTGCAAGCCGAACCGCGGACGCTAGCATACCGGGTCGCCTCTTCGCGCCGCATGAGAAACGAAATGATATGCGTGAGCAACCTGAGCGAAACCAATGACCCCGAATACAAGAGCGAGCAGGATGGTGATCGCGAAAGCAAACTCCACGAGTTCGGTGCCTCGTTCGTCTCTGGAAGAATGATTCTTCATGATACGAGCTTTCTATTGTTCCAAACGCATTTTCGCTTGGCCACTCATGGGAACGGAAACCGGTATTCCTGGCCAAGCGATGATGGGCCTATAGGCTGCACTGGTATTTACTTGAACATAGTCGACGAGATAAATCGGGCTGCTCGATCCACCGGGGCACGTTGGCGGAGACGCGCAATTCGCTACGGAGGCGGAGCCATCCGAGCACTCACAGCCCCAAGTCGCTACCGGAGGGTCTAGGTTTAGTACGTCGTGAGCATCGTTTTGAGCCGCAAGTTTCATGCCCGGGACATCCGACGGATTTTTCACTCCGTACTGGGCGCCGGCTCGTGCGGCGTTGGCTACCTCGATGCTCAAATAAAAGGCGCGGCCGAAGTCGATCGCTCCCAGGGCGAGCAGAACCAGGAAGGGAATCACGATGGCCAATTCTACGAGACTCGAGCCGCGTTGGGATCGAATGCGTTCGCCGCGCGCACGTCGCACGCGCTCTATGCCTTTGGGAGAGGAGGTCTTTTGCGTTGATAATTTGGATTTCATGTTATTCCACCAGAACTGCACCGCCCTTGATAGGCGATCCGTCAGGAAGCGAAGAATAATCGCTGTTGATGGTGAAGCCTATTGTACCCAGGCCGAACGAAATACTCTGCGCATCCAGAATCGTGTAGGGGGCACCCGTTCCAAAGTCCACTGCGGCGACGAAATTAATCGGAGCATTCGGAAAGTAATAGGCGCCAGTCAAGTTCATGCCCGCGACACTTACACTGAACGAAGCAGGCTGAGTATTGGCTGGATCCTGGAAGAAAAGAACTCCCTCATAGGCTCCGCTCGTGGGAGCATTTAAGTTCACAGTCTGGCCGAGGAGGGCAAGGCTCATAGTGATGGCGCCGGCGCTGGAGCCGGTGTTGTAAAAGGTTACGCCGCCGGGTGAACCGGGGTTCACACTAACTGCGCCAGCGCTGATGCTCAAGCCCCCTGAATTCAAGACATAAGTGCCGGGATTAAAGTATGCGGTTCCGGCTGTAATTGAAATCCCGCCGCAATAAACCCCGGGGTTGAATGTAAACGTGCCCCCAGTTACTTGGGCTTGTGCCATCGAGCCATTGTAGGTGTTTCCCGCAAGCCCGCTGCCGCACGGTCCGACTGGAGGTGCGGGTAAATAAGCCAAAGGATCGGGCGGGCTCGGAACACCAATCGGGATAGGAGCCGGAGTTGTGGCACATAAGAGTCCACCGGAAGAGCCGGCCACACCAATCCGCGATGCAGTTATGGAGCCAGCGGCACAGCCTAGCGTTCCCTCTACGATCAGACCGCACTTAGGAGCATCAACAGTTCCTACAAGCAGATTCAGTGAGGTAAGGCTATAAACGCAGTTGATGCTGCCGGTCCTCTTCGCTTCTGCCCTGGCACTCACGGTGGCGGAAGTCACGCCAAAGATGCTGGCGAAGTGAACCGGTTCAGGCTGGGAGATGATCACTTCCACGTAATTGTCGTCGCTCGCGTGGGGATCGTGACCTGAAGTTGGAGGATTATTGGCAGTGACAACGACACCCTTTTGGCCATTGGTAAACCCGTTCTCACTCGAGGCTGCATCGGCAGCAGTCTGAATCGAAGTTGTGCAACCGGTCCCACAGGAACTTAATTCCAATCCAGCCGAGAGGGCGGCGGCATCGGCGGCGGACTGAATCTGGCGCCGCACGTAGCGAAGGTAGCCCATATCAATCGCGAGCCCCATCACACCGATCAGGACAACCAGGCCCAAGGCGACGAGCACAAGAATCTGTCCTTCCTGCTTCTTTTTTCGTCTCATCGGATGTTCTTCGACCTTTCCCTGTTTGCCGAGACGCCGACACAGGATGCTTTCGCGTCGAACCTGCGTGTCCCTTCAGTCGTCGGCAAGTCGAGGTCTGTGGAGATGATTCCTTTACAAGACGCAGGGAGAATCAGGGTGTCAACAAATAGATACACACCCGTATGGCAGCATCTTTTGAGCTGCTCGATTCTGCCGATTCCCATTGCCGCTAAAAGACTAACTTACCTCGAGAAATTAATTAACGCCCCCGAAAACATCCTGGCCTGCAGCGGCTCACTTCCCTCCCCCGCAATTCAGATACCCAAATCTAGCACCTTTCGCCCCTCGTCCAACCCCAACACGCCGAACTCCCAACAGGACGCGGTTAAGACTCACGCAAGCCAACCAGGAGACTGCCATCGCCTTCGCTAAGCCGCGTGGGCGACTCTGGCACAAGACAGAAGTCAATTGCGGCTTTCATGCACCCCTTTGCACATAGGAATGTCCCATGCAATCTAAGTATTTCTGATTCAGCGACATACATTCTGGCCTGGGATGGCATCCTGCGTGCCCGAAAAGGGCTCGTAATCAGACTCAATACGAATCTGCAGGAGGATCCAGAGTGTTCACCCAGCTCAAGATTCGACAGTTGGTCGCGATCGGTTTTGCGATGTTTTTTCTCTTTTGCAGTGGGGTAGCCCACGCTGATTCGTTGTTCAATGGCTCCTACGCTGTGGGGAATTGGACTACAACCTTAACCAACTCGGACGGCAGCGTAAATACGTCGCTCGCACCCACCTCCGTTACCCTGACTGGTGGGAACAATGGGAGCTTCAAGCCCGGTGAAACTCTGTTTTCCATAACCGCACCAACAACCGCGGCCCTCTCGTTCAACTGGATCTACTCAACGCTCGACTGCTGTGGTTCTTTTTACGATCCGGCAGGTTACGAGATCGACGGAACGAAGTATCAGCTCTCGACAGATAGCTTCGTCCAAGGGTTGGGGGGTAGTGGCGCGACGACGGTCAATCTCACGGCCGGCGACACGTTTGGTTTCTATGTCGACACAGTTGATAACGTTGCGGGTCCAGGTATCTTGCAAGTCTCAGGGGCGACATCAACATCAACGCCAGAGCCATCAACTTTCGTCCTGCTCGCCGTCGGATTGCTAGGACTGGTTGGTTTGTTCAGGCAGCGATCACGCAATTCCACGTGCCAACTCACCTAGGCGCAGGCAAAGCCCGATCAATGTGATAAATCCGGCCTCTGCGTTCCGCGCGGAGGCCGTTTTGTTTTTTCGGGACTAACCCGTTATGGGTCCTTATGAGAATCTTGTCCCCGTTGTATACGAGTTCGGGCGGCTTTCAGACCGACAGCTCGGACGAGCTGATTGAGGGCGCCGATAACCCGTAGGGTAGAGGGTGTTGACTTGAGGCCGGACGTGGCTGAAGGCGGCGGTCGCCAGAAAAAGGCTGCGGCAACCCAGCTGTGAGTGCCGCGTAAATGCCTTCGAAGACCCTCAGAAAGACCACGCAGATCGAATCCCTTGCGGCCGCAGTCGATAGCAACTGGATGCGGAAGTTTCTCCACCAACCCTTGGGCTCTCAATTTAGACAGATCGCAGCACAATGGGAAGAGCGGGTACTCCTGGATGGACAGCCCACGGCCTCGGCAGTTTTGCGGGTGTAGTTCCGGGGTTGTGAAAGTGCTCCCCAATGCGATGTCGGAGAAGCGCACGAGCGCGCGCGTCAAGGCCAGCTGACGAGGATGATCGAGCCTCAAACCAGGAATGCGTTTGCGTTGGGGTACACGGTGGGTTGGCTGAGTTTTCCTACCTGACGCGATCGATAAAGCTTTCCAGGATGTTTCACTGAAGGTTCAAGTAATCGTCGACAATCAAGGAAACTGTCGGAGTTGCGGAAGATTGCCGATGGCCTTGTTCATCGCATAGTCGGCAGCGTTCTTGGTGGCCGGTTCGGAGAAGGACGTGATCCCGAACGTATTGTTTGATGAAGCCGGTGCCATAGTGGCTGCGGATGACGGGATTGGGAAGATACAGAATCCTCCATCACTGTCTGACAGCTTTCCTCGAAGCGGGGGAGTGATTTTCCGGCCAAAGGTCAGGGTGATCCTTTGCACTGACCGATGGTGCGGTTGGCATGCAGAAGTCGCCTAGTCAGCCACGGAAGCCGATGCCTGTTTAATTTCGGGTTCTAGCTGCGGTACGTCGAGCGGGGAGATCTCAAACCGGTCCCCGATCTGTGTGCCGGAGCGATAGATGGTATGAGTAGGGAGTTCGAGAACGCTACTGGCTTTAAGTGACACTTTCGAAATTCGGAAAGGGCGAACGTGCTCTTCCAAATGCACGACCTCTTTTTGCTTGTTCAGGAAAATCAGATCGATCGGAAACAGCATGCCGATCGTGTGAACGCCGCGCGAGGGGACGATCCAAAGGCCTGTACCCAAACGAGCCCAGCGCTCCGTCTTGCCGAGCAGTCCGACCAGACGACACAAGTAATTATCGGCCACGATGGCCTGGGTGGCCACAAAAGTCTCCCGCGTTTTGTTATATATGCAGACTGCGCGCTTTTGATCAAGCTTGATCATCGTCCTCAAAAACCCATTAGAACAACCGCTTCGCTTGCGTCCTACTCAATCGCCTTTCCACGCCGTCGCCAAATGATGATGAACAATACCACTACGGCTAGAACACCCGCTATAATGCGAATCGTTGTAACGTCCATTTCTATTGCTCCTTTTGCATTCGTGATCGACTAACTGCTTCCATCTCCTCACGGGCTGCCATTTCAGCGCAGAAATTGCTTCATCAGAGCAATGACCGCAGGGCCCAGAACTACTACCAGGAGAGCTGGGAAAACAAAGAATACGAGCGGCGGTACCATCTTTACAGTCGTCTTAGCGCTCATCTCCTCCGCTCGCTGCCTCCGGCGCGTCCGCAGATCGTCGGAAAATACGCGCAGCGATTGAGCGATGCTCGTTCCGAAGCGCTCGGTCTGGATCAGCATCGCGACCAACGATTTGAGCTCATCCAGTCCTGTGCGGCGAGCAAGCTCTCGGAGCGCGTCGATCCGTGCTTTTCCGACGCGCATTTCGAGATTCACTATCTGTAACTCCTCGCTCAATTCTGCATGTACAATTCGCAATTCCTGCGCGACCCGAAGCAGCGATTGATCGAGGCCCAGTCCGACCTCGACGCAAATAACGAGCAAGTCGAGACCGTCAGGAAGAGCAAGGCGCAAGCGATGCTGCCGTCGCTTGATCTTCCAGTGCAGCCACATTTCTGGAAGCATGTATCCAAGAACCAGGGCGAAAAGCAGAATAAAGAATGGATTTGAGCGGTAGGCTCCGGTGGCAAGCACTGCGATGACAAGCACGATAGGAGTCAAAATCCTCATGCCCTGGATGGCCAGGACTGCTTCCGGGCCTCGATAACCGGCTCGCAACATCATGATTTGGCCTCGCGTGGCTCGCGCCCCAGCCGCAACGGGTAGCAGGGATCCCACTTTCGCAAGTAGGTCGCGCGCCCTTTCCTTGTGCTTTTCCGCGAATTTTCCTTCGGGCGCCCGGGCGGTTGGATTTTTAAGTTGTTCAAGCCTCTCGGCGACGCCTGTTTCGGCAGGAGTAAATGCGTAAACCAGGGCGAACAAAATCACCGCCGTGGCGAGGAATGTAATAGCGGGTAGAGTCGAGAACATTTTCTTCCGTTTCCCTTCTCTTCAAACTTCGATATGCACGATCTTCCAGAGGACTCCGGCACCCATTACTTGCAGAATGCCCGCAACCGTGAGCATCTTCAGTCCCAGCGGATCCTCAAACAAAACGTTCACGTAACTAGGATTCACAATTCTCATCAAGATCAACAATCCAATCGGCAACAAAATCAAAATCAACGCGGTTAGCCGGCCCTGTGCGGTCTTGATTTGTACTTCTCTATGGATTCGGAAACGTTCGCGGATCACGCGGGACAATTCGTCGAGTATCTCCGCCAAATTTCCACCGGTGTCCTTCTGGATCATGAGAGCCGTAATAAAGAATTGCACATCGACCAGAGGAACACGGGAAGCCAATTAGAGAGCGCGTCGCGCAGAGGCAATCCAAAATTTTGCTCCTCAAAGGCTGTGCGAAACTCAGTTGCAACAGGTTCCGGCGATTCCTTCGAGACCATTTCCAATCCTGAGATAAATGCATGACCGCACGCACGGCACGTCCCAGCAAATCCAATGCTTCGGGAAAGCGCTGCTCGAATTGACTTAATCTTCGACTGCGTTTGGTATAGACCACCAGCATCGGAACAGCTTGCGCCGGCCAACGCTGCGATCAATCCCACGATGAATTGGCCATAGAAAAGCCCGGCCACCAGATATACGGACAGGCCGCTGACCCCACAAAACAAAAGGATCTTGCCAGGCTTTGTGGTCATCCCTGCTTGGGTGACTGCGTCTTGCAATTTCGCGGTCCAAGTCAGGTGCGTCATGATACGGTTCAGCAACGGCACACTGCTCATCATGTCGTCGCGAACCAACTGAAGATCCGTCACCCCTCTTCCCAGCCGTTCGGCTCTATGCACCGCCGCCATCCGCTCTCGAACAACTTCGGGATTAGTCCCGCTTCCCCAAATCATCCAGAACACGCCGAAAACGATTCCGGTGATCAGCAAAGCGAGCAGGGCGGTCAGAAATAGCACGTCACTCTCCTTTTCCCCGCCCAAGCCTGGGCGGTAAGTGGCAGTTGCGTCCGAATTTTCATTCTCCCCGACATCCTGTGCAGGACCGTCAGCGCCGGCGCGGAAGCTCGAACATAGAACCCGGCAGCTCGATACCGGTCACCAGGAGGCGATCGCTGAACTTGGGCCGAATACCTGTCGCGACAAATTCGCCGATCACCTCTCCATTTTCGCGGATGCCGCGCTTGTCGAAGACAAAAATGTCTTGCATGGCCACAACATCCCCTTCCATCCCCATAATCTCGGCAACGTTTGTGATCTTGCGCGTGCCATCACTTAACCGGCTGACCTGGACCACCAGGTTGATAGCCGAGGAAATCTGCCTGCGGCAAACAGTATCGGGAATATTTAGATTGGCCATCGCAATCATCGTTTCCAAGCGGCTGAGCGCGTCGCGAGGGGAGTTGGCGTGTATCGTGGTCAGTGAGCCATCATGTCCCGTATTCATTGCCTGCAACATATCCAACGCCTCGTCGCTCCGGACCTCACCCACGATGATCCGATCGGGGCGCATACGAAGAGAGTTGATCAGTAACTGGCGCTGCTGAACGGCCCCCTTTCCCTCTATGTTGGGAGGGCGCGTTTCGAGCCGGACGACGTGCTCCTGCTTGAGTTGCAACTCGGCAGCATCCTCGATAGTTACGATTCGCTCCCGATTGGAAATATAGGAGGAAAGCACATTGAGAAAAGTCGTTTTGCCAGCACCTGTGCCTCCTGAAATGAGGATGTTGAGGCGCGCCTTCACGCAGCCTTGCAATAATTCCAGCATTGCCGGCGTCAGAGTGTCGTTGCTGAGCAGATCCTCGGCGGTCAACGGATCGCGGCCAAAACGCCGGATCGATAGACACGGCCCATCGATTGCCAGCGGCGGAATGATGGCATTCACGCGCGACCCATCCGCAAGCCTGGCGTCCACCATAGGCGACGATTCGTCCACGCGGCGGCCGATCGCAGATACGATCCGATCGATAATGCTCATCAAGTGGGCGTCGTCTCTAAATTGAATCGATGTGGATTCCAAAATTCCGCTCCGTTCCACGTACACATGCCGGAACGTGTTCACCAGAATATCGGAGACCGTGGGATCGTTGAGAAGCGGTTCGAGAGGTCCGAGTCCAAATACTTCGTCGAGAACTTCCTGGGCGAGTCTCTCCCGCTCCTGCAAATTCATGGGAGTCGATTCGCCGACCACCAAGGCTTCCAGTATTTGCGTGACTTCGCGGCGCACTTCTTCCCGCTTGACTTCGCTGAGCCGGTCAAGATTCAGTTTCTGAATCAACCGGCGGTGAATCGCGGTCTTGACTGCGCCGAAATCAGTGCGCCCGGAAATGTGACTTGGGGGCATGAGCTCCTATTTCTTCCCGGTGAACGTAAAGAAGTTACTCAAGCCACTGCTGCGTTTCGAAGCTGGCCCGCGCACATTACCTACAAGCTGGTCGGCCAACTGACGGTAATGATCGGTAAGAACGTTATTGTGATTCTCCATCAGCGGTGTGCCTAAGTTCATCGCCGTGCTTGCTTTGCGAAAATCATTGGGCAGGCACGCGAAGACGGAATGCTTGGTCTCTTTTTCAATGCTCTTGAGCGGCTCTTCATCGCCCTTGTGCCAGCGATTGACGACCACCCGAATACGGTCGGCTTCGACGCCCAGCCCTGTCAACGCCAACAGCCGCCGTTGCAGAGTCCACAGAGAGGGGACGTTCGCTTCGGCCACCATCATTATCATACGCGCCGATCTCAACACCGGGCTCAAGTCGGAAGAAAAGTGTGCCCCCACGTCCGCCAGCACAACGTCAAACGCCGCCTGAGCCACATTTACCACGCGCTCAAGGGGAGCCATTGGTATGCTCTGCCATTCCTCCGGCTGCATCGCCCCGCCAAGAATTTCCAACTTCGATTTGTGCCGCTCCAATAGGCCTGAGAAGAAATGGCTATCCAGCCGGTCCAAATTGTCGATGGCGTCGCGGATGCCAAAGCGCGGATGCAGATCCAGCATCAGATGGGCAGTGCCGAGCGGTCGCGCAAAATCGAGCAGAACCGCTCGCTTCTGCGAGTGCGCGCAGAGTTGCACACCAAGATTCACCGCGACAGTCGTCGCGCCTACCCCACCTTTCGAGCCCATCACGACGACCAGTTTCTGCGCCGCGCGGGAAGCGGCATGCCCCTCCTGATTAAAGCGGGCGAGAATGTCCTGCAGAGCTTCGGACGTGACAGGTTTGGAGACAAAATCCTGAACGCCACAGCGCATCGCGTCGAGCAAGACTTGAGGATTGAGAGGGTTTGTCGCTGAGCACGCGATCAGCCGCATCGAAGGCCGCATCCGCCGCAGGTGTGTACCGAAGGTGAAATACGGTTCCGGATCGCGCGCCAGATCGAGCAGCACAATATCGGCAATCGTCTCGCTAGCCTCAGGCAGCTTATCGGCAGGAAGAATCCATTGCCGAATCGAAGCGCTAACGAGACCTGTCTGCTGCAAGCACGCCAGCAGTTGTGCTGCACTTCCCGCATCACCGCTGACAATCGCTGCCGTTAACATAAAGCTGACGTCCCATTCCGAAGATTCATGCCATTAAGACTCGTGAAAACTGCCACTGTTATTTCCCGGTTGGTACACTCGGTTGCGCTGCTCCTGTCGGCGCCAGGTACGGGACCACAATCTGCGGCCCGGGCGGCACCTCGTTTGGTCCAAGAGGACGCACGACGCGCGGCGTTACGATTACCAAAAGCTCGTTGCGGCTTTTGGTTGTCGAGCGGCTCTGAAATAGCTTCCCCAGGATCGGGATATCGCCGATGCCCGGGATCTTGTCCAATGACTGCTGCACCTGGTTATCGATGAGCCCTGCGATCGCGAAGGTCTGCCCGTCCCGCAAATCCATTTCTGATTCTACGCGGCGAGTCGACAGGGCTGGAATCGTGAAGCCCTGCAGGGTGACCGCGTTTGTGAAGTCAAGCGAGCTCACTTCGGGCGCCACCTTCAAATGAATCAGTCCATCCGGCTCAATCGTCGGCGTGAAATTCAGCCGCACGCCGAACTCCTTGAATTGAATCGTGATTGCAGGAGCCCCACCGGCTCCACCCGTAGATTGGACAACCGGATAAGGAAATTGTCCACCAGCCAAAAACGACGCGTCCTTGCCAGACGCGGTCAACAAGTTCGGTTCCGCTAGGATTTGAAGTATGCTCTGGGCCTGTAGAGCTTGGATCGTTGCAGCCAGGTTGATGTCTGGCCGGAAAATAAACAGGTTGAGCAGGTTGCTCAGGTTGAATCCGCCGGCGGTCACGGTAGTCGAAGAAGACGTGGAGGTGGTGGTGGAGGAAACGCCAGTGGAAGTGAGACCGCCGTTCAGCGCAGGCGGACCGAACTGCTGCGTCGAAATCGTGCCGATATTCTTCGCGCCTGGCAGACTCAGAATATTCACTCCGAACTGGCTGACGACCGAGCGATCCACTTCGGCGAACTTTACCTCCAGCAGAATCTCCCCAGGCTGAACCGCAGGCGTCGAAATCAGACTGGTGACTTTCGGAGTTGCGTTCTTCACCACTTCCAAAATCTTTTCAGCCACGGCAGCGGATGAAGCATGCCCGGAAAGTATTACCGAGTCCTTTGACGTTTCAATCTGTACTTGTTCGGTGGGGAACACTTCGTGAATCTTCTCACTCAGACTCAAAATATCGATGTCGACCGAAACCTCAAACGCCTGCGTCTGGTCCGAATCATCCCATAGCAGAAGGGAAACGCCCCCCGGAGTTTTCCCATTGATCAATACCTGATTCGGATTGACGACGATGGCATCCGCGATCGTAGGATCAGCTACGGAAACTCGCCGGATTCGCGTGGGTGACGTGATTACAAGAGAGCGTCCTACCATCAGGTGAAGCACTTGCGGCGCTTCCGCTGCTTCCGTAGGCACTTGTTGCGTGGTTGTAGCAGCGCCTTGTGCACTTGGAGCGGCTGCCTCCACGGGCACGGCACCTTGCGGGACGCCTGCAACTGACGCGGTAGCGCTCTGCTGTCGCGCATCCATATCGGGGGACGCCCCCAAAAACGTTCCCGCGGAAATCACGAGCGCCAGGGCAATGTTTTTCAGGTTGATCATTTTGAAATTTTGGGACATCCAAATCTCCCGTAAATTCCTCATTGCTCAGTAAAGCTCTTCGTCTCGCGCTTGCTTCCTGTAATGACCTCGACCTGGTAGGCAGTCGGCGCCGGAGCAGCCGCTTTCGGAGCAACGTGCCGCGCAACAATTGGGGCGGGAGCGGGAGCACCTGAAGAGAAGAGGGTGGTTTGAAGCACCGCTGGAGGCATGCTGTTGTCGGTGTCCACCGTATTCCGAAGAGCCAGTTGAATCTTTCCCTGCGTGCTGCCCATAGCGAGTTTGGTTGCGTCTTCAGCGGACACGAGCAAGGTAATGACCGAGACAGTTTGGGGCTTCCCTTCCTGATCCTGTTGCACTTTTTGCCCAGCAGCCAGGACACGCACGTTTTCAAGGATTGTTCGCGTAACGTTTCCTCCGGCTTGCCCCCCGGGAACGGCTCCGGTAACCATCACATCTACCATCGTTCCGGGCGTGACGAATCCAGCGACGCCGATCACGTCGTTTACCGCAACGGACATCGCCCGCATTCCTGGTGGAATGACGGCCGCAAGCCCGGCGCCAGCGGCTGCCGGAGCCAGCTTGCCTTGCAGGATCGGTTCGTTCTCTACGACGGGAGTGATCAGAGCGCGGTTCGTGCAATCCTGAATTCGCGTGCACATTCCGGTGACGGGCTGGTTCGCCGGCCAAGAAACCGTTCGCACCATCGAACTATCAAGCCGCGTGCCAAGAGGCAGCGCCTTGGCCGCCACCACGATTTGGCGCGTGGACTGGGGTTTCACGGCCGTCGCTTCCTGGAACTTGCGATATACAAAATTGCTCACCAGCAAAGCGACTAACAAGGAGACGCCCAACCCGATCAGCATCCGATTTCGACTCATGAACCCAATCTCCTTAACTGATCAAGTGCCAGTTCGCCGCCACGAAACAAATGAGCGTGCCTATCGCCGCCGCCACGCCAAACGGTAGCTTCAGCCTATCGGGATTATCGAGCGAAATTTCAGGATGCGGGCGGAAACCAAACGCAAGAAATCCCATCATGAGTAGCCCGACATTGCGAAGGGTCTCACGAACTCGCTTGGCTCGAATCATCGAGATGACCGCCATTGCGCCCGCTACCATGACGCTAGCGAACAGCACGAACCAGAGCATCACAGGCCCCACGAACGCCCCCACCGCACCCATGAGTTTCCAATCTCCTGCCCCGAGCGCCCGCAAAAGCACCAATGGTAGCAGTATCAGGAGGCCAACCCCAACTCCTTCAAGAGCCATCAGTCCGCCCCGCCACCCACCGAAAATCAGGTGGACAGCTACACCCGTCACGAAACCTGAAACCGTAAGCCAATTCGGTATCCGCCGGGTCTTTCCGTCAATGCAACCCGCCCCGGCAACGAGAGCCAGAGTGAGAAACCAAATTACTTGATTTCCCATCAGATGCATCGAGAGTGATCCGTCACCAAAACCTATCACGTCAGCCCTATGTGGAGCTTGAGAGATTCCTGGCTGCGTTAGCCCAAACTGAATTAATCGCCGCGGCCACACTGACCATCGCCGATATGGAAACTAGAGCGATAAGGACCAGCAGCAAGGCGTATTCACTCAGATCCTGACCCGTTTGGTCACACCAAAACAGCTTTAGATACGATTTCATAACTCCACCTCAAATTCCAGAGACGTTCTCAGACGTCCCCAAGCAGGTGGAGGAGAAACATCTTCGAATTTCGCCCAAGGAATCAGCGGTGCTCAGATTAACCAGTTGCACTGCTCAGGCTGGCCGCTGCGTTACTGAATGCGTTCTCGATCGCCGAGGCAAGGCTCTTCATCGCGGTAATGGCGACAAGAGCGACGAGGACCAATAGGAGCCCATATTCGGTCAGGTCTTGGCCATCCTCATCCTTCCACAACCGATTCAAAAGTTCGATCATTTCGCTTCCCCTCATATACCGATCAAATGCAAAATAGCGACCTAAAGCACACCGATCGTCGCCTTGGCTGTGTTGAGCATCTCTCACGCCATTCCACCAATGAAGCCAAAGATTCCCGTAATATGCTGTTTATGCTATACTTAGGGTGAATTGGGGACAAAAACATAAGGCGGGAGGGATTGCAGCTAGCTAAAGTGTAACCGGCAAGAGACATCTAATCACCGTTGTCGCACCTTTTCGGAGAGATAGGCCGCTAGTCAGAGGGTGCCAGAAGATTGCCAGCCGGCTCGCTCCAGCCACGGCACGCGTTCTTGGTCGGCCAGAACTCATCGTCGGCAACAACGGACAGCATTGGAGTCCGCAAACAACCGATAAAATATACGCGAACGTGATTGTCATGACTGCGGAAGACGAGCGGAAGATCGCGCTCCAAAATCCGCATTCGTGCGTGGCCTTTTTTATACGCCTCTATTGTTTCGAAGCCGAAATCATCGTCGGAAAAGACCCAATATTGGGCCCCAATTGCCATGGGAACATCAGTCATGTGATCAAGGTCCTTCTCCAGCAGCGAGTGGTCACGAAACTCCACTGTTGTGAAGGTAAATGGGCGAGTAGCCAACCTCCCGGTGTACAGGTACAGAGTCGCATCTTCATAGGCAACCAAACGAGCATCGGAAGGCGCAAAGCGCGAGATCCAATCGTAAGCCTGGCGCTTCTCTTGCAATAGGATTCCGCGCCGCCTGGCCAAGTCCGTCAACGAATCGCGCCCCGCGCCGAAATAGTTCACCATCATAAGGGAGATGAATACAATCACCAGCGCGCTCAATGCAGTCGCAAGAACCTTCTCTGATTTGGCGCCGGAGGCGATCGCCACAGATACCATCCGAAGAAGATACTTGCCTTCCAGCCAAATTCCGGCTGCGAAGAGCGGAAGGAAAGGAATCAGAAACCGGCTCACATCCGGGTAGGTCCAGAGAACGGTCACGCAAGCATAGAACGGCAAAACAAAATGAATAGGCCTGAATCCATTTTTTCGCGCCTCGCGAAAAACGCCCGCTAGTGTCACAGCAGCTAACACGACCACTATAACGGTTCCAAGGATTGTCTTAGGCTGCACCAGAGGAAACAGGAGATAGGTCGCCGGGGCAACGAGGAAAATGAGAGTATTGCTTTTCAACATCATCACGAAAGCCGCGACCGTCGGAACACCCTGCTTCCAGACATTGATGTAGCTGGTGTAGTAGGCCCATGTATGGACCCAGCCCAGACTAGATGCAGCAGCGCCCGAGACAGGCGGTACCATCGCGCGAGCGGAGACCGTTTTCCAAAAAAGGAAAGTTAAAAAGGGAGCCACGGATCCGCAAAAAAATAACGCCGGCCGCCATGCTCGATAGGCGAACAGGGCCAGACCAATGCCAGCAGCCACCGGAACTCCGAAGGCTCGTGTCAACATACCAAACCCCACGAGAACACCACAGCCCGTGGCGGTGAGCGCAGACGGACTAGACTCTATGAGCCCCTCCGCAACGAGCATCCCTCCCAGGGATAGAGCTGCGAACGGAATCTCGGTAAGCACACTGCCGCCATATAAAAGAACCACGGGATGCAAGGCACAAAAACCAGTCAGGATCAGTGCCTCGGCTTCGCTGAGGTCCTTAAACCGTCGCAAGAACACAAAGGCAAAAGCTATATAAAGAACACCGAACGCGACGCTGATTGCTATGGCGCCAGTCAGGTTCGAAGGGAAAGAAGGATTCCATCGCCAAACCCACGAAAGAAGCCACGGATAAAAAACCGGATATTTTGTTGCTAACGGTGTTCCAGGGAAACTCGCCAGTACATACCCCTGGCCTCCCGCGATACCCTTCGCGGAGCTAAAGTAAATCGAGTCGTCCTCCGTCTCCCCGAAAAGATTTGCTGGATGGAGCCGAACAACCTCCACAACAAAAGCGGCCAGAATGCAGGCCAGGCCTAACCAAGGGAGAAGCTTCCGCCAGGGAAACTGCGTCCTGTCAGCCGCTGGAGTTATCTCTTCCATTGTTCCGTGCGAACAAATAGCGCACTGACATCGTCGATGTAAATCCGCCTCCAATCCGGGGATGAGGCGAGAACCGTCGGCCAACGGTTCAGCACGCTTCACAAGACAGGACCGCACACCATATTGTTCAAGAATCGCGAGTGCGCCTGGTTGCAGCCAGGAAATGTGCAAATAGTCCTCAAGCACCCCGCCTCGCTCGTAAACGTCGCCGCGGCCGTCGATGAAGACCTTCTGTTCGGGCCCCCGAGACCACACCGATATCCGCCAAACCCGTAATTGTTGTACATCGGTCCAGGCACCGGATGTCTCTTCAAATAGTCCACCGCAGCCACCGGAAAAGACTTCGCGACGGTCTGGTTTAGCTGCTCAGCTGTAGGCAAATAGTGGATTATGCCAACCGCTACGCACGCCATGATGAGAGCGTTCAGCACGAATTTGTCCTTTTGGGGCTCATACCTTGGAATCCAGCGCGCTGAGAATCGAGGAAAACGCGGCCACGAAGAACGGGACGAAGATGAGGAGAAAGCGCACGTGGAGACAAGCCATCATCGTGCCGAAAAGAAACAGCACCATTTCCTCCAGCCGCCACTCAAACCGACCCATGACCTGAGCAAGAATCAGTGCAAGAAGCGAGAAGAGAAACAACTTTCCAGCCGGAATACCGAATGGCATGGATTGCCACTCGGTGATGTATTTGACATTGAGGGGCAGAGAGAGGGCGAACTCGACGGGCGAGGCCGCAACCCTTGCCCCGTATGGGGTTATGGGAAGCATGGCGAGGCACAGCAGGAACGCAAAACTGATGCCGCGACGCTCGGTATCGGTCCATCGCTTGGCGTTGAGGCTTCCGATTTCGAACTCGACCAAGCCACTCATCCAGTAAACGAAGATTGTCCCCAGTCCAATAATCCATGAACCGTGAGTGTTCACCCACAGCAGCATCAACAGGGGCAGAAACCACAGAGCGCCCATTTTTCCTTGGCGGAACCGCTCGAGGGCGATGAGCGTGAGAATGAGAAACAAATAACCCAGCATCTGCGGCCGCAAGGTGAACGACACCGACGCTAAAAGAAACAGGACGACCGAGGTTACGAACCCAACCTTCGAATTGCCTGAGCGCACCGTCGCCAAGCCGTAGAGCGCAAGCATCACGGCGCTCCCCAGCAGAATCATCAGAACCTCGAGCCCGCGAACGCCCGCGAGGTGATACCCCGCAGCCAGGACCAGGTCTCCGAGCCATTCGTAGGCCAGCCACGGTTGTCGTAATACAGTGAAGGAGTAAATGTCTTCAGTCGGCCAGTGGCGCGTTGCGAGAATCGTCTCTCCGACTTTTACATGCCACCACAAATCCGGATCGACTATGAAAAGCCGCGCGTAGCACGCCACCGTTGCCACAAGCAAGCTCGCGAGCATTGCCGGGAACGAGCACACGCGTTGGAGAAGTTCGATTCTGCTGGTTTTGGCTTCAGCGCCGGGAGCAAACGCCACACGAATGCCGCGGGCTACAGTGCTCATTTGCATCGGGATATTTATCTCTTCCATGTTTCAAGGCCGTCAACAAATGGGCTCATTCGTTCTGTTGTGGCGCCGTAACACCTGTCTTTTCAGCGTCCATTTCGGCGACAGAAATTCACCTGTCTATTCAATGCAGTCACCGTTCCAAACTGGACTTTAGGCTTGGGGCTCAGCGAGCGACGAGCACAGAAACACATCTCCCGCGGCGCGCATACTCGTGAACCAAGACGAGGAGTTCCGACCTCCGACCTTACGCCGTTTGCCTCATAGCGGCAGCCCGGTCGCGCGGGTCGACTTCTACGGCGTCCTCAGGTTCCTGGACTTCTAGCTGGTTGATCAGCCTGTGCAGGTAGCCGCGGGCGACGCCGAGTACGCGGGCGCTTTCGGCTTTGCGCCAGCCGCATTCGCGGAGAGTGCGCACAATGAGGCGTTTCTTGAATTGGCGAACTTCTTCTTCGTAGAGACCATTTACTGAGGCTGTTTCAGAGCTACCGATGATCGAGGGAGGCAAATGCCAGGCATCCACCGTGGGACCTTCTGATAGCACCACCGCCCGCTGGACGGCGTTCTCGAGCTCTCGTACGTTGCCCGGCCAGCCGTATTCTTCAAGCGTACGCACGGCAGCTTGCGAAAATCGCTTGGCCTTTTTGCCAAACTGCTCGGCTGAGATTTGCAGGAAGTGCTGGGCCAGCAGAGGAATGTCGTCGCGCCGGTCGCGCAAAGGCGGCAGGTGCATATGCACGACGTTCAGGCGATAGTAAAGATCTTCGCGGAAGGCGCCTTTCTGCACCATTTCCGCAAGATTGCGGTTGGTCGCGCAAACCAGCCTGATGTTCAGGCTGATCGATGCGCTGCTGCCGAGGCGTTCGAAGCTCCGTTCCTGCAAGACCCGCAGCAATTTGGGCTGAAGGCCCAGCCCCAGATCGCCAATCTCATCAAGGAAGAGAGTGCCTTGGTCGGCCGTTTCAAGCCGTCCGCGGCGGGCTGCCAGGGCGCCGGTAAATGCGCCCTTTTCGTGTCCAAAGAGCTCGTCTTCGATCAGAGTTTCTGGAAGGTTTACGCACGAAAATGCAACCAGCGGACCAGTGCTGCGCCCACTAAACTGGTGGATCGCCCGCGCCAGCAGCTCTTTACCTGTGCCGGTCTCACCGGTGATCAGTACATTGACGTCACAAGGAGCAATCTTCTGTACCAGTGTGAACAGTTCCTGCATGACCGGCGAAGTGCCGAGCAGTTCATGGAGCCTGCCCGTGCCAATGGCCGAGGCGCGAAGGCGCTCCACTTCCTTTTCCGCCGCGTAGAATCTGGAGGCGCGCTTCAAGATGAGCCGGAGTTCGACGATATTAGGTGGGTTGCTAACGCTGTCGTAGGCGCCGCGCTCCATCACGCTCACGGGCAGCTCGCGGTTTTCGCTGTCGCAGAGCACCACCATGGGCGGATGGGATTGATATTGGTTGATCGCGTCCATCAACCGGAGAGCTGGTTCCTGATCTCCTTGCGTGCCAGTGCCGCGCAGGTCCAGCAGGACCACGTCGCACCAGTCGCGTAGATCGCCCAGGCGGTTGGGTTGAACCCCGCTCATCGAGCGAGTGGAGAATCCCGGCCCCAATGCTCGCGCGATCGCTTGTGCCAAGCCGGAATCCTGGCTTATGAAGCAGACATTTATCGGCTGATCGGTCAAAGTTATGCCCCTGACGACAACTCGCCCTGCACCTACGTCCGTTCACAGATAGTGACAGCTGCGGAAGATGTCCCCTGCCTAGTGTTAGCAGATGGCGGAGTGCACCGTAACCAAGTGTCACCCACCGGAGACGAATTAACTTAGAATTGGATCGCAACCGAGATGCCAAAATCGGATGTTCGGGGGGCAACTGCCTAATTTCGGTCACATCAGAGAGTTGCTAAGTAGTTTCCAGTACGGTTGTCTGGACGGCCAGGCGTCCTGGCAGGTCCTCATAGGAAATTGCTTTCGCATTTCGGGCACTTTCCTGTCCCGCGAGCGGCCCGGAAACTCACACCTATGACCATCGTTCAAGCTACGGGGCGCTTACCGAAGGTACCACAGGAAGTGCCGTCGGGATTCCGACCAAGACCTGAACCGGAATGGGCTTGCCTTCTCTCAAAGCTGGCTTGAACTTCCACTGACTGAATGCAAGCCGCGCGTTGTCGTCCATTTCTTGCAAGACGCCTTGATATACCTGGAGCTCGTCGATGAGCCCGTCGGTGCGAAGCAAACCTTTTAGAATTATTAACTTCCCAGCTTTTTCAGGAGGGAGCGGAGTGCGCTCGAAATCGAACTTGGAATCGGCCTGCGGAGGTACAACTCCCTCTCCAAAATGAGCTACGGTCGCCGATTGCGGCGGAGCGTTTGCTTCGGTTCCCGACTGAGCGCAGTACTGCATGGTCCAATTCTTTCCCGGCATGGGCAGAAAAATGGTATAGATTTTCCCGCAATGCAAAGCACCATAAGCATTTAAGCCCCCGCCGCCGATTGGACCCGCAGAAACAATTAATGAATTCCTGCGGATATTGAACGCCGCCGGAACCGGGTAGATCGTTCCGCGGGCGAGCGCCGCCCCCAACATTCCCGAACCTGAGGAGTTGGTTCCGTTACCGTTGATCGACACCGGACCTTCGCTCAGCGAGAGCCCCCCGCCGCCGCTCGAAGCCGTTCCTGGTCCTGTGCTGCTATCGCCGCCCTTGCCGGTATTGCCGACTCCTGCAGCCGTAACACCTGACCGATTGGCTCCCAGTGAGCCGGCCGCGCTCTCCGAGGCAGACGTCGAAAACTCGCCGCTGCGGTTGCCAGGAGGCAGCATGATTTCTGAGGCGTTTGTAAACGCCGCGGGATCGGTACTGATTACGGCGAGCGTCAATGATTCCCCCGACGTTGCAGCGACATTGGGCGCCTGCACGTTGGCAGTGCCATTCGTACTCCTGCGCTGCGCGGTGCCAGAGGCAAGCGGAAGGGGCATTTGAGGCTTGAAGGTTGAGGGCGTCAGAAACGTCATGACCGGATTCACGGGATTCTCTTGCGTGGGCGCCGGCGCCGGTTCAGCGTTCGTGTGGCGGTCGCGCTGCGTTGGTTTGGCGGCCGTCGGGTTAAACTGAAGCGGAGCCTTCGGGGCCTCCACAGTCTTTCCTAAGATAATATTGGGGAGTTTCAGGTCGGCCGTAATCTTCAGTTCCGGTGGAGACGACGGCTGAATGATGGTCTGATGAAAATTGTCCGGGTGCGCCGGCCGGGAAACGATGGTTAGCACGCCGGGTGACGAGCTGCTGCCGGGCGCGGGTATGCGAACCGCCACAGTTCGGTTCAGTGGACTGCCGCCGGGACCAGAAGGCGCAATGTGCGGTAGTGTTTTCGGAAGCTGGCGGATCGGAACGCGGTAATAAATGACTTCCGGCTGAGAAACTGGAGAATCAAAGGCCGAAACGCTGGCCGGAAATTGCTGGTGCACGTAGACGACAAGAAGGATCGCCGCGGCATGGAATGCCAGCGACATACCGAGCGACCGTCCCCGAAAATAGCCTCGCTTGGCAACTTGAGCGCGGAAAGGAAATCCGCCCAGGACGGACTTCGAGGTTTTGCCGGGCGCGCACGCCGCTTTCAGAGAACTCCACCAGCGAAAAGCCCCCCGATCGCTCGGCACAACGAAAGAAGGGGTATGTGCCAGAACTACCGCGAGCGGATTCTCCCGGCCAGGCTGTTTGCTGAATCGAAAAACCGCCGCATTCGGGCGCTGGAAGGCGACCGACGGCACAGACGAGGGGAGAGCGATATCCTTCGTGGAGTCCAGACCGAGCATCTCCGCCATTTTATCTCACACTTCTCCCGGATCAACACTTGTCACAGCACGCGCTATACCACCGCCCGACCTCGCTCCGAAATGGCTTGCTTCCGCCATGAGAAGGATAAAAACTGACAAAGTGCGTCACCATTCGGATACAGCCCGGTTGAGATTCTCGCGCTGTTTTGGTCACTCCAATTCTTGCATGATATCGACCAGAAATTAGAGAAGCTTGCAGCCGCTCAGACCGGAATTACCGATTCTCAATGTGCCTGCAAAATCGCCGGCCATGACCGTTCAAGGCAGATCGCCGTCGCCAGGAGGGTGAAGTTGCGTCTAAAAATCGTCCCAGTTGGCGAACCCGTGCTGCGAAGCAGGGCTCGTGCGCTAACGCCACAGGAGATTACCAGCCAGGAGACACAGCAGCTGATTGCACATATGAAAGAAACCATGCGCGATGCGCCGGGAGTGGGCTTGGCGGCGCCGCAGGTTGGTCTTTCGCTCCAACTCGCCGTGATTGAAGACCGTGCGGAATATCTGAAAGCCCTTTCGCCGGAGGATCTGGCGGAACGCGAAAGAGGGCCGGTTCCCTTTCAGGTAATCATTAATCCGAGGATTGCGTGGGCCTCGGACCAGGCAGTCGAATTCTTCGAAGGATGTCTCAGTCTGGCGGGATTTTCTGCCGTGGTGGCCAGGATGCATAGCGTGCGTGTGGAGTGCCTGGATGAACGCGGCGAATCGCGAACCATCGAAGCCTCGGGCTGGTATGCGCGCATCCTTCAACACGAGATCGATCACCTTCAAGGGAATCTCTATATTGATCGCATGCGGAGCCGAACGTTTTGCTCGCTCGATAATTTCAGCCGATTTTGGAAGGCAAAATCGGTCAGCGAGGTATGCCGAGAAGTTGGGTAACCCTACATTCCCGCCGACTTGCTGGCGTGCTGCCGCTGAGAGAGCAGGCGGCGCAACTCGTCTTTTCTAGCCAGCAGGCGAATGAGTTGGTCCTGAGGTGGTTGCGCTTGAACTTGCTTCTCCAGCTCTGAAAGTTCCTGTGCGATCTGGCGATTCCTCAGGAAATCCAGACAAGCCTCGGCCTCTTCCCAGGTGTGATCGAGCGATTGATCAAAGAGCACCTCAAATAGGATGCGCTGGTCTCTCTCCTCCATCCCCGCCGCGAGCGTCGCCGCATCGGCGGGTTCGCTGACTTTGGCCACTAGAATTTCGATAATTCTTTCGGTCTCCAGGCCACGGTGGAGAGCGTTTGAAACGATTTCCAATGCCAGCCTCTCTCGAAAGGCTTGGGCTTCGACGAGCATTCTGATGAGCCGCCGCTCCGCTGGCTTTACCATTGGCGCAAGCAGCTCGGCCTTAGGTTTGACTTCGCCGCGTCTCTCGATGGCCGCGCGCCGCAATGCTTCGCGCCACACGGGTTCATCGACTCGAAGTTCGCTGGCGATGCGGGTGGCCCACTCTGAACGAAGCAGGCGGTTCGGAAGCCGCTGGACGTAGGGCATCAGGTAATTTAGAGCGGCTAGTTTTCCGGTAGCGCTCGAGCGGTCCATCAGCCGCGCCCGTCCAATCAAATAATCGAGATAGGCGGGAGCCTGCGCGAGCAATTTCTTATACGCATCGGCCCCTTGTTCCTTCAGAAATTTGTCGGGATCAGCGCCACCGGGCAAAGCGAGCACGCGCACATCGAACTCTTTTTCAAGCAGCAGCGTCAAGGAGCGTTCGGTAGCCGCCTGTCCCGCGGTGTCCGGATCGTAGTTCACAACTACGCGTCGCGTGTACCGGCCGAGCAGTTTGATCTGTGGCTCGGCGAGGCTGGTACCGCAGCTGGCGATCACATTGCTAATACCGGCGCGCGCCACGGCGATTGCGTCCATGTAGCCTTCGACCAGGACGCCAAAATCGTTCTGCCGGAGCGCTTCCTTGGCTCGGTCGAGGTGATACAACACGGAGCTTTTGGTGTAGATGGGCGTCTCCGGCGAATTCATGTATTTGGGCATATCGTCGCCCATGGCCCGGCCGCCGAAGGCGATTACTTTGCCCGATTCATTGGCAACCGGAAAGGTGATGCGGCGGCGGAAACGATCGTAGAACCGTGCGCCCTGATCGCGCGAAAACAGCCCGGAGACTTCCAGCAGTTTTTCAGGATATTTGGATTTCAAGTGCCGCAGCAGGGCGTCTCCGGAAGAAGGCGCGAAACCCAATCCGAAGCGAACGACCGCTTCGCGGTTGAGGCCGCGATCTTCCAGGTAAGCCATCGCGACCCTCCCTTCGGCCTCTTGAAGCTGCCGCGCGAAAAATGCCGCCGCCTCGCCATGCATCTCCATCAAGGCGGTGCGCTGCTGATTCTCGCGGCGCTCCTCAGGAGACCGTTCGCGCGGGCGAGGAACTGGAATCCCACACTTTTCAGCGACCGTGCGCACGGCTTCGGGAAAACTCGACTTCTCGAGCTCCATCACAAATTGAAAGACATCTCCGCTCACGCCGCACCCGAAACAATGGTAAATCTGGCGCACCGGATGCACGGCAAACGAAGGCGTTTTTTCGTGATGAAACGGGCACAAGCCGGTGAAGTTCTGGCCGGTTTTTTTCAGGCGCAGGTATTCGCCAATCACGCGGACGATATCCGCCTGCTGCTTCACTTTCTCCGCGAATGATCCGGCTTCAGCCACGGTTCTGAGGTGCTAGAAAAACCTGCTCTGGTCGCTAGGATTTTAACTCCGCAACGGTCACGGCGTTGCCGCCGCGTTCTTCGGCTTCGGCGTGAATCGTTTCCACCAGGGGATGCTCGGCGAGAAACGCTCCGAGTCCCCGCCGCAGCGCACCGGTACCGTAGCCATGGATGATACGCACATTCGCTTGGCCCGCAAGCGCGGCTTGGTCCAGAAACTTGTCCACGCGGCGTGTCGCTTCTTCTACCGTGCATCCAATCACATTGATTTCCTCCGCTGGGGATTCCCCGCCGGAGTGGGTATGAACGGTGATACCGCGCGGTCGAGGCCTGGCTTGTTCCAACCGCTCCTGTCCCGCGGCTCCTGCTTCGATGCCGATGATATCGGCCAGAGGAACTTTCATGCGCAAAGCGCCGGCCTCAACCTCAGCAGTGCGGCCATCGAGACGCCTGAAAATAACAGCTTGCTTGAACCCCTTGAGCGACACGCGAACCCCTGTCAAGAGCTGCTCCGGGTCAACCGGCTGTGGCGCCGCTTCGGCCGCCAAACCGAGATCTGTCTGGGAAGCGGCCAGAGTTTCCACCACCGCGGCATCGGTTTCCGCACGCGCCGCGCTTGTGATTTTTCCCAGGCGCCGGCCGGTTTGCTTTTCGATTTGGGCCCGCAGCGCGCGATCCTTTATATCCTCGGCTAAGCGCGCAACCTCTGCCTCGAGCCGTTTCTGTGCTTCCAGAAAATCCTTCTCGAGTTGGGCGATGCGCTTCTTCTGCCGCTCGACCCATTCGGTCTGCAGCGCGCGCCGCTCGGCTTCGAGCCGCGAAAGTTCACTGCGAGACTCGCTCTTAATTCCTTCCACCTCATCGCGGCTGCGATGGAGATAGGCAATCAGGTCCCGCGCCTCTCTTGATTCGGGCGATAGGCTGGCTTGCGCGCGCTCGACCACGCGCCCGGGTAATCCCAAGCGCCGCGCGATCTCGATTCCACTGGAGGTGCCGGGAACACCCACCAGGATTCTGTAGGTGGGACGCAGATTGGCTTCATCGAATTCCATGGCCGCATTGAGAATGCCCGGCGTGGTCGAAGCATAGGATTTCAAGCGATCGTGATGCGTGGTTGCCAAGGTCAGCGCGCCGCGCTCTCGAAATTCTTCCAACAGCGCCACGGCCAGGGCGGCACCCTCCTCGGGGGCCGTGCCGGTGCCCATCTCATCGACCAGAATGAGTGATCGCTCGGTAGCAATCGCCAGCATGGACTTCAGGTTCAGCATGTGTGCGGAAAAAGTGGACAGGTCGGCGGTGATCGATTGCTCATCGCCAATATCGGCGAGCACGCGGTCGAAAATGGGCAGCTGCGCGTACTGCGCCGCGACCGGAATACCCGACTGAGCCGAAAGCGCGGCAAGTCCGACGGTTTTAAGCGCTACCGTCTTGCCTCCGGTGTTGGGGCCGCTCACGACGAGCACCGTTTCTGCGCCGCCCAGCACGAGGGAAAGCGGAACAGCGGAGCGCCCCTGCGGCCGCAGCGTGGCCTCGAGCACAGGGTTTCGCGCCGCATCGAGCCGCAGCAGGTTGTCGGCTGTGAATTCCGGCACAGCGCAATCGAACTCGCGGGCGAAACGCGCCCGGGCAAAGATGGAATCCAAGTGTGCGGTGGACGCGGCGGCCGATTCCAGAGGCTCGCGATCGGCGCGCAGACGATCGCTAAGTTCTGCGAGCAGGCGCGCGATTTCCGCGGCTTCTTCTTCGCCGAGCTGAACCAGGCGATTGTTCAAATCGATGGCTTCGAGCGGCTCGACGAAAACGGTTTGCCCCGTGGCGCTGGCGGCGTGAACGACGCCCGGCACGGCGCGTCGATCGGCGGCCCGCACGGGAATTACGAAGCGGTCGTTGCGCAGGGTCACGTAGTCCGCGCCGGAAGGCTCGCCGCGGGCGCGCAAGATGCTTTCAAGCGAACGCTGAATTCTCTCGCGTGCCTGGCTCCTACCGACGCGGATGCGCTTGAGCTGCGGAGAAGCATCATCGCTGATTTCTCCGTTGGGCAGCACGGCGTGCCGAATGGCCCTTGAGAGATCCCGCAAATCAACGAGCCCCGCGGCAAGAGCAGACAAGCGGGGATGCTTCGCGGCGTCCTCTTTGAAAATCTGGCGAACCGCGGACACCGCATCCATCAGCGAAGCGGCATCGAGTAAATCGCCGCTGCCAAGAACCGACCCCGGCACGGCCAAACGAGGCAACCAGGTCTCTGGGTCGACCAGCGAGCCGAATCCTAGTTCCGAGCCGGCACGCAAATAAGCCATGGCTTCGCGCAAGAGGACGAATTCCGCATCGAGCCAGGCAACCTCCTGCCGGGGCGCCAGGGCTTCGGTCGAGCGTCGTCCGGACACACAGGTCGTGAAGCGGCCGACGATGTCCTTCAGCCTGTCAAATTCGAGCAATTCCTCGATGGGGCGCGACACACCTACCTCGCCATCAAATTGTAGCCTGTCTGTCGTTTCGAAATCAGCGCCTAGTGAGACCTCGGTCTTTCCACCTAGCTCTTGGAGAGCGCTCGTGGCTTGCGCCGGACAGAGCGTCCGGGTGCGCGCCCGCGAAACTGAGCGGCCAAGTATTCCGCTGCCTCGCCGGGAGACGTCGCGAAGCGAATCGGGTGCTCGTGAGGTCGCTCTCGAGTTCGGTGGCTGTCTTCGACTTCGTTCACCCGCCGAACCACGGGCTCCCAGAAATCGCCCAGGGCCACAACTGGTCTCCTGCCCATGACGCCTTTGTTGAACGACTCCCACACGACGGCCAATTCCACAAGCGTGCCCGTCCCGCCCCTGCACACCACGTATCCCTGGCCCCGCTTTACCAGTTCGAACAGACGCTCTTGCCAAGTCTTCACTCGAATCTCTTGATCCACCCACGGATTGCGGCGAGAGGCAAAGAAAGCCGAGGTAATGCCCAGGGTCCGGCCGCCAGCCTCCTTCGCTCCGCGCGAGACAGCCTCCATTACTCCCGCGTATCCGCCGGTACAGACGACGAATCCCTGGCGAGCCAGCTCGGTTCCGAGCGCACGGGCCTGGGCATAGTGCAGGTCGCCCCACTGGGGTCGCGAACTGCCGAAAACGGTGATGATTTTCGCGCGCCGCTTCATCGGCTGGTTTTGGGAGCAGGTCCGGCGCCGAGGGTCTCGACCATTGCGGTGGCCATGGCGTCGAGAGCGCTGGTTGCATCGCTGCCATGTTGCGTGTTGTTGTTGACGAAAACCGAGAAGACCAAATACTCTCCGCGCGCCGTAGTAGCGTATCCGGAAAGCGCTCGGGCGTGGTCGGCAGCGCCCGTTTTGGCCTCAACCAATCCGGCCGCCGCCGTATTCATCATCCGATATTGGAGTGTGCCATCGACACCGGCGAGCGGCAGCGTAGAGAGAAACGCCGGGCCCCAGGATTGCCGGGCCACGTAGGCCAACAAGGTCGCGGCCGCGCGGGGCGTCACCAGATCATCGCGCGCGAGCCCGGAACCATCCGAGAGCACGACATCGCCGTCGGCAACGCCGGCGACCTTGAGAAAATCTTTTTGGGCCTTCAGGCCGGCGGCCGTCGAGCCGACGCCCAGTTTTTCGCGCCCGACCGTTCGCAGCAGCAATTCCGCGTGAAGATTCTGGCTGACCTTGTTGGTGACGCGGACAATCTCTATCAGAGGCTGCGAAAGATGTTCTGCCAGCGCGGTCGAGTTTCCCGGGCTGCGCGGCGGATCAGCCGGAGTTAGAATCGGCTCGCCCGCGGCCGTCGTCCGCGGTGGCGCGCCATGCTGAACGCGAATTCCCCCCGCCACACGCACTCCGCGCATCTCCAGGAGCGCCTTGAGTTCACCCGCGGCGGCGCGGGCGGGGTCGGGCATCGCGAGATCAATCCGCATCGGGGCATGGCCCGGCGATATGGCGCCGCGCAGCAGCAAGAAGTTTGTGCCCGGTTGCCGCACCACGGCGAAATCGGATTGGTCACTGGAGGGAACCATCGCAAGCTCTGTGCCGAAGGTATTGGTCGCAGACGCCGGGTCCACAGTAATTGCCGGCGGATCACCGGTGCCAGCCCCGGGCCGCATCTCAATCGAAAGGGTGTTGTCATTGAAGGCAATGGCGCTCACCGGTGCCCCGAAGCGGAAGAACAAGTCGCCGACGCTCCATCCTTCGGGGTAGGGATCGTATGGAAAATAGCTGTCATCGGCGACAACATCACCGTCGATTTCCCTGAGCCCCCTGGCCACGGCCGCATCGGCCATCTCCGCAAGCACTTTGTCGACCGGGCCCTCGGTGTCGGATTTCTTGTCGTAAGGGAATTTGCGGTTGGAGAGATCGGGATCGCCGCGACCAACCAATATCAGGTCGCCGCTCAGACGCCCGTCGCCCCCGAGAGCCGTCTGCGACTCAAGTGTGGTGCGAAAACGGTAGTCTGGCCCAAGAGTGGTGAGAGCCAAAGCGGTTGTAAAAATCTTCGCGTTCGAAGCGGGAGTAAAAAAGTGATCTTCATTCAACGAATACAAGATTTCGCCCGTGTCCCGGTCCTCCACCAGGACTCCCCAATAGCCCTTTTGGGGATGCGCGCCGCCCAGCAGTTCATCGACTCGGGCCCGGAATTTCAAAACATCGGACCGCACCGTGGAATGCGGGGCAGGATCGGTTCGCGCCGCGGAAGATTTCTGCGCCCTACATGGACGCGCCCCAATCGTCCCCACGGTCAGGCACAGTGCCACACCAGCCCCGAGCGACCGGGTTCTGCCCCACCTAAACGTCCCAAAGGCCATCATAGGTCTTGGCAATGTGATGTAACACGCCGATTATATGGCAACATCGGTCGCCGCGCTCCCTAACGGCTGATGCTGTTGCGCTGTATCGGCAAAAACCCATATGATGAAGTACGAATAAGGAGGCACGACATGAAGAAGTTCTGCTCTTGGCTGCTCCCCACGACCTTGATCGTTCTGCCATTCCTTTTCACTCCCTCTCCGGCGCGAGGCGACAAGGAGGCCGACCGGCTCGAGAACGCCGGGACGGTCATGAAGGAAATTATCGACATACCAGATGACATTCCTCAGAGCCTGCTCGATAAGGCCGATTGCGTCATCGTCATTCCCTCGGTGCTCAAGGCCGCGTTTATCATCGGCGGCAGCTACGGCCGCGGCGCCATGACCTGCCGCAGCGGCGACGACTTCAACGGTCCCTGGGGCGCGCCTACGATGATGGCGCTCGAGGGCGGCAGTTTTGGATTCCAGTTGGGGGGCCAGGCCACCGACTTTGTTTTACTGGTTATGAATCCTCGCGGCGCAAGCTCGATCCTCAGCAGCAAAGTGAAGCTTGGCGCCGACGCCGCCGCCGCTGCTGGCCCCAAGGGACGAGACGCCCAGGCCGATACCGACGTAACCCTCCGCGCCGAAGTGCTTACCTACTCGCGTTCACGCGGCCTTTTCGCCGGCGTTTCACTCGAGGGCTCGACGCTGCGTCCCGACAACGACGCGAACGAAGCCGTTTACCACAAGAAAATGGACGCCAAGGAAATCGTGCTGCACAATGCAGTGCCGGTTCCAGCCACGGCAAAACTGCTCATCGACACGCTCACGCAACACAGTCCCAAAAACCTCTCCAAATAACAGTGGCTGGCTCGACAGCAGGAAACAGCCGCTATGGCGCAGGGAGGCAGGGATCGTTCAATGTTGACCACTGCCCAACTATGACTTATAGTCGATTATGGCTATCGGTCATGATGTAACCCCAAGGCCTCCCCGAGCGCCGCGCCGCGTCCCGTTTCCCGCCACCCGCCGCGAGCGTCATCGCGCGGAAACACGCGAGCGTCTGTTCCGCGCGGCCCTTCAGCTCTTCGCCGAACGCGGCTACCTGGAGACAACCGTCGAAGACATTACCGACGCAGCTGACGTCGGCAAGGGAACCTTCTTTAACTATTTTCCGACCAAAGAACATGTGCTCGCGACCTTTGGGGACGAACGCGTTGCGGTGATCGAACGCGCCGCCGAAAAGGCCCGCAAGACCAAAGGTCCGGTTCTTCCCGTCATCAAGAACCTGGCGACTTATCTCGCGGGGTTGTCTTCAGAAAGCCCGGCGCTACTTCGTTCGATTTACGCCGTCAATGCGTCCTGCACCCCGGTGCGGGTCGAGATGCAGAAGAGAATCCATGCCGCCCGCCGCCTGATGAGCGGGATGTTCGCCATCGCCCAGCAGCGGGGCGAAATTCGCCGTGACCTTTCGGCAGCGGATCTTGCGCGGCTCACGCAACTGGTATTTCACGGAGTGACCCTCGCCTGGGCGTTGTGCCCCGATCCGGGCCTGCTCGAAACCACCGAAGCGGTATGGGACCTGATGACTCCGGCTTTTACTCTTTCTGCGGCGCGGACCATCAAACCGCAGCGAAAAAAGGACCACCTCCAATGAGGATTTCCGGATGATGCGTGCGCATTTAATTGAGTCTTCCCACTGCCGGGCTTCATCCAACCCCACGAGGGTGACCGGGGGCAAATCTTTGGCGCAGGGTCGGAAATTTCTGTGGGCTCTTCTGTTTATCTGGGGGGCCTTCGGGGCGGCATCGCTCCGGGCGCAAACCAGTTCCGGCGCGGCCTCGCCATCGGGCGCATCGAGTGGCGGGTCTTCTTCTCCATCGGCTCCCGCAGCTAGCTCCGCAGCATCGGCGCCGACACCGCAGGGCGGAGATTTCTCGGGCAGCGTACCCGGCCAGCCTGTTCCTGGAGTTTTGCCTCTTTCGCTGCAGGAGGCGATTGACCGGGGACTGAAGCAGAACCTCGGGCTACTGCTTTCCAGTTCAGACGTTGGCAGCGCCCGCGGACAGCGCTGGCAACAGTTGAGCGCGCTTTTGCCGCACATTGATCTCCAGCCCTATGGGGATGTTTCGCAGGTAAACCTTGCCGAATTTGGCTTTACCTTTCATTTTCCGGGAATCAACATTCCCACGGTTGTAGGTCCGTTTTCCTACTTCGATGCCCGCGCCTATTTGACGCAGTCGCTTCTTGATGTCAAATCGCTCGACAACACGCGAGCCGCGTCTGAACGCATCAAGTCAGCGCAATACACGTATAAGGACGCCCGCGACCTCGTCGTTTTGACCGTAGGCTACGCATACCTGCAGTCCATCGCGGATGAAGCGCTGATTGAATCGGTCAGCGCCCAGGTAAACACGGCGCAGGCGCTCTATAACCAGGCGAACGACCAGGTGCAGGCGGGAACGTCGCCCGCAATCGATGCTCTCCGCGCCCATGTGGAGTTGCAGACTCGCCAGCAGCAGCTCATCCAGAGCAAGAATGACTTCGCCATTCAGAAGCTTTCTTTGGCGCGCATCATCGGTTTGGCTCCGGGCCAGCAATTCGATTTGACCGACAAATCGCCTTACCAGCCGCTGCAAGCTCTGGGCATCGATGAAGCGCTTAAGCAAGCGTATGCGTCGCGATCGGACTTTCAAGCAGCCCTCGCCAATGTCCGCGCTGCCGAATACGCCCGCCGTGCAGCCACCGCAGGGTATTACCCGACCATCTCTTTCAGCTCGGACTACGGGGTCGCGGGCCAGCACTTCAGTTCCAATCACGGTGTCTTCGACGTCCGCGGCACTCTGACCATTCCGATCTTTGAGGGCGGCATCGTTCATGGGGACGTGCTCGAAGCCGAGGCCCAGCTGCAGCAGGCACGCGACCGCGTGGACAATCTGCGCGGCCAGATCGACGCCGATGTGCGTGTCGCGCTGCTCAACCTCGAGTCAGCGTCCGAACAAGTCTCGGTCGCTCAAAGCAACATCGATCTCGCCGAACAGAGCCTCACCCAGTCGCGCGATCGCTTTGTCGCCGGTGTGACCGATACGGTCGAAGTTGTACAGGCGCAGGAAACGGTGGCGACCGCACACCAGTCCTACATCTCCAGCCTCTATTCGTTTAACTACGCGAAGATTTCGCTTGCCCGTGCCATGGGCGCGGCCGAGCAAGGCGTGAAGGAATATTTCAAAGGAAAATAAGATGGCACAGAGATCTGAAGTCGAGGCACCGCCCGCACCGGCACAAAATACCGCCGTCTCGGAAACGCACTCGGCGGTTCCGCCTCCTGCCTACCGGGAGAGTTTTTTTCGCTCTCGGCCCTATGCGCGCGTCATTCTGATCATTGCCATTATCGTTTTGCTGGTGGGAGGGTTCTTCGCCTACCGCTACTTTTCGAGTTACGAATCAACCGACGACGCGCAGGTCGACGGCCATCTGATGCCGCTGAGCGCCCGCATTTCAGGCTACATCATCGACGTAAACGTGGATGATAACCAGTACGTGCAGAAGGGGGCCGTCCTGGCCAGGATTGATCCGCGGGACTACCAGGTCGCGCTCGAAAAGGCCCAGGCAGACCTGTCAGACGCGCAAGCCACCGCGAAATCGATCACTATCAACGTGCCCATCACCTCGATCAACACCACGAGTCAGGTTTCTGTGTCCCAGGCGGACGTCGAGAATGCCGAGGCCGGCATTTCCGGCGCTCAGCAGCAATTCGACGCCGCCCAAGCCCAGCTCGCGCAAGCCCAGGCGAATAATCTAAAAGCGCAGCAAGATCTGGTTCGATATAAACAGCTCGTCGACAAGCAGGAAATTTCGCAGCAGACCTATGACCAGGCCGTCGCGCAAGCCAACGCCAATAGTGCGGCCGTGAATGCGGCGCGCTCTTCGGCCTCCGCGGCCGAGCAGCAAGTGCATCAAGCCCGCGCCAAGCTGCTACAGTCCCAAGCCAATTTTCGGGCCTCGCAGACCGGTCCGCAGCAAGTAGCCCAGACCCGCGCGCGCGCGCAGTCCGCCGAAGCCACCGCTCTGCAGAAACAATCGGAGCTCGATCAGGCCAAACTCAACTTGCAATATACGAACATCACCGCTCCGATCGAAGGCACCGTGATGAAAAACGCGGAAGTGGGAATGAATGTTCAGCCCGGCCAGCAATTGTTCAGCGTCGTTCCGCTGTCGGATATCTGGGTCACGGCAAATTTCAAGGAGACACAGCTGAAATATATGCGACCTGGACAGCGGGCCGAAATCCATGTCGACGCCAACGGCCGGACCTACAAGGGCCACGTAGACAGCTTCGCGGGCTCAAGCGGTGCGCGACTTAGCTTGCTTCCTCCCGAGAACGCAACTGGAAATTATGTGAAGGTCGTGCAGCGCATTCCCGTCAAGATCGTTCTGGAACAGGGCGAGAACAGCGATCATATGCTCCGGCTGGGCATGTCGGTCGAGCCCAAGGTTTTCGTGAAGTAACCCGTCTCACGCGCCCCAGCCTGCGCTGTCTGGTCGCCTGAAGAGGTCCCTCCTTTTTCAAGCCTCGGGCCGTACCCTGAGACATTCCAGTGGTCTCCACTTGAAACCCTGGCCCGGCAGAGGTATCTTCGGGGAACTGAGGAAGGGTCTGGCCGCTCGGATTGGGCGGGGCGAATGAGCGTGAGGATCAGTCCTACCTGAAGGCGCAATCGAAGCGGGCGAGGCGCAAGTGATTATCCTGAACGTGGACGGGCAGCCAGTAGCATGTCGATGTGCCCGGTGATACTTCTTTGCTTGGGTGATACGCGAGACAGTCGGCTTGATGGGGACCAAGTTCGGCTGCGGCCTTGCTCAGTGCGGCGCGTCCCAATTCTTCCAGAGGCGCTCAGACCAGCCTGAGCTATCCAAAAGGAGACCCCAATGCCTGTTCGCATTATTACCGTGGAACGCGAATACGGGAGTGGCGGAGCGGCCATCGCTCAGGCTCTCGCTGAGCGTCTGGGATGGAACCTTTGGGACCGCGATTTGACGACGGAGATAGCCCGCGTCGCAAACGTCGATCAACGGGCGGCCATGCGTTGTGATGAGCGCGTGGATACCTTGCTGTATCGTCTTTTCAAGGTTTACGCACGCGGCAGTTACGAGAGGTCGCTTCCCATCGGCGAACGCAGAGCCTTTGACACTGACTGCATGGTCGAGACGCTGCACAATGTCGTCGAAGATGTTGCTTCGCGTGGCAAGTGCGTTATCGTCGGACGCGGTTCGGCATATTTCCTCCGCAACCGCCGTGACGCTTTCCACATCTTCACCTATGCCCCTCTCGATGAAAAAATCCGTCGGCTGAAATCAATCGGCAAGTCCGAAAAGGAAGCCCTTCAGCTCATCAACGAGATCGACCGCGAGCGCGCCTCGTTCATTCGCCATTATTTCAACGCCGAGTGGCCCAACCGCGCGCTTTACGATTTGATGATCAACACCAAGGCCGGCGATGAATACGTAGTGGAAATGGTTCAGCAGCATATCGCGGCCCTCGAGAAAATCGCACTGCCGCAGTCAGCCACCGCCTGACAGGCCAGTTATTCCCACGGCGCAAGCGGTGCCCCGGCCTTGCTTCGGGCCTTGTTTCGCACCGGCCGATCCCCTTGCTGATCAATTCAGATTCCCGTACTCTGGATTTTCCACCGATATTGCCACGCAGGACCGAAAGGAGCTCGATGGCCTGTCCGATTTGCGAGAAGCGCCCGCCGAAGCGGTTTTGTCCCGCTATGGGCGAGAAAATTTGCCCCATCTGCTGTGGCCAGCAGCGCGAGGTTACGATCGACTGCCCGTTCGATTGCCCCCATCTGATGACCGCCCGGCGCTATGAGGCGGAGCATCGCAAACCCCTTTCCGCGGACGAATTCCCCTATCGCGACATCGAATTCCCCGCCGACTTTGTCTACGAGCACTGGCCCGTAGTTACCAATATCGCGAGCGCCATTCTTGACTTTCAAATGCGGCACCGGGAGCTGAACGACAACTCCAGTTATGAGGCCCTTGAAAGTTTGGCCGAAACCTATCGCACGCTTGGCACCGGAATTTATTACGAGCGGCCGCCGGTTTCACCCGTTGCTCGCGCCCTCTATGGGGTTCTCGCAGAGTCGGTCGAGAATTTCCGCAGGCAGGAAACCGAACGCACGCGAGTGGCGCTAAAAGAATCAGACGTGTTCCGGCTGCTCGTTTTTCTCCTGCGGATCTGCAAGCAGCATACCAACCGACGTTCGCGCTCCCGCGCTTTTCTTGATTTCCTGCGCTCCCGTTTTCCGCTCCCGCAGTCGGTGCCCCAAGAAACGTCCCGCATTATCATGCCCTAGAATTTGCCCCCGCCTCACCCGAGGTGCATGCTCTTGGCCGCGCTCGGGTCCTGCGGCGGAAAGTGGCGGCCGGCCCGCCGCAAACGCCGCCAGACATGCCAGCGCGAAGAGTACGGTGAGTATCGAAACGGTGCTGAGTCTCACTCCCCGCGTCGGCTTGGTCGGTTCGCCAGTTACCGCGCTTCGGACGCCTATCAGGGCCGGCAGTTTGCGGCGGTTTCGCCTCCTTGGTCGTCTTCGAGCCCGCGCCATGTCTAACCTCCATTTGCAAATCCCAATGGCAGCTGCGGCGAGTGCCACGCTCGCGAGCCGGTTCGGTCCGGGCGTGAGCCCAGTCCATACTTGAGCCTCAATCTCTCCACCCGCTCCGCGATTTCCTTGCGATAGTCTTCCGGCGCATTCCCATAACGCCCATACCAGGCGCGGTAGAGCTTCACCTGTTTCGGAAATTTCTCCTCCAGGAAGGGCACAAACTGTTTTAGCGAAGCCGGCATCAGAAACAGAACGTTCGCCGCGAACCACTGCGCTCCCGCTTCGCTCGCGGCTCGCGCCAGCGCGTCCAGGTCCTCTTCGCGGTCGGTCAGGCCCGGCAGAACGGGCATCGCCAGCACTCCGGCAGCAATGCCGGCCTGGCGCAGCTTCCGTACCGTATCCAGGCGCAAATCGGGCCTGGGAGCACGCGGCTCGAGCATCCGCGCCAGCCTCGTTTTCAATGTGGTGATGCTCAAATTGACGCTCAACGCCGATTTTGCGGAAATCTTCTGTAGCACATCCATGTCGCGCAGTACTTGATTCGACTTGGTGGTAATCGACAGGCTCAGTCCTTCGCGTTGCGCGATTCTTTCCAGGATCGCGCGCGTGGCGCCAAATTCCTTCTCCGCCGGTTGATAAGGGTCGGTCGCCGTTCCTATGGCGATGTGCTCGCCCCAAACTTGCTGGGAACTCAAGTCCCGCTCCGCAAGCGGCCCGGCGTCCTGTTTCACATAGATCTTGGTTTCGAACTCGCCGCCATCGAGCTCCATATACTCGTGCGTGTAACGTGCATAGCAGTACTTGCAGCCAAACTCACAACCTCGATAAGGATTTACGGTCCATCGGAACGGCACTCGCTCGGAATGGCACTCGTTTAAGATCGAACGGACCGGAAGGAGAAAATACTCGGTCCCGCGCTTCGCTTCGGCGCGAGGGGAGGAGGCGGCGAGGCGCGCAATGCCGACCAGATCCGTCGCGGGCTTCGTTCTCCGGTCAGGCACCGGAGGGGGCGCGGAAGCACCGCTAGGGAGCTCACAGTTGCCGTGGCGAGCGGCTTGGGGGAATAAGGTGAGACTGGTCTGCTTCGCGCGAGGCTCCGTTCGACGCCGAAGCGTCGCCGGGCTCTGTCGAAGTATGGGAAAAGTGGCCATTGCTGCCTCGCCGCACCGACCCCATCTTATTCGCCTTTTGTTCGCCATGTCAAGAAATTTTATTCGCTTTATGTTCGCCTGGGAATCGCTGATTCCATTCTGGAAATCGCGGCCAGCCGTTTGCCTCCTCGGTTGGGCGCTCGCCGCTATACTGGAGGACGATGTCGGCTGAGGACGGTCCGTGGCAGAAGTTGGGATCCTAGTCATCGATGACGATATCGCTACCCAACGCTCCCTGAAACTCGTGCTGGATTCCGAGGGCTGGCGCGTCCGGATCGTAGCGCACCCCTCCCATGCCTTGGCGGAGCTTGCTGCCAACACCTGGGATCTGGCGATCGTGAATACAGCCCTGCTGGACATGCAGGGACCGGTGTTCCTCACGCTAAAGGAATTGGCCCAATCCGATGCCTCCCGCCTCGATTCCGCCGCCAGCCAGGGCGGCCAAGCTGCGCGCAAGCACTTCCGCACGCTCTTTCTTGTCCCCCTGATGGGATCAAAGGACGTGCCATTGATTCTCGAGCGCGAAGGCCTGCCTTATTCGTTCAAGCCTTACCACCTGCACGATTTTCTTCAAAAGGTTAGCGAACTGCTGCTTGAAAGCGGCGCCATCAGCGAACCCATCCGCAGCGTCGAGGGCTTTGCCAGCAAGAAACGGAGCCGCGATCTCGGTTCTTCCCGCGACTCCCAGGGCGGCAAAAAAATGTTCGCCTCGCGCGAGGATTACCAGATGACCGAAGAGGAGCTCGCTGAATTCGAGCGTCAGGAAAAAGAAGAGGACGAACGCAAGAAACGCGCCAGGCAAATCCTCAACCGCGAGCCGCTCTAGCTACGGGGTCACCCGCCACACTTTACTTCGATCTGCGGTGTCTTTGAGAAGTTGGCCGATCGTTTTCTGCCGGGTCGGGTGGAGGACTTGGGGCGCAATCTCCGCAAAAGGAACCAGCACGAACCGTCGATCGGTCATCCGCGGATGCGGAATCTCCACTTCAGCCGTATGCAGAATCATTGAATCAAACAACAATATGTCCATATCAATCGGGCGAGGCCCCTGTGGCAGGCGGCGCTCGCGGCCGAGCTCTCTCTCGATTTCAAGCAGTTCGCGCATCATTTGCGCGGGCTGCAAGCCCGTCTCTGTTTCCAGGATGCAGTTTAAAAACCATCCTTGCTCTGTTACGCCCACAGGCTCTGTCTCATACAGCGATGAACGCCGGGTGACCCTTATATGGTGAGAAGCGAGTGCTTCGATTGCGCGCATAAGATTCTGGGTGCGATCCCCCATATTGGAGCCGAGTGAAAGATAGACGGTCGCCACAGAAACAAATTTATCCCAGAACGGAGGATCAGGGTTCGTTATTCCGAGTGAATTGCGTGAACCCCAGGCAGGAAGGAGGCGCTGGCCGCGAAAGCGCATTCCTGGACCAAGGCGCGGCAGGATTCGGCTAGCTAAAAAGACCCGATTGCCGTTTTGGCTCGTGCAAGCCGAACTGTTTGTAGGCCAGGCCGGTAGCCACGCGACCGCGCGGAGTTCGATCGAGAAGCCCCAGCTGCATCAAGTAAGGCTCGTAAATCTCTTCAATCGCATCTTCCTCTTCGCTCAGCGACGCTGCAATCGTACTCAGCCCCACCGGGCCACCCGAATATTTCTGGATAATGGTGAGCAACAGGTTGCGGTCCACATCATCCAGGCCGTGCTCGTCGACACCGAGCATCGCCAGGGCGTCGCGCGCCACTCCGAGGGTGATATGACCCTTGGCGCGCACCTCCGCGTAGTCCCGCACGCGCCGCAACAGACGATTTGCCACGCGCGGCGTTCCCCGGCTGCGACGAGCGATTTCGGACGCCCCCGCCTCGTCGGTGGTGATGCCCAGAATCGTCGCCGAACGCTGCACGATTCGCAGTAAATCCTCGGGGCTGTAAAATTCGAGCCGATGCACGATCCCGAACCGCGAACGGAGCGGCGCCATGATCAGGCCGGCGCGTGTCGTCGCTCCAATCAAAGTAAAGGGATGCAACTGATAGGGGTGTACCCGCGCGCCGGGACCCTGTCCGATAATCAGATCGACCCGGAAATCCTCCATCGCCGGATACAGAATCTCCTCAAGTGCAGGCTGCAGCCGGTGAATCTCATCGAGGAAGAAAAAATCTCGCGGATCAAGCGAAGTAAGCACCGCCGTCAGATCGCCCTTTTTCTCAAGCAGCGGTCCCGAACTGACTTTGATCGCCGAGCCCATTTCATTGGCGAGAATTTGCGCCAGGGTGGTCTTGCCCAAGCCGGGCGGCCCGTAGAGCAGTACGTGGTCGAGCGCTTCGCCTCGCGCCCGCGCCGCCTCAACGGCAATTTGCAGGTTTTCCTTAACGCGGTCCTGCCCGATGTAATCGTCAAAGCTCGCCGGGCGAACGCTTGCCTCGATGCGCGCGTCTTCGTCAAAGGCCTTGCCCGAAACGATGCGATTGCGCGCGTCCTTCATTTCTCTGGTCACCGAATCTCCTTCCAACCCCGGCCCCTGGCGCCGTGGTTTTTATTCGCTGGCGGCGCGCGCCCCCTTGGGCATGACCGAGTTCCCCAGGATTTGAAGCGCCGCGCGCAGCAGGCCTTCGAAGTTGCCGCCCTGCGCGCCGCGCGCCTTTTCCAGGGCCCTCTCAACCGAGCGCGCATCGTATCCGAGGTTCACAAGCGCCGAGCTGACGTCGGATTCGAGCTGCGATACCGTCGTCGGCCTGCCAGGCTCGGCCACATCCACAACTGTCAATTTGTCGCGCAATTCCACTACGATCCGTTCCGCCGTTTTGCGGCCAACGCCGGGAATGCGTACCAGCTGCGCCAGATCGCCTTTGCGGATCGCAGGCACCAATTGTTCGATGCTCATCCCCGAAAGAATCTTCAGGGCCAGCGAAGGCCCCACCCCGGAAGCTGAAATCAGCAGTTCGAAACACTGCTTTTCCCGTGCCGTAAGAAACCCATAGAGAGAAAATTGATCCTCGCGGACGTGGGTATGGATCAAAAGCGTCGTTTCGGCGTGCAAGGTCCCCAATTCGGCAAATGTGGATAGCGGAATCAGCACCTGATAACCCACACCCCCGACATCGAGCAGCACTTGGTTGGGACGCTTGTCACTGAGCTTGCCGCGGAGAGAACCAATCATGTCGAGCGATTATTGATTAGTGCCAGGAGCGTGTCAACGAACCGACCAGATCCGCGCCGGCGCCAAAGCGGGACTACTGTCGGCGAGTCCGATCCTTCTGAACGGCCTCGTCAATCAGAGTGTCAAGTTCGCGGCGCGTTAGCGTCACCCGCTCGGTATCGCCGGCATCGGAGGTCACCGGCCCCTGCGAGCTCACGTTTGCCGCAGTCTGCGTGCCGTAGCGCGCTCGGGCGGCCAGCAACTTCTCGACGTCACCGCCAGAGAGCAGCACCTGTTTCCCAAGAAGTTCGGTCACCAAGGCCACGCGTGCGAAATGCTCGGTTGTCTCCATCCGAAAGAACGCGGTGAGAAGATCAGGACCATAGGTAACCACGCCGTGATTCGCCATCAGGATCGCGTCGTGCCCGTGCACCAGCGGTTCGATTGCCGCCGTCAATTCCGAAGTACCCGGCGTGCCATACCTCGCGACCGGAACGCAGCCCAGCGCCATCACCAGTTCGCAAAGCAGCGCCTTGTTGAGCGGAATACCCGCCGCGGCGTAACCGGTAGCCGTAGGAGGATGCGCATGGCATACCGCATTGATATCCGGTCGCAGCCGATAAATCAGCAGATGCATCTCCAGTTCGGATGAAGGATTCCGGCGGCCGCTCAATTTGTGCCCTTCCAGATCGACGATGACGACGTCTTCTTCGGCCATCGTGCCTTTGTTGACTCCGGTGGGAGAAGTGAGGATTCGGTGCGAATCCAAGCGAACGGAAATATTTCCGTCAGTCGCGACCACAAACCCGCGCTCGCGGAGCCATCGGCCGGCAGTGCAGATGTCGCGGCGGTGTTCTTCCTCGGTTTTCACAGCACCCGGGAATACGGAATCCGATTGCATGGCGCACTTCATATCCTAATACCGCAATCGATGTCAACTTACGCGTAGAAGCCGCGCAGTTTTAGCGCGCGGGCCACTCGATCGATGGCGAGAATGTAGGCGGCGATACGGTTGTTGACATGATGGGTTTCCGCATAATTAATCACCTGATCGAAACTCTGCTCCATTACGTCTTTGAGGCGCTCGTTCACTTCGCTCTCGCGCCAGAAAAAACCCTGGCGATCCTGCACCCACTCGAAATAGCTGACCGTGACGCCCCCGGCATTGCCCAGAATATCGGGAATGATGAAGATGTCCTTCTGCTCGATGATCGGGTCGGCATAAGCCGTCGTAGGACCGTTCGCGCCTTCACAAAGGATGCGGCAGTTGAGCCGGTGAGCGTTCTCGCTGGTGATCTGGTTCTCGGTGGCAGCCGGAATGAGAACGTCGCAGGGCTGGAACAGGATTTCCGGCGCGCTCATTTTTACTCCGCCGGCAGGAAATTCCGGTAACGGCTTCTTTTGCGTGTAAACCCAGTCGTATAGCTTCGGGATATCGAACCCGTTTTCATTGTAAAGCCCACCGTCGATGTCCGCAACGCCGACAACCTTGTATCCCGACTCATGCATGAACAGCGATACCTGCGAGCCCACATTGCCGAAACCCTGAACGATTACCGTACAGTTCCGGCAATTCATTTTGAGTCTTTGAACGGCCCGGTTCGCGCAGATCATCAGCCCGCGCCCGGTGGCTTCCCTGCGCCCTTGCGAGCCGCCGAGATCGAGTGGTTTGCCGGTGACCACGGCCGTTGTCGCCTGGCCCACGTGCATCGCGTAGGTGTCCATCACCCAGGCCATAACCTGCTCGTTCGTGCCGATATCCGGGGCCGGGATGTCGCGTTCCGGGCCCAGCCATGCACCCAATTCGGCCGTGTATCGCCTGGTTACGCGCTCCAGTTCGGTTTTCGAAAGCTTCGAGGGGTCGCAGACAACGCCGCCTTTGGCCCCGCCAAACGGGATGTTCACCACCGCGCACTTCCACGTCATCCAGGCAGCCAGCGCGCGCACTTCATCTAATGTCACGTTGGGCGCAAACCGGATGCCACCCTTGCCGGGACCCCGCACTGCGGAGTGCAGCACGCGGTAACCGATATAAACCTCCAGGTGGCCGCTATCGAGAGCCACTGGAACATACACCGTTATTTCCTTGCTGGGGTACTTCAGGTAGCGGTAAAGGCCGTCTTCGAGTTCCAATCTTTTTGCGGCGATTTCAAATCTTGCTTCCGCAGACTCATATACGTTCAATTCATTCTGTGCGGCAACGGGCATCGAACCTCCAGGCAGCGCGGGCGCGGGTCCTAATTCTCTGCGGGGGAAAAACTCCACGCTCAAATTCAAGTATACGAAGACGCGGGTCGGCGGAGCAACTTGACGAGCTATTTTCTGGGATGTCGTTTTACGAATTTGTTAATCAGCAGGCGAGTCAGCCGGGCTTGATCGTGGCGCACAACGCCGCCTTCGAGCAGAAGGTCGCCGACGACGTAGCGCAGGTGCAGCTGATCCAGCTCTTCGAAGGATGCATCGACCGGCTCGGCTCCCTCCTGCCGGTAGCGGCGGAGCACGCGGGGCGTTACTTGTTTGGTGTTGATCACCGCATAGTCGAACAGGCCGGGGCGGGTGTGGCGGTAAATCGCGCGCACGTGATCGGCCACCGAATAGTGCTGGGTCTCTCCCGGCTGCGTCATCAGGTTCGCAATGTACACGCAAGTTGCCCGCGAGTTGGCAATCACATCGACGATTTCTTCCACCAGCAGATTGGGAACAATGCTCGTGTAAAGCGAGCCCGGCCCCACCAGTATCAGGTCGGCGTCGCGCAGCGCCTTCAGCACTTCTGGTACCGGTCTCACTCGCCTGGGCACGAGGCGGACCCGATCGATCGGCTTGCGGGATCGCGAGATATTCGTTTCCCCCGCAATCACCGTCCCATCCTCCAACTCCGCTTCGAGGGTGACATTCTGCGCCGTGGAGGGAAAGATTCGCCCGCGGATCGCCAGAACCTGTGAGGACACCCGGATAGCCCGCGAGAAATCTCCGGTGATGTTTGTGAGGGCGGTGAGAAACAGATTGCCAAAGCTATGGCCCGCCAGGCCCTTTCCTGTGGGAAAGCGATACTGAAAAAGCTCGCCGAGCAGATGTTCGTCCCGGGAAAGGGCGGCCATGCAGTTTCGGATGTCGCCCGGAGGAAGGACTCTATATTCCTTTCGCAATCGCCCGGAGCTGCCGCCATCGTCGGTGACCGTGACTACCGCGACGAGATCCGCGATCGGCCGTGCCGCGCCGTTCTTCTTCGGCTCGGCGACAAATTCTCGGAGCCCGCGAAGCACCGAAGAGAGGCCGGTACCACCGCCGAGCGCAACAATCCGGGCCGCGCGAAATCGACGCTGCGAAGAAATTTTCACAGGAGACAACAGAGACTTCTATCCCGCTGAGCCTTCGCGTTCGGGGTAGAGCAGTTCGGTAAAACGCGGGTCTTCTTGCAGAAATGAAAAATCTTCGTCGTTTCGCGCGTGGTAGCGATTTTCCGGCCGCAGCTGAATCGCGATTTTCAGGTTTTCCATGGCCGAATCCGCCTCGCCTGTAAGACAATCCAGAGCCGCCATGGCATAGACGACGTGATCGGCCTTGGGAGCAGCTTTGCGCGCGCGATCCAGGTGCTCGCGCGCTTCATCCCAGCGGCCCAGATTCATTAAGGCCACGCCCTGCGTGTAGTGGTCCTCTACGGTTTTGGCGGCGGGAGCCGGACCGCGCGATATTCTCTGGTCGCAGATGCGTATATGCACGAGCGCGCGGTCGCGAAGTTCCTTGCTGGGCCCTTCGAGTACCTTTTCGAGCGCTTGCTTGGCACGATGGAATTTTTGTTGCTGGAATTGCCCAAGCGCTTCTTCGTAGGACTTCAATTGTTCTTGTTTGGCAGGAGCTTCGGGATCGGGAGCTACCTTCATCTTGCTTTGCGCTGCTAAGCCCTTATTGACCAATGGTTTATGTCCAGTCTGAGAAGGTCGGGTGGCTCGGGCTGCTCGACGTTTCACGAGTGCACCTTGCGGATTGCGAAGCTGCAACATATCAAACTACGCATCGTGCGTCAATCAGGCTCAAGCAGGCTCAAGCGATCGATTCACTCGTGTGCCAAAATCGGGCCCGCCCGACCCCTTGCCTTACCCCTTTCGGGTCGCTCTGCTGGCCTGCCTAGGAACTGTGGCCGGGCGAAGACGAGTCATAATTCAGAATCTTGCCCGGTTTGCCCCACTCCGCATAGAACTGCTCGATCGTGCGTCCCACGCAGAAGCCCCACGAAAACATCCGGAAATTCTTCCATTTCTCTGGAACCAGGTAACGATCGGCCGCCTCCTCGACGGGAACGCCACCTTTGAACATTTTTTGGGCCTGATCGGCAATGTCATCAAAAACCGAGCGCATCAGGGCGACGCGGTCCTGGCCGCAGACCTGCCCGTGGCCCGGCACAAAGATTGTATCCTTATCAAAGGCGGCGAACTTGGCGAGGGTCGCGCGCCAGCGAGCGGGTATTCCGTCGATATTCGTGGGATACTGTGAATCCACGAGTAGATCGCCTGTAAACACGATATTTTGGTCCGGCACCCGGAAGATCAGGTCGGTATCGGTGTGACCGATGTAGGGCTCGATTACGACGCTACGGCCCCCGAGGTCGATCGTCGTGGGCATCTTCGCCGGATCGAGCGGGTGGCTTGGCAGCGCCAGCACCGACCGGCTGACCGGCTCAAACATGCCCGTCAACCCTTCGATATCACTTTTGGCGTGTTCGCGCTGGAGATCGGTTTTGGCTTCGAGCACGCGCTTCTGCCAAGGCGCCAGAAATGTCTCCAGGCTCTCGATTTGCCACGGCGGGTATTTTTCCATCATGCGCGACGCTGCTTTGGCGTGCGCCCAGATCGGCAGGCCCAGGCCGCCATAGTAGGAATTGCCCAAAGAATGGTCAAAGTGAAAATGCGTATTCATCGCCGCGCGGATCGGGACTTTGCTGACCATTCGGTAGGCTTCCACTTGAAACGCTGCGCCGATGGGTGTTTGGAAACCCTCGACTAAAAGCGCTGTGTCGCGGCCGATGATGAACCCCCCGTTTGATCGCGTCTGCAATCCCTTGGTGCGGTCGGAAATCGTGGCATATACGCCGTCACCGATTTTGCGGACCGAGGCGAACCCCCGGTCGGCAATCGGCTTCTCGGCCACTCGCTTATCCACCGCCAGAAATTCCGCAAGCCCGGGCAGAGGCAGCCAGTACGCAACGGCGCAGGCCGCGCTTACCCGAGAAGCGCCGTTCAGGAGATTGCGGCGTGAAAACAATTTTGCAGCACTTTTCATGGCGTCCTCCAACCAAAGGCGGAGCGATTGCGCGGCGCTATTCTACATACGGGAATCGCGGGCGCAAAGCAAACAGCTTGCGGAAAGATTTCCTGTTTTGAGGAGTCAGAAGCTTGGGCCGTGCGCCCGGGCTTTTGAGGAAGCTTTCAATAGGACGCCGAGGTCTCCAAGACCTAGCACGATCAGCTGGAAATGCGGGCTTTCAACTTCACGCGGCCATCCTGAATGGTGACGCTGTATTCAACTTCCTGGCCGCCCTTGTCCTTGAGTTCCTGCGTCTTCTTGCGCACGAAGCGCTCAAACGCCTGCAGATTCGGAGCCGCGGCGCTCTCGCCCGATTCACTATGCGCTTCGACCAGTTTCTGGTAAAGCTTTGCGATTTTCCCTTTTTCCTGCTCCGGATTTGAAAACGAGAGCGCAAAAGAAGCCGCATCTTCCCGAGCTTGGGCCGCGCGCACAAGCGATTCATGGCCCAGCACGGCGGCCGATGAGTCGGCCGACTTGGCGTTAGCGTCGAGCCCGGCCTCCCGTGCCCTGGCGGCCTCAATGGCCTTTGCGGCAGAGCCAAAATGATGCTGTGCGGTGGCGCCCTCTTTTAGCATCGTTTTCTTCCGCCACATGTCGACGTACTTGGCATACGTTTGCGCAAGGTTATTGAAGCGGAATCGCTGCGCAAAACTCAACTCGGCGGTGCGCTCGTTGTAGCGCCGCATCAAACTTTCCACGCGCCACTGCGTGTCCGCGGGCGGGCGGGCACGTCCGCCACCGAAGAACTGCTCGTATTCGATCTTCAGCCTGCGTATATCCTTCTCGATTAGCCCCAGTTCGTCGTCAACGGTAGCCATGACTCGCCAGTTAATCCACCTGCTTCGAGCCTACGGGCGCCCTTCCCGCGCGTCAACTCGAGCGTTTGCGGCCTTGTCGCAAAGAGAAAGCCCAGCCGTTGCGGGCCTGGCATGCCTATGCTCAAATGGGGTCGCCATGAGGACACCCTCGGATTCAACGACGGGCATTTCACAGAGTCCGAGTGATCCCCTGCGCGCACTCCCTGCGGTTGACCAGTGGATGGGTCGTCCCGTTCTGGCCGCTCTAGCCGAAGCGGCCGGCCGGGCCATCGTCACGGAAACCCTGCGCAGCGTCCTCTCCGACATTCGATCGGAGTGGAAAGCCGGCATCTTATCGAGCGATCTTCTCGCGGATTCTTGCGCCATTGAGGAACGCGTCACAAAAATGATTGCAGCTCTGCTGGCGCCATCCCTTCGTCACGTGATTAACGCAACCGGCGTAATCCTACACACCAACCTCGGACGCGCTCCGCTCTCGGCAGAAGCCATCGCCGCCATCGCCGAATCGGCCAGTCGATATTCGAATCTCGAATATGACATCGAAGGCGGCCGGCGGGGCCAGCGCGACGTTCACACCTCGCGTCTACTGGCTGAGCTTGCCGGGGCGGAGGCCGCCATTGTGGTCAACAACAATGCGGCCGCGGTTTTTCTGGTTCTGAATACGCTCGCGAAAGGAGCTGAAGTCGTCGTCTCGCGCGGCGAGCTTATTGAAATCGGTGACGGATTCCGTATTCCCGACATCATGTCTGAAAGCGGCGCGATCCTCCGCGAAGTCGGTACCACCAATCGCACGCGCATCCGCGACTACGAGCGCGCCATCAACGACCGCACCGGTCTGCTGTTGCGCGTGCACCGGTCGAATTTCCGGATCACCGGTTTCACCGAACGCCCCTCGATGGAGCGGCTCGTCGAGCTTGGCGGCCGCAGTCATCTCCCGGTGTATGAAGATCTCGGCTCCGGCTGCCTGGCTGACCTGTCAGGTTATGGAATCGCCGAGCCTCTGGTGAGCGCGAGCTGCCAAGCAGGCGCCTCGGTCGTTTCCTTCAGCGGCGACAAATTGCTGGGCGGGCCGCAGGCGGGAATCATCGCGGGGCGGGGCGAAATCCTGGAGCGCATCCGGCGAAATCCGCTTTTCCGCGCGCTGCGCGTCGACAAGCTCACCATTGCGGCGCTCGAAGCCACCAGCAAAGCCTACCAGCGCGGCGCGCTTGACGAAATTCCAACCCTGCACATGATCCGGCTGGGGCCTCAGGAGATCGGCCGCCGCGCCGCTCAGTTCATCGAAAAAGTCCGCGGTTTGGTGCCCGAAGGGGCCACGCTGGAATGCCGCGAGGGATTCAGCCTGATTGGCGGCGGTTCCACGCCCGAGCAGCAACTACCAACGCGCCTGATCGCCGTGTCGAGCCCTCGCCACTCGGCGATCGCGGTCGAAGAGCAGCTTCGCCGGGCCAGCGAACGCACGCCCGTGATTGCGCGGATCCTGGACGAGTTCGTGGTTCTGGACCTGCGGACGGTCTTGCCGGAGGAAGAAGCCGAGCTCGCCTCAGCTCTGCTTTCCGCCCTGGCTTAAGCGCGATTGATAGCGCTGGCCACGCACCCGGCGCCGAAGCCGTTGTCAATGTTCACCACGCTCACATTCGAAGCGCAACTGTTCAGCATGCCCAGCAGCGCGGTGAGACCGCCGAAACTCGATCCATAGCCCGTGCTCGTCGGCACCGCAATCACCGGGGCCGAAACCAATCCGGCAACGACGCTCGGCAGCGCCCCTTCCATCCCCGCGACACAAATGATGACTCGCGCTGCGGCCAGCGTTTTTCGCTGCTCGAGCAGTCTGTGCAGACCCGCGACACCCACGTCGTAAACCGCCTCGGCGCGATTCCCCAACGCTCGTGCCGTTATCAGCGCTTCCTCCGCTACCGGGATATCGCTTGTCCCCGCCGTGAGGACCACGATGAGCCCTTTGCCATGAATATGGTCGCTGCGCCGAATCAGGATCGTGCCCGAAGTCTCGTGAAATTCAACCGGCATTCTCACCCGGGCTCGCTTTGCTGCGGAGGAATGGCTGGCCGCCGCAGACCGCATGATTTTCTTTACCGCGGAAAATGTATTCTGGGTGGCGCGGGTGACCAGTATGTTGTGGGAGGAATTTGCCAGCACCATCGCACGGACAATTTCCGCCACTTGGGTGGCCGTTTTTCCGCGCGCATAGACAACTTCAGGAAATCCCGCGCGCAACGACCGATGATGATCGATCTTCGCAAATCCCAGGTCCTCAAACGGTAGCCCGCGCAAGCGCTCGATCGCCTGATCAAGCGACGCTGCTCCGCTTTTGAACTCCTCCAGAAGTTTTCGAATATCGCCTTCGTTCATGGATGCCCTTCGGACAGCGCCTGAATTCTAGCATCCCGTCAGCGCACCGATGCCTACGCGAGCGAGCCCGGGAGATGTGCTAGAGTGCCAAGGTCCGCGCCGCGGCAGACACTCCGCTCGGCCCGCAAATTCCTGGATCAAGGAGAGTTCGATGATGTGGCTCCTGTGGACGATTGTGATCGGGATTCTCGCTGGCTGGCTCGCCGGTCAGATCGTAAAGGGCCGGGGAATGGGGCTCGGCGTGGATCTGCTGGTCGGAGTTGTAGGGTCGATTCTCGGCGGCTGGATTTTCGCGCTGGTCGGCCTCGCGGCTTACGGCCTGATCGCCCGCTTAATTATGGCCACGGCCGGCGCCGTCGCGCTTCTACTGCTGGTGCGTGCCCTGAAACACGCCTGATGAATCCATCGAGGTTGCGCAATTGCTGGGCTCACCGTAGTCTATCCCCTTCATGACTCCTCAATTCCTGGTGCTCGGGCTCATCTGGTACATCGTTTTTCTTTTCTCGACGACCTGTCATGAAGGCGCTCATTCATTGGTCTCGCATCTCGGTGGGGATCCTACCGCTTTCCACGGCGGGCAAGTTTCCCTCAATCCGTTGCCGCATATTCGCCGCGAACCCGTCGGACTGGTCATCGTCCCCATACTTTCCTACTTCGTTGCGCATTGGATGATTGGCTGGGCGAGCGCGCCTTACAATCCTGCCTGGCAGCAGCGCTATCCGAAACGGGCCGCATGGATGGCCCTCGCCGGGCCTGCCGCCAACTTCGTTCTGGTGATCCTGGCCGCGCTTGCGATTCACATCGGCATTCTAGCCGGGGTTTTCCGGATACCAGAATCGGTCGGCTTCACGCATGTCGTCGAATCCGCCACCTCCGGGAATGCCGGCTTCGCGGCCACCTTTCTGAGCATCCTGTTCGTTCTGAATCTGCTGCTCGGAACGTTCAACCTTTTGCCGGTTCCGCCCCTTGACGGCAACACCGCCGTGACCCTGTTCATGAGTAATGGACTGGCTGTAAAGTTTCTCAATTGGACGCGCCAGGGCTTGGGCATGATTGGCCTGCTACTCGCCTGGTATCTCTATGACAAGATTTTCGATCTCATCTTCCGCGCGGCCCTAGCCGTTCTTTATCCCGGGTCTCACTGGGGATAGGATCTCCTTCACTTTCGTTCAAACAGAGATGTAGCGGACCTGACTACCGCCGGCTTAAGAGCGGGCACGGGATTTCGCAGCAAGTGCTTCTTCGTTTTTGAGACAAGGGCATCCTGAGCGTGGCCAGAGATCGACAGATGCAAGTGGCAGGGAGAACGGCTGAGTCTCTGCAAGGTCAGCGACTCGCCCGCAGCGGTTCGGCTTCAGAACACTTCGATTGCAGCCGCAGGCGAAACTTTGAGCAGACTCGGCCGGTTTGAAGCCTCTTCGAGCGGCTATGGTTTGGGCGGCGCGCCTACACGCGGCGCGGGTTCGATCGAAGGAGCCCGCGCGCCGCTCTCGCTCGGTACCGCCTCGCAGAGCAATGTGAGGCTGCCGTACCAAGTCCGATCCGCTAATTGCCGGCCGAATACGAGGCGTTGTGCAGCAGCGACGCCGGCAGCGACACGTTTGAGTCCATGCGCACGAGCATGCCCGTCTGCGCCGGAAGCTCCACGTCCTTGCCCTTCTTGGCCACGACATACGCCGAGCCGCCGATAAGACCGATTAACGTGCCGCGAAGGACGCGGCTGAAAACCACTCCTGCTACCGATCCTCCCGCAGTGCCGATGGCTAAATCTTCTACGTCGGTCTTCACGTCATGCCGCTCTTCTACCACGACGCCCTCGACCGTGGAAATGTCCTTGCGCTGCTTGCCCGCATCCATGCCGGCGTTATAGATCGAGAGAATGCTCATGTGCGCCGGGAAGATGCGGCTTTCGACTTCGATGGAGTTGAACACCAGGTTCATCGAAGCGCCGCCGCGGAACATGGACATCCACTTCGGGCGCTGTACGCTGGTGATCGTGCCGTGAATCTTGGCGCCGGCCGGAAGGATGATCTGGTTGCCGAGAAAAACGGGCTCGGCGACGACACCCGTAAACGGGTCCCCGTTGTGCGCGACCGTGGTGCTGACACCATTCGATAGCGTCACATGAACCTGCGTGCCGGGCACGATGCCCGGGTTCGCCTGGGCATGGGCCGCCGGAGTTACAAACAGCGCGAGCACCGCGGCCGCGCAAAAAGCTGCGAAAGTCTTCATTCCATCCTCCTTGTGATCCTGTACGAAGACGCGTGGCGTCTGCGATAAATTTTCAGTTGGAAAACGCCCTGGCGACATGCTTCGGATTCGCGAAAGGGATTAGGAGCAGAACTGCGGGACGCACCCGAGCAAGCTCCGGATGCCCCCGTGTCGTGGGGGTTACCGCTGGCGCAGCGGTGCGAGCGCGGAGGACGCGCCCGGGAAGTACGATACATCAATGATGCAGATTGTCACGCCCAAAAAGAATGGCGAGCGTTCCTAAGCGACATACGGTGACTATGGGGCAAGAAAATCGGCCCGTCCGATGCATCGGCAGGCCGGACATAAATTTACCGCGAGGAGCAATTCTCTCAGCGGGAGGGACGGCCCTTGGCTGCTGCGGCAGCGGCCATGGCTGCGGGCTTTTCCGGGTCGGCTGCGGTTTTTTTTGGCTCGTCGTGATTCGAATTTGAATTCAACGCCACAAGGCCCAGGGCTGTGCGCAATTCCCGCTCGATTTTGCCGCGGATGTCCTCGTGTTCCTTAAGGAAAACGCGGGCATTTTCGCGGCCTTGGCCGAGGCGTTCGCCCTTGTAGGAAATCCAGGTGCCCGACTTCTCAAGGATGTTCTTCATGACGCCCAAGTCAAGCAAATCGCCTTCGCGAGAGACACCTTCTCCATAGATGATGTCGAATTCGGCTTCGCGGAAGGGGGCGGCTACCTTGTTCTTTACTACCTTGGCCCGGGTGCGCGAGCCGACCACGCGGTCGCCTTCCTTGATTGATTGAATACGGCGAATGTCGACGCGGATCGAAGAGTAAAATTTAAGCGCCCGGCCGCCGGTGGTGGTTTCCGGGTTGCCGAACATCACGCCGATCTTTTCGCGGATCTGGTTGATGAAAATGAGGCAGGTTTTCGACTTCGAGACGATGCCGGTGAGCTTGCGCAGTGCCTGGGACATCAGTCGGGCCTGCAAACCCATCTGAGGGTCGCCCATTTCGCCTTCGAGTTCGGCCTTGGGGACCAGGGCGGCGACCGAGTCGACGACGACGACGTCGACGGCATTGGAGCGGATCAGGGCCTCGGCGATTTCGAGGGCCTGTTCGCCATTGTCGGGTTGGGAGACGAGAAGATTGTCGACATCGACGCCCAACTTTCGAGCGTAGACCGGATCAAGCGCGTGCTCGGCGTCGATGAAAGCGGCTTGGCCGCCGAGTTTCTGGGCTTCGGCGATTACGTGCAGGGTAAGAGTCGTCTTGCCGCCGGATTCAGGGCCGTACACTTCGATGACGCGGCCACGGGGAAAGCCGCCGATGCCAAGGGCCGCGTCGATGGAGATGGAGCCGGTGGGAATGACGCTGACGGGAACAAGAACGTCGCGGTTGCCCAAGCGCATGATCGAGCCTTTGCCGTGCTGCTTTTCGATTTGCGATATTGCCAAATCCAGATTTTTAGTTTTTTCGTCGTTCATGGATGCCACCTCAAAGGGCGTTTTTCGTTTAGGTCCCGCCGCAGCGGGCGGCCCGATTCTACCAGAGAGCGCATTGCCCGGCCCCGGCATTTCTGGGCGAGGAGTATAGCACGAGGCGAAGATAAAGCGAATACGAAATAACGTGGGCGAACGTGGGCGCCCACCAGGAACCGGGCGTTTCGGCAGGCGATTTTTGCCCCCCCAAGTGGCCTTGGCCGTCAGGCCGTAAGGGGCCGCCTTCCCCACGCGGCCTTCGGCTTGGGGTTTGCGATCCTCCCCTTCCCTTTGAAACTCACCGAGGTTCTCACGCACGCTCTGAAAGGGCGCTGCCTCGGTCAGACCCTAGTATTTGTAGAAGCCGCGGGAGGATTTGCGACCTAACCAGCCGGCGGCCACATATTTGCGCAGCAGCGGGCAGGCGCGATACTTGGGGTCGCCAAGGCCTTTCAACAGGACATCGAGGATGTCGACGCAAACGTCCAGGCCGATAAAGTCGGCTAGCTCCAGGGGGCCCATGGGGTGGTTCATGCCGGTTTTCATCACCGCGTCGACGGCTTCAGGCGTCGCCACACCTTCCATTACCGCGAAAGCGGCCTCGTTGATCATGGGCAGCAGGACGCGGTTGGAAACGAATCCTGGGGAGTCATTTACGGCTACCGGTCTTTTCTGAAGATCTTCGCACAGGGACATCGTGGTTTGGAAGGTGGCCTCGCTTGTGGCCAGGCCGCGGATTACTTCCACCAGCAGCATGACGGGGACGGGGTTCATGAAGTGCATGCCGATGAAATTCTCGGGGCGGGTAGTTTGCGCGGCCAGCTGCGTGATGGAAATGGACGAAGTGTTACTGGCTAGGACCACGCCGGGGCGCAGGACGCCGTCGGCGTCTTTTAGCACCCGGAGTTTTATGTCGAGCTGCTCGGGGACGGCTTCTACGGCGAAGCCGGCGGCAGCGATGGATTCAATGTCGGTGACGGGGTGGATGCGCCGCAGCGTCGCAGATTTATCGGCTTCGGTGATTTTGTTCTTTTTCAGTTCGCGGTCGAGATTTTTGGCGATGGTTTCCATGGCGCGGTCGAGGAAGCCCTGCTGGATATCGCGAAGAAGCACGTTGTAGCCGGAGCGGGCGAAAACGTGGGCTATTCCGTTGCCCATCGTACCGGCGCCTAGAACGGCGATGGTTTTGATTTCGGCGGATGGCATAAGGAATCGATGATAGCGGGCGGAAAGAAAGGAAGTAAAGGAGGCAGAGGATCGACCAAGTGTGCGGTTCGTTGCGACGGGCGATGCCGATCGATTACCCCTGCTCTCAAACCCCCGGAGAGCACAACAACACGCTGGCAGTAGCGCCTGTGCCACTAAGGCGATGCCGCCGAAGCCGACGCACTATTGCGGGGGAGTGGCTTCGGTCACTTCCCGGATGATTTCCCGGGCGCGACGTTCCGAGCTTGGCATTACGCGGATTCGAAAACTGGCTTCGGCGTCGAGTTCGCAACCGATGCCATTTTCCCTGAGACTGGCGATCAGCATGTCTTTGGTGTCGGTGTCTGTGCCGGACCAGACTTCGGCCGTGGCTTCGCGGGGATCGTAGTCTTCGGGGATGTCGTCCGAGGCGGGCCCCAGAAGCTCTTCTCCATGCTCTGGGGAGGCAGTCGAGAGCGGGTCAGAGGGCTGCTGTGCGCCGTTTTCAAGTTCGCGGACAGCCTTCTCCATCGCCGCGCGGGCAGCGTTGCGGTGACGGGCGGGAATGAAGATGGCGTAAACGGGTTGTGACAGGCCCGGAATTGGTCCGACCTCTCGCGTGTTCTCGTGATGTGGAATGTCCGCGTCGTCGAGGGCGCTGAGGATCACCCCGCGCACGGCTGGCGCGGTGCCGGTCCACAGCAGTTCGGGGCCGCCGGCGCTCCGCGGACGATTGGTCGACACTGGCGCTTCGAGTTGCTCGACGAGTTGCGCGCCGCAATCGGAGCAGCGAGAGAATCCAGCGCGGTATTCGGTTTTACAGTTGGGACAAAACATCGGTAACAAGATGATACCGGAACTAAAGCGAGTGCAGAAGGAGAACAGGCCTACAGTTTCGACCGGCGGAAAGCAGAGTAACTTGGGCCGTAACTCCAGGGTCGCGGCGCGTGTTCGGTTTACGGCGGCTGATGCTGGGTTCGTCTTTGTCTTTCCAGGTGTTGCGTTCGGCTTCTTGCGGGTCGGTGCGCCATGGCGTGGAACCTTCATCAGAGAGGTTGCCACGCTGGCTGCCGCCCGCGCTTTCTCCGGCCGCGCCCGGCGGGAGTATCTCCACGAAATGCCGGGTTGGAGCCAGTCGCTGCAGTTACCTTGGCGATAATGGGCTCCACGAACGAGTTTTGGGATGTCAGCGGATGGGGTGAACCGGCGGCAGCGATGGTTTTCGAGTCTTGAAAGACCAGGCCGCGGCAGACGGGGCCATAGCAAGCTTACGTCATCCATTTTTCCCTTCCCCTCCATGCCTGGTGGCGCAAAGCTCGATGCCCAGCCATACCTGGAAATGTGGAGGACATAGGGGCGGGGAGCTGAGGTTTTTCTTCCACGGTGCGGAGCCGCGAACCACAACGATGCAACCCTCAATCGTTCACCCCGAGCAAATGCCAACTCGATGGAAGATCCTCGACCTCGCTGCGCTCGCTTGATGACCACGCGAGGCAACGGCAAAACCACCTGGTAAGAAGTAAGGCCTGCCGCCGCGGCACAACAGCATGCGAAGGCGCTAGTAGCGTTCGATGGCGAGGGCGACGGCGTTGCCTCCGCCGAGGCAGAGGGCGGCGATGCCGCGCTTGAGGTTGCGGCGCTGCAATTCGTAGAGCAGGGTGACGAGGAGGCGAGCTCCCGAGGCACCGATCGGGTGGCCGAGAGCGACGGCGCCGCCGTTTACATTTACTTTTTCGGGGCTGATCTTCAGGGCGCGGGTTACGGCGATGGCGGCTACCGAGAAGGCTTCATTTAGTTCGTAGAGATCGACGTCGTTGTCGCGATCCCAGCCGGTTTTCTTCAAGATCATTTCTACGGCATCTACCGGCGCCATCATGATCCACTTCGGTTCGACCCCGCTGACGGCTTGGGCGACGATGCGGGCCATAGGGATGCGGCCGAGGCGCTGCGCGGTGCGTTCGCTTGCGACAACTACGGCGGCTGCACCGTCGTTTGTGCCGGGGGCATTTCCGGCAGTTACGGTGCCGTCTTTTTTGAAGGCCGGCTTTAGTTTCGCCAGGGCTTCCAGGGATGAATCTTCGCGGGGGGATTCGTCGGTTTTAATGACGACTGAGTCACCTTTTTTCTGCGGGATTTCGACCGGGACGATTTGCTCGCTGACGAAGCAGGATTTGGTGGCGCGGACAGCTTTGCGGTGGCTGCCGAGGGCGAACTCGTCCTGTTCCTGGCGCGAGATGCTGTATTTTTCGGCGACCAGCTCGGCGGTCATGCCCATGTGGAAGTTTTCGTACACGTCCCAGAGGCCGTCGACGATCATCGAGTCGAGAAGCTCCTGGTTGCCGAGGCGGTAGCCCGAGCGCGCGCCTTTGAGCAGGTAGGGACAATTGGACATGGATTCCATACCGCCTGCGACGACTACTTCCGATTCGCCGAGAGTAACGCCCTGCGCGGCAAGGCCCACGGCTTTCAGGCCAGAGCCGCAGACTTTATTGACGGTCATCGCGGCGACGCGTGGGTCAAGGCCGCCGCGCAGAGCTGCCTGCCGCGCAGGATTCTGGCCAAGCCCGGCCTGAACGACGTTGCCCATAATCACTTCGTCGACTTGCTTTGGCTCCATGCCGGCGCGGCGCACAGATTCAGCCACGACCTTCGCGCCGAGTTCGGGCGCGCCTAAAGGCGATAGCCCGCCCATGAATTTTCCGATGGGGGTACGGACGGCGCTTAGGATGACGGGCTGTTCCATGGCGAATTCTCCTCTGTTGGTGCGCGTTTTATTTTTGTGAATCCAGTATAGGGCGGGGGCGGAGAGGCGGTCAATTTGACACGGGGATAGGGAATAGGAGAAAGCGAAACTGCCCTCTCTGAGCGCTTTTCTTGTGCCCCCTTTCCGGCGAGAATGGTTTTTCGAGCAGCGAGACGGAAACTGTCGCTTGATCGCTTGGTGACACCTCTTGCGGTTCGCTTGGCAGAGACCGCGTCGGAACCTCTGGCCGTCCTCGATTTGCGCTTCCGGCTTTCTTTGCGGCTGGTCGCAGATCGTCCACAACGAAAATGATGGGCCAAGGTAAGCCTCCCCGGGGATAACCCATAGAGTCCGTCTTGGCGACTCATGTGCGCATCGTTACTTCATGTATTATTTAGAGGAATCCGATAGCCCTTCCTCCATCATTAATTGTTCCCCTGCGGGTCCCGCAAATGCATTAAGGTTTGTGTCGTTTTTTCCTCAAAACTAAGATTGGACGGGTCTCGTGCACTCCCAGAATGTCTCTCAAACTATTGTATTATAATTACTTACTATAACGCTGAATTTTCTTGCATCTTAACAACACAATACGCTTGTAACGCAACTGCATAATAGGCTTGTATGTGCACAGCATGATATGCTTGTATTGAACTAGGGGGGCAAAAGGATACATGGCGGCACCGAACGAAAAATTGGCTGGGTCACTGCAGCGTGCTGACGGCGCTTCAGGAAAGCGGTCGTCGTGTGTTCCGCTCCGATGACCTTAGCCGCGTTCACCGCGAGCGCCTTGTGGAGAACGGCTTTCTGCTGGGCGTGATGAAAGGGTGGCTTATTTCATCGAGTCCCGGCGCGCGAGCGGGCGACAGCACGCCCTGGTCTGCGTCGTTCTGGGAATTCTGTGCGCGTTACTGTGGCGAGCGTTTCGGCGAGCAGTGGCACCTCTCCGCAGAGCAGTCGCTTTGGCTGCATGGCGAGAAAACGGTCATTCCGGAACAGGTAGTGGTGTGCAGCCCCAAAGGCACAAACCATACAAACAAGCTCCTGTTCTGTACGTCTCTCTACGATCTGAAAGTCCCGGAAATGCCGACTGCATCCGATCTTGTCATGCGGGACGGACTCAGGCTGTTCTCGCCGGCGTCGTCGCTTGTGGCCGTGTCGGAAACATTTTTCGTGCGTAATCCCGTCGAGTCGCAGGTGGTGCTCGGAAGCCTCGCCGATGCCTCGGACCTGCTGCGGCTGCTGCTGAACGGTGGCAATTCGACAAAGGCGGGTTACCTCGCTGGCGCTCTGCGTCAGACCGGCCACCACGGGCTAGCGGATGAAATACTCAGCGCGATGAAGAGCGTCGGCTATGACGTGCGGGAGAGCAATTCTTTCGAGGCCGGCCACGTACTGGCAACGCCGCGGCGGACGGTCGCTCCGATTGCGGGGCGCCTACAGATGATGTGGGAGTCGATGCGCGGTGCCGTGATCGGCGTATTCCCGAAAGCACCGGGCCTCCCGAAAGACCAAGGGGCGTATCTCCATCACGTCGACGAGATTTACCGCAACGACGCCTATCACTCTCTGTCCATCGAGGGCTATTCGGTCACACCCGAAATAATCGACCGCCTACGTCAAGGGAACTGGAATCCTGACCGCGACGAAGCCGACCGCAAGAGCCGAGACGCTGTTGCCGCGCGCGGTTACTGGCAGGCGTTCCAGGCTGTGAAAGATGCCGTGGGCAAAGTGATCGACGGCGAACCCTCCGGAGCGCTCGCCCGTGCAGCGCACAAGGACTGGTATCGGGAACTATTCGCGCCATGCGTCACGGCGGGCCTGATCCCGGCGGGCGCGCTCGCGGGATACCGGAATTCTCCGGTCTATCTGCGGACATCGCGCTATGTGCCTCCGCGTTGGGAGGCCGTGCGCGACGCCATGCCAGTATTCTTCGATCTCCTCGAGAAAGAACCAGAATCCAGCGTGCGTGCCGCTCTCGGCCACTGGTTGTTTGGCTACATTCATCCTTACCCGGACGGCAACGGCCGCATGGCCCGTTTCCTGATGAACGTCCTGCTCGCATCCGGCGGCTATCCGTGGACGATCATCCGCGTCGAGGACCGCGATGTGTATCTTGCTGCGCTCGACCGCGCTAGCATCGACATGGACATTACGCCGTTCGCGCAGTTTGTGGCGGAGCGCGTGAAATGGTCGATGGAACCCAAACAATAATACACGCGAAAACTCTGACGCTCTGGGGAGCTGCAATTGGTCAAAGAGCCCGGGCGCGGCCTGGTAAATGGGAGACCTGGCGAAAGAAAATAGCGGCCGGCATTGGCGGCGGGTGTAGACTCGCGTCGACCGGAAGGCAGCTCCTCCCGGCCCAGTCCCAGGATTTCAATTGAGAGGAGTCTGCTTATGAAAGTGAAAATGATGGTAGGCCTATCGATGATGACCGTGGCGCTGCTGGCAACGGCGGCGGTGGTGAAAAGCGTGGCGGCCGCCGATGACGATGCGGTCGCGGCGGTGACCAAGCTGGAAAATGATTCAGTGAAAGCCGATCTGGGTAATAACAAATCGTTTTACGAGAAGAATTTCGCTAGCGATTGGACCGGAGGAGACAGCTCCGGGAAGTGGTTCTCCAAAGCGGACATGCTGAAGATGATGGGGGATACGAAAAACAACAAGATGAACAGCGAGAAGATTACTGAGCTAAAAGTGCGGTCATATGGTGATGTGGCGATCGCGACCTACAAAGACACCTACGACGCGGTGGTGCAGGGCGAACACCGGAGCCGGACGGTGATCAGCACGGACACCTTCGTTAAGAAAGGCGGCGTTTGGAAAGTGGTGGCGGGTCACTCCTCGATAGCAAAATAGGATTGTCTTCCTGATGAAACAGCTTGCGCGCCTTCTGCGGATTACGCAGGTGGTCTGGGTGTGCCTGCTCGCGGCGCCGTTCAGCAGCGCAGAAGTAATGAACTGGACGATTGGCGGTGTGCAGCGCGAGGCCCTGGTGCTGGCGCCGTCCAAGGCCGACGGCAGTGGAAAGGCTCCCGTCGTGTTTGCGTTTCACGGACATGGCGGGAACATGCAGCAGGCGGCGGACGTCGGCATGCAGAATTTCTGGCCGGAGGCGGTGTTTGTCTTCCCGCAAGGGCTGCCGACCAAGATTTACGTCGATCCCGAGGGGTTGGAACCGGGGTGGCAGCAGGAACCGGGACAATATGGCGATCGCGATCTGAAGTTCGTCGATGCCGTGCTCGCCACGGTGCGAAGCAAATTTGCGGTGGATGACCGGCGAATTTACGCGACCGGTTTTTCGAATGGCGCGATCTTCGCGTATTTGCTCTGGGGCACACGCGCGAAGACTTTTGCGGCCTTTGCATCGGTTGCCGGGGAAATCTTTCCCGGTGTCCATCTGAGTGCGCCCAAGCCGTTGCTGCAGATTGCAGGCGAAAAGGATGTGGTGGTGCCGTTTGCAAAGCAACTGCGGTCGGTGCAGATGGCGCGCGAACTTGATGGCAGCATGGGCCAGGGCGAGCAGTGCGGACCATACTGCACGATCTATTCATCAAGCCAGGGCGCGCCGGTCGAGACCTACATCCATCCGGGCGGCCATGAGTGGCCATTGGAAGCCTCGGCGGTGATCGTCAAATTCTTCAAGAATTACGCGCCGGGGCCCTGAAGGGTACCGCTAGGAAGGCTTGCTGCGGGTGAAGTGGTTGAAGTTTGTTACGGGCTTGCCTTCAGGTGATGTTCCGCCGCGGATGATCAGCGTCAGTTCATCGCCGTTGACTTCCAAAGCACGGAGAAAATCCTGACCTACGCGGTCAGCGAGCATATGGCCTTCGACGTGGTGCGTCACCATGTTTTTTTGCTCATCAACGGTGTAGGTGCCAAAGTAGGCCTCATAGCCTTCCAGTGTCATGTTCTCGGGGCGATCGGGGCGCATAACTGAGACCGACATGTGACCGGTGCGATCGTAGGTGATATAGCCGACCGGGTGCGGGCCGTATTTTGGATCGAAGGCCTCGCTGCCGTCGGCCTGGCGAACGGTGCGGGACGTGAGACGCCAGGTGCCGATGATCTCATCCTTAAGCGCAGCCGGAGCGGCAGCCGCCGGCTTGGCAGGCGAGGGCGCGGAGGCCTTGAGGGCGCTTTCTGCCGCAAACCCGGAGCAAAGAAAAAATACCAAAGCAAAAGCTGGTGCCACTCGAGATGCGATTTTCATACCTTCTCCTTGGGCGGCTAGAAAATGTCCGTTCCTGGTCGGGCGGTGAGCCCTGCCCGGCTCAGCATTTCAAGGAACTGATTCTGGGTGCGCATGTCGATCGATTCCGAGACGAGCTCGCCGTTGCGATCGTAGACGAAACTTTTTGGAATCCCCTGGACTTCGAACAGTTCGTGCACCTTCAGGCCAGGGTCGAGCAGGACGGGATAGGTGACCTGCCTCTCGGCGATGAATGGCTTTACTTTGGCGGAGTCTTAGTTGCAGAAATGGCGAGTATCACCAAGCCTTGCTGCTGGAAGCGATCGTAGAGAGATTAAATCGGGCATTTCCTTGCGGCAGGGCGGACACCAGGTGGCCCAGAAATTCACAAGCACTACTTTGCCGCGCAGCCGCTGCAAGGTCCATGGCTTGCCATTCAGGTCGGTGAGGGTGAAGTCGGCGTGCTCGCGATGGCGGTCGGCCGCTTCGAGCGCGGATAGGGCGGCGGCAAATGGCGGCACATCCAGGGAGGCTTGCATGTGCTCGTAGCGGACCAATTCCGCAAGTTCCATGTAGGGGAGGGCGGGCTTGCTGTTTTTCGAGGGAGGTGGTTGCTCGCGCAACGCCGTGGCGAGGGTTGTGGTTACTTCTTGAAGCGTCTGGCGGCCGAAGTCACCCTCGGTTGAAAGCGTGGCGAGATCATTTGCCAGGGCCAGCTTGTTCGGAGTCACCGGGAGTTGCCGAATCGCCAGAGCGAGTTGCGTCGTGGCGCGAGCCCGCACGTCGTCGGGCAGGGCTCGGAGCCCGTCGATTCGGGACGCAATGGGCCGCTCTGCTGCGCTCCAGACGATTTCTTGCGCGGACAGGCGGGTAGAAAGCATGAGGGGCCCGGCGACAAACGCAGCAGTCGCCACGACACGCGACAGTCGGAGGGACAGGAGGAGATGGCAGCACCAAACCATATCGTCACCATGCTTTCGTCAGGCAACAGTTACGTTTTGACGATTCTCGTCTTATAGTGCCAGGCAAGGCAAGAAACATCTTGGAGGATGTTTGGCGGGAATCAAGATTCGTGCAATTCCAGTGGAGGTGGGTTTTTCCATGAGGCGATGGACGCTGTGGGCAGTTCTTTTGGCGATGAGCATTCCCGCAACGGCTGGCGCGGCGCGAACGGGCGGAGGCGCGAAAACGGTCGCCGACGCCAAGAGCGAGGTGATGCAGGCCGAAGAAAACAGAAATCAGGCGCTGCAAAAGGGCGACGCGGACGCGCTCGCGAAACTGTACACCGACGACCTGATCTATACGAATGCGCTGGGCCTCGTGCTTACCAAACAGCAGCACCTGACGGATATTCGAAGCAGGAAACTTCAATTGACTGCCTTCAAGCATAGCGATGTGCAAGTCCGCGTCCACGGGAATACGGGATTGGTGACCGGGACCAGCACCTCGATGGTGACCTTTCACGGCAACTCCTCTGACAGCCCGCGCAAGTTCCTCAATGTGTATGTGAAAGAAAACGGCGTGTGGAAATGTGCGGTGCACTTTGAAACCCCCGCCGCACAGAAATAAGCTGCTCGCATTTCTGACAGCTCACCTGCCGTGAAACGCGGGTTCCCGGGCCATCCGGCATGGGTGATGGGTGCTCGTGCGGGCACCTGGCGACACATGGCGCGGGGCAATTGACACCCGCGCACCGGAAGGCATAGGCTCCGGCTGGCAATCGGCTTGGTGTGACGAGCCAGGCGGGGAGGCATTGATGAAAGGTTGCAGGAGGGCGCTTGGCGCCCTGGTATTACTTCTTTTGGTTCCGCGTACATTCGCGCAGCAACGCGCGCCGGAGATACCTTTTGAATCCATTCCTGATTTTTTCAAGCTGCCGCCGGGAATGAATTTTGGCGAAGTGCCGGGCGTGGCGGTCAACTCCAAGGGGCATATTTTCGTTTTCACGCGAGCAAACAGCGCGAACGGTCCAGCCTACGCACCGGCGGCGGCACAGCTGTTTGAATTTGGTCCGCATGGTGAATTCCTGCGCGAGATCGGCAAGGGGCTCTACGCCTGGTCGGAAGCGCACAGCGTGCGAATCGACAAGGACGACAACATCTGGGCCATCGACAAAGGCTCGGACATGATCATCAAGTTCAATCCGGCGGGCCGAGTGGTCTGGGTTTTCGGCCGGCGCAAGGAGGGCGCTGATGAGGACGCCAAGCCCTGGGAGCATCCCGAGCCACCGTTGGCCGCAATCGACGGACTGTTCCGGCAACCCACGGATGTCACCTGGGACTCACAGGGCAACATTTACATCAGCGACGGGTATGTGAACTCGCGAATCGCGAAATATGACCGCAATGGCGACTGGGTGAAGTCCTGGGGAGAAAAAGGAACGGCACCGGGGCAGTTTCGACTGCCGCACGCCATTGTGGCGGACCGAAACGACAATCTCTATGTAGCGGATCGAACGAATCGGCGAATCCAGGTGTTTGATACCGACGGCAAATTTCTGCGCACGTTCACGATCGACGTACCTTCTGATCCGCGCACCCGGGCGGTGAACGGCAACACACCCACAGGCGATCGCTTGGCCGCCGTAAGCGGAGCTCCCAATTCCATGTGCATTACACCGGGACCGAATCAGGTGCTTTTTGTGGGCGAAAGCACGTTCCGGGGCGCCTGTTCAAGGTCTCTCTCAACGGAACGGTGCTGGGAGTCATTGGCAAGTCCGGGCGCCGGCTTGGACAATTCTCCGGCATACACCAATTGGCCTGTCCGTCGGAGAATGAAGTGTATGCCGCGGAAACTTCCAACTGGCGAGTGCAAAAGCTCGTCTTGCATCCACCGGCCCGGGCGCGGCAACGGGGCCTTAAATGCCCGCGTTGCGGTTGACACTTCCGCGGAGCTGTTGCTATATCTCTGGAGAGCGTTGCTTCCCGAACGGTAGGGTCGTAATTTCATTTCGAATCCTCGTTCGGTCCGAGCGCCCGTCTTCTGCAACATGGCCGTAGGTAAGAATCCATGGATGGTTAGGCATCCGAGCTGAACATTTCATTCTCCGGTTTCCATAGCGATTCGCGTTGGCTTCCAAATTCAAAAAAATCGAGGGCCGAGAAACATGCGAAACAAAATTTGCTGACCGCAGACGATGCGAGCAAGATCGCCGCCGCCGCCAAAGCGGAAGCGCAGAAGAATAACTGGAATGTGACCATTGCAGTGGTGGATGACGGCGGGTTCTTGATTCGTCTCGAGCGGCTGGACGGCGCGCCGGTGCAAAGCGCGACCATTGCCACGGCCAAAGCATGGACGGCAGCGGCTACCCGAACGCCAACCAAGGCGCTCGAGGATATGGTCAAAGAACGGCCCCCCGCGGTCGCATTTCCGGGCGGGCGCGGTGCAGGGCGGGCTGCCGATCATGCATCAGGGGGAATGCGTCGGGGCGGTGGGGGTTTCTGGCGTCAAGTCGCATGAAGATGAGCAGATAGCGAAGGCGGGGTTGCAGGCACTTTCCTAGAAAAACCCGGGCCACTCAAAAGAACCTGTGTGGCCACTTGCGAAATTTCCTCCCTCGGGGCTCGCAGCCGTGCAATCAAGCCAAGCGTCGGTTGAAAAATGCCGCCCGGCAAGTTCGCGGCGGCTGGCGCTTTAAACCTCAGCGGGCGACTTTGATTTCTGCGCCGAGCGAATCGCTTCGGCCAGGTGAATCGCGTGGCGGCCGGTCGAATGAAGGATTTGTTCGCGGCAACTGAAGCCGTCAGAGACGATCAGAGTGTCGGCCGGCGCTTGGCGCACCGCCGGCAAGACCACGCGCTCGCCGATTGCTTGTGAAACCGCGTATTTGTCCCGTTCAAAGCCGAATGGGCCGGCCATCCCGCAGCAGCCTGAATCGAGCGACCGCAGGTCGGCTCCCATCTTGCGGAGAAGCGATTCGTCGTCCTTCATTTTCATCAGGGATTTGTGATGGCAATGGCCGTGGAGCAGGACTTGGCGCGCGAGCTTCGGCGGTTGGAATTCGGGGGCCCGGCGCGCGAAGAATTCGCTCAGTAGAAATGTTTGATCGCGGAGGCGCTGGGCGCGCTGGTTATCGGGCAACAGGTTGCAGAGTTCGTCGCGGAACACCAGGCGCAGCTGGGTTCGAGGACCACCACCGGGAGGGCTGCGTCGATGGGCTCGCTGAGAGCCTCGAGAATGCTTCGCAGATAGGACTTTGCTTCCTCGAGCATGCCGAAATCATAGAGTGGACGGCCGCAGCAGAGTGGCTGGTGAGGAACGCGGACCTTCCACCCCGAAGTTGTCAGGACTTCATAGGCGGCGCGCGTGGTTTCGGGATGCAAATAATTGTTGAAGGTGTCAAGCCACAGGATTACCTCTCCCTTGCTCCTGTTGCTGTTCGGGAAATCTCCGCCGGCATTTTTCACATCTGGCACGGCATTTTTACGACCCACCGGCGAAAATCCTGCGGGGCAAACACGGGCATCTGGCGTTGCGGCGCGAGATGAAGCATGGCGCGCAGCAGGCGACTTGGGAGCGGCGCGCGATTCAGAAAGTTCGCCAGGCCCGGGGCGATCGAGCCAAGTCGCAGCCACTTGTCGATCATGCCGAAGGCGTAGGCGTGGAGCGGGCGGCGATTGGCCTGGTAGTAGTGGGAGAGAAATTCGGCTTTGTAGGTGGCCATGTCGACGTTTGCGGGGCATTCGGTTTTGCAGGCTTTGCACGACAGGCAGAGATCCAGCGATTTTTTGACGTGCTCGTCGTTCCATCCGTCGCGCGTATTCACCTTGAATCATTTCAAACAGCAGGTGTGCGCGGCCGGGTGCGAGTGCTTCTTCCTCGAGCGTAACCTGAGCTTGGTCACATTGTGCCGGCGCGTGCTTGCGGCAGGCGCCCAGGCCAACGCAGCGCAGAGCGGCTTGGAGAAGAGCCACGGTCCTCGGGAAACTTGAAATGTGTTTGCGGCTCGTGGGGATCGTAGTCAGCTCCCAGCGGAGGTTTTCGGCGGGCAAGTAGGCGCTGACAACCTTCTCGGATTCATGCGTTCTCTGGATCCCACGCGGCTTTGAACTCGCCGAAAGCTGGTTACCAACTCCGGTCCGAACATTTTCGGCAACAAATCGCCCGGCGATTGGCCGTCGCCATGTTCGCCTGACAGAGAGCCACCAAAGCTCACAACCAGGTCCGCGGCTTCTTTGACAAACTCGCGGTATTTCCGGATGCCCTGGTTCGTTTCCAGGTCGAAGTGACGGGCATGTGAAGCAGCCCTGTCCAAAGTGGCCGTAAAACGCACCTGTGTATTCATATTCGTTAGAGGTGCGCGAGGTCGCGTAGGTAGCCGCCCATTTTTCGGGCGGTACCGCGGAGTCGTCCCAGCCCTCCCACTTGGACGGAGCGCCCGGGACGAACGCTGCGGCGCGCGGGCCGGCTTCGCGGATGTGCCACACGGCGCGGGTTCATGCGGCGGTGTAGATGCGTGAACCGGGCGCGATGTGGGAGACCCTTGAGGCTCGCGATCGAGGCGCTCAGCTAGGCTTCGGGCTTCTGGGGTCCTCAGCGCCGAATTCGACCAGCAGAAACCCCCTCCACCGGCGGGAGCAGCGAAAGATCGGGCGCACATTCGATTCTTTTCGCGGATGTCTCGACGAGGTTGCCGTCGATGCCTTCCAGGCCAATGGGGCGGAAGCCCGTGATCTCCGTCACATGGTCGGCGGCCTCGAAATATCCGGATATGTCAGGCCCACCAGTGCGCGGTGCGCGGACTGTGAACCAGCCTCACTTTGGCTTCCAGCACGATCGACACAAGTGCACTCGGTGCCGACCAGGGCGCGCGCCACGTGGAAGCCGGCCTCGGGCAGGAGTTCGTCGAGGTTATATCCGGAAACACGGCGTGGAATCTTAGGATATTTTGAACGAATGAGCGGCTCGTAGCGATCGCG
>CAVQZU010000131.1:0-142088 GCA_963718485.1 uncultured Acidobacteriota bacterium
CCGGGCGTTATCTGAACGAATCCCGACGGGTTCGTCAAAACCAAGGACATCCGGCCCGGCAAAACCTTCCCAAACACGCGAACTGTCGACGAACAAGATCATCTCGGCCCCCTTCATTTCCGCTCGCAGCGTGTGTATTTCGCCCGAACGCAAGACGGGAATCGGAGCGCTGCGCCCAGGCTTGATGTTCCGGTATCCGCGGTTGCCGCACTCTGCGCTGGTGTGCTCGCCGGGATTACTCTTGACCGAGACCACCAGCTTCGATTCCGGCTCAATGCGCCACATCGCATAGATCAGATTGCAGGCATCCTCGGCGCGCAGCTTAAGACCGAACTGGCGCCGTAGCTCGCCGGACCCAAGACGCGCTTGGTTGCCGGTTGAACCGAGGTATGTAAACTTCGCTTCGACCACTTGCGTTGTGGCCACATTCACATACGCGCGCATCTTGGGCACGCTTACCGACAGCCTTCCGCCGGGCAGTTCTTCAATCGTTCCTTCGGTGACGCATAGATTGGCCCGCGAAACAGGCATAGGCTTAGTGCCCGAATTGCCGAAGGCTGCCTCGAAGGTGGCCACACCCAACAATAGGAGAGTCCAGGCGTAGAGTTCGGGGCACTTTTTCATGGTCGTACTCTGCGAACGGTTTCGCCCGTCCCGACGAGGAGGCCAAGCAGATCCAGGCGCCGATCATAGCTCTAAGTGAACCTTTGCTTCCATCTTCAGCCACCGCAAATACCGCAAATCGAAAGGTGTAGCGGGTGAATCGGCTGCGCCAGGGCCGCGTGACTGAACTTTTCTTTAGCACAGATTGCGATTGCCAAGCAGCCTTTGATAAACTCGACCATTCCCGGGGTGCGCCCGCTGTGCCAGCTTCGGCGCTTGACCCCCTCCTTTTTCCGGCCTACCTTAACCATATGAGCGCCATTACAATCAAAGTGAACGGTACCAGCCACACTCTCGATCTCGATCCTGCGACCCCGCTGCTCTACGCCCTGAGCGACGATTTGAATCTTCGCGGACCGAAATTTGGGTGTGGCCTAGGCCAGTGCGGCTCCTGCACGGTGATTGTCAAAGGCCAAGCCATCCGTTCCTGCATCACGCCGTCCAGGCCGTCGCAGGGGACGAAATCACCACGCTCGAGGGCATCGGCAGCGTCGATAAGCTGCATCCGATTCAACAAGCTTTCATCGACGAGCAGGCCGCGCAATGCGGTTTTTGCCTGAACGCCGTGATCATGACAGCCAAAGCTTTCCTCGACAAAAATCCCAAGGCCAGTGACCAGCAAATCGAGCGCGCCATGTCTACGGTTCTCTGCCGCTGCTTCACCCACATGCGCATGTTGCAAGCCATCAAGCGCTACGCTCAGGGGACAACGCGATGAAAATTTCATTGCCAGCATTCGCGCCAGGCCTCGAAAAGCGAAACGTTGAAGCACCCACACCGGAAATGACACCGCAGGCTGCTGCCGCGCTACAGCGCTCCGGTTTTTCGCGCCGCGATTTTCTGAAACAGTCGGGCGCGCTGATCGTCGGCTTCAGCGTGTTCGGACTGGGCGTAGAACTTGAAACCGCTCACGGCCAGATCGTGCAAGGAGTCTCACCGGGCGCGCCTCCGGCTGGCCAGCTCGATTCCTGGATAGCGATCACAGCCGATGGGGGCGTCACCGCTTACACCGGAAGGAGGAGCTCGGCCAGGGAATCGTGATCGCACAAACACAGCTGGTCGCCGAAGAGCTTTGCGTGCCGCTGGAACGCGTCGATCTGATCTATTGCGACACAGCCCGCACGCCCGATGAAGGCTACACGTCGGGAAGCCAATCGCATCCCGCCAATTTCAATCACAGTAATCTCGCACAGGCCTGCGCCACGGCGCGCGAAGCTCTCGTGCGTCTCGCGTCCGACCGCCTCGGCGTTCCCCCCGACCAGCTTGTCGCTGCCAATGGCGAAATTAGCGCCAAAGGCGATCCTTCCCAAAAAGTCGGCTACGGAGACTTGCTCGGCGGCAAAAAATTCAATCTCGCCCTCGACAAAAGCGCGAAGCGGAAGCCCGCTGCAGAGTGGACCATTCTGGGAACTCCTGTAAAGCGCCCGGACATCCCGCAGTTGGTCACTGCGCAGTTTGATTTTGTCCACAACGTGCGCGTGCCGGACATGCTGCACGGCCGCGTCGTGCGTCCCCCTGCGGTCGGAGCCACGGTTGTCAGCGTCGACGAAAGCTCCGTGAAGAAGCTTCCGGGTAACGTAAAGGTGGTGGTAAGGAAAAATTTCGTGGGCGTCGTGGCGGACAAACCCTGGCAGGCGATTCAAGCCGCAAGCGAACTCAAAGTGAACTGGACTCCCGGCGCCGGCTTGCCCAAGCAGTCCGACTTCTACGATCACTTGCGCAACCAGAAGCCCACGCGCGATACCTTGCTGGTCGATTCAAAGGACGTCGACCAATCCCTTTCGCAAGCCACACCCGCAACCATGGTGCAAGCCACCTATCATTATCCTTACCAGATGCACGGGTCGATGGGCAGCTCCTGTGCGGTCGCCGACGTGCAGGGCGATAAAGTCACCATTTGGTCGGCGACGCAAGGCGTCTGGTACATCCGCAGTACGGCCGCCATGCTGTTAGGCATCAAGCCCGACGGCGTCCGGGTCATTTTCACCCGCGGCTCCGGCTGCTACGGGATCAACGGAGCCGACGCCGTCAGCTATGACGCCGCTCTGTTGTCGCAAACCGTCGGCAAGCCGGTGCGCGTGCAACTGACCCGCAAAGATGAAATGGCCTGGGAAAATTACGGCAACGCGTTCGTTGTAGATGAGCGCGCTGTCCTCGACAGCCAAGGCAACATCGTTGCGTGGGACCACGAGGCGTGGGTGCCGGTGCTCGGCAATCGACCTGGCCCGCGCACGCCGGGAAACATTATTACCGGATTTCTGGCCGGCTTCGAGCCCGAGCCTTTCGCGGCTCGTACGCCCGCCCCCGACCCGAATCGCTACAATAACAACACCAACTCCGTCCCTTCCTACGTCGCCGGAAACGTAGGCGGCAAAGCCCAAGGCACCGGCAGCATCAAAAGCGAGCGCGTCCTTGTGCACAACGTCGTCTCACCATTCTGGACGGGCCCGCTGCGCTCCCCCGAGCGCATTCAAAACACCTTCGCCCACGAATCGTTCATGGACGAGGTCGCCGCCCGGGCCAAGGCCGATCCGGTCGATTTTCGCCTGCGCCACCTGAGCAATTCGCGCGTGATCGACGTCGTGAAAAGCGTAGCCAAAGCTGCGAACTGGGATCCACGTCCTTCTCCGCGTCCCGGCATTCGCCGCAACGAAATCGCTGACGGCCGCGGCGTGGCCTGCGTGGCCTACGAAGGCGAAAACGGCTACTCAGCAATGATCGCCGAGGTGGAGGTTGATCCGACGACGGGTAAAGTAACCGTAAAACGCGTTTCGGTCTGCGTCGATTGCGGCCCCATCTCCAACCCGGACGGCCTGAAAAATCAAACCGAAGGCGGCACGCTGCAGGGAATGAGCCGCACCTTGCTGGAAGAAGTAACCTGGGACGACCAAAAAGTCACATCCTTCGATTGGTCCACCTACCGCACGCTCCCTCTCGGCTTCGCTATCCCCAAAATCGAAGTAACCATGATCAACCGCCCCGACGAAGACGCGACTGGCGCAGGTGAACTAGCCATTACCGTCGTCCCCGCCGCCATCGCTAACGCCATCTTCGACGCCACCGGCGCTCGCATTCGCGAGATCCCCTTCACCCCGGACCGCGTCAAGGCCGCCCTAAAACAACAAGGGTAGAATCCCCGCGCAGCGCCGTACCGCCGGTGCAACGCGGGATCTGCATTGACATCTCCCCTGTCCTTTGCTTTTGCCCTCGGTTTAGGGTTTGCATTTGCCCAGTTAGCTACCGGCCGGTCGGGATAGGCGAGGCTTCGCACACCCTGAAGTTGTGAGACTCTTCCGCCTTTGCTAAGCTTAGTTGCCACGCGCCGGAGAGGTGTCTGAGCGGTTGAAAGAGCCCGCCTCGAAAGCGGGTAGCCTGGCAAAACCGGGCTCGTGGGTTCAAATCCCACCCTCTCCGCCATAAAAATCATTCAAGAGACCGAGGGGCACGGATGGGAAAATACGGAAGCAGTGGATACGCGTTGGCCAATGCCGGGCAGAATTTCTTGATACCTGCCACATTCACAGTTCAGGATCCGTTGACTCCCTGGACCTGGGCCAGCAATCCGAACCCACCGGACCCAGATTTGGAAACGGATAATCATATGGTTTCGGCCACTTGACAACTTCACATGTTGTGAAGTAGGATCGAGTGGTGCACATCGTCACTCGCAAGCATCTGAGCGAGGCTATGGATAAGTATCCAGATGCGGCCGACGAGATCAAGGCATGGATGGCTATCGTCAAAGAGGTCCGATGGCACAATTTTCTGGAGGTTCGCAGCACTTTCAAGGATACAGACAATGTTAAGGGATATGTGATATTTGACTTTCGGAGGAACCGCTACAGGCTCGTCACAGTCATTCACTATGCCAAGACAACGGGTCAAATGCGAACCCAAGGGCACGTTTACATTCGGTCCTTTTTGACACACAAGCAATACAACAATCCTGCTAATTTGGGATAGGAAATTTGGTACAAGATGACCACAGTCCTCGCAAACCCAGCCAGAATGATCGCGAAGGGTGCTCCCCACGTCATACATAATGACGAGGAACTGGAAGCGTATACCGACGCTCTCTTCCAATTGACGGCTTTGGAGAACCCATCTCGCTCGGAAGTGGAGGCCATTGAGCTTCTGACTTTGCTGGTCGAACGCTATGAAGAAACGCACTACCTGATTCCTGGCACGGACGCGGTTTCCGTCGTGCGGTTCCTCCTTGAGCACCAGGACCTCACGCAGCGTGACTTGATGCCTGAATTCGGATCAGAGAGCGCTGTCTCCATGTTCCTAGCGAGGCAACGGAAGCTCACGCTGGAGCAGGTACGGAGATTAAGCGCACGCTTCAAGCTTCCTGCAGACGTTTTCATTCGAAGCCGGTAAATCTGCATCTCAACTCCCGACATTGTTTGCCGGTTTTGCGTTTCGCGCGAATGAGGTGCGACATCAATTAGGTCTGGGCATTCCTTAGCGTGAACACTCCGGCAGGGATAGAAATCTTGGGTTTTTCACAATTGCTCCGCTATCTGTTAAGCGCGCGCTTTTTCCCAGCGTGCAATAGCGTGCAATGGTACGCGGCGCTGGTGGCAATCTTGGCAACGCTGGCAATCTAGAATCTGTATCTTACAGACAGATATGCGATCCCCACCGCCCCTACCAAATCTTCTCATTACACGGCATTTGCAAAAAGATTTGACACCAATTAGCGGTTTGACACCAATTGAACTAGTTCAGAGCCAACCGTTCAATTCGCGCACACCGTTGTTCGACGGCAATCACGTTGCTGATCGCCCATGACGTGGCCGTAGATTCCAAGCGTTATGCGAGCATCTGAATGCCGCAGTTGCTTCTGCACCACAGTAGGTGTTACACCGTCTGCGAGCAAGGCACTAGCAGCACCGTGTCTCATCGAATGAAACCGCCCGTATTCCCAGTTTGTCGAGCAGCGGGTGCAGAACTTTCTCCCGGAGCTTGTTGGCTGAGAACGGGCGGCTACGCCTGTTGAGGAACAGTAGGTCAGTCGTACGTCCGCTCATCCGAGTGTAGCCTCGCAGCCTTGCTTCTAGGTGCAAAGGCATCGGACGTCGGCGCTGCTCGCGTTAGACTTCACCGCTTGGATATTCCGTGTGAAATCCACGTCACTGAGGCGGAGCGCAAGAACCTCCCCAATGCGCAGACCGAGAACCGAAGTCACGGCAAAAATGGTATTGTACAATTGTCTGACACTGGTTAGGACATTTGGGACAGTGTATTTGCTCGTGCGACACGTGGCGACAGATCGGCCGCAGCCATGATGGCTCATCCCAATTCGATCGTTGCTAAGCGGGAAGGCTTCGTCAGCCTTGGCTCAGCCTCCGAGATCAGCGCTCCGATGCAGAACTCCTCCGTATTTGTCAGACGGAAGTGGGCGCAGGAGCATACAGAACTACTCGTAAGATTTATCATGGCCAGTATTGAGGCCCAACGTTGGATCATGTTGCCCGCCAATAAGCTGCCCGTGATTAATCTCATACAGAAAAATAAAACTCCATTCGACGTGGCATCTCAGACATACGAGCTCGAAGTGAATTCTCCGGGGGGATGGAACAAGGACGCGCGCTTTAGTGTCGACAATTTCAAGAACGTCCTCAAGTTGCGCCAGGACATCGAGGGTACGTGGGGCGCAAAGCTGCCACCACCGGACAGGTACTACGATCCCATTTACTACGAACGAGCGCTCGCAAAGATAAAGGCCTCGGCTCAATCCCAGTACGAGCGTTTCTCGGAACGTGGTAGATGTTTTGCTTATCTCGATGGTCAACGAAGCATTTGCAGATCATTGAAGGAGCCCGATGCGCAAGCTAAACAGATCTACCAGTATTGATTTGATAGAACGATGTAGTTTCGTTGGCGCGGTGGGTCTAGCGAGGTGCGCGTTTATAGCTCTGTCCACTTGTCTCATAATTGGTTACATCTTGGCTGGGAGATTGGCAGCCCAAACGCAGGCCCAATCGGCATATTCGGCCAAGCCACTGTCTCAGTCTGAAATGGCACGGATGGCTCCTAACAACCTGGCGAAGTATGTTTTCGAAAATCATGGCTGCAAGAATTGCCACACACTGGAGACGAACGGTAAATTTGGCTTCACGGAGCAGGGTAAGGCGGTGAGCAAAGGTTTTGAGGGATGCATCGCATTGCTTACCTCCATGAACGTGGTCACCCAAGTTAAGGAGGAGAATCGCACTGCCGAAGAGAAGCAGAAGGCGGTTCGGTTCAAAGAATTCGGTTGTACCGAGTGCCACCAGATCGTGCCCGGGAAAATGGGTCTGACGAAAGAGGGCGCCCAATTGAAATCGCTGCACATGTCTTGCCCGGACATCCAGAAACTTTTGACTTCGAAATAATTAGTGGCGCATTTCGGCCGGCGGTTATCCGATTGTTACAAGGCAGGTTGCTGTGATTGAGCGCAACAGGCGCCTATCATTTCTCACCGGCGTAGCCGGGCTGCTCCTCTTTCTCTTTGCCTCCGGCGTTCGCCTGCTATCCCCGAGTAAATCTTTGAATTCCCCTCCCGTAGTACGTGCGGAGAACATGCCCATAGAGACTGCCGAAGAGGGAGAGATGTGCTTGCCCAATCCCATCTTGGCCCCTCTACAGGCTGCTATTCCAGCTGCATCGCAGGGCATCATAGGGGGTGACGTGGCCCCGGTGCGTACCGTAGCAGATCCTTATTACAGTCTGCACAGCCTTTCGGTCGATCCCACCAACAACCGTGTGGTCATGACCGATTCCAATCGCGGCGGCATCCTCTTTTACGACCGGACCAGCGGAACTAAGACCTCTGCGGTTATAGATCCTTTGCGGCGTATCCGCGGCCCAGCCACGGGAATGATGTTCGTTGCCGGTGTCGCGATTGATCCTGGGAGGCGCGAAGTTTTCACCGTCGACAATGATATCGGCGACCGCATGATGGTTTTCCCTTACGATGCCGAGGGCAACGTAAAGCCGAAGCGTGTCTTGTCGGTCCCCCATGGTGCCTGGGGTCTCGCGTTGAATCTGCAGCGCGATGAAATTGCCATTTCCATCGAGCATCCCAACACCGTAGTTGTATATAAGCGCGACGCAAAGAGCCTGGAAGCGCCAAAACGAGTGATCCATGGCCCGCATGCCGGACTGGAAGATCCGCACGGGATCGTCTTTGACGTTCCAGCGAACGAGATTTTGGTCGCGAACCACGGCAATTGGGCGCCGCTCGATCGGGAGGAAGCAGGCGAGGGAGATAACCCCATTCCGGGACGCTTCGATCCTCCGTCCATCACTAGCTATCCGGGCGAGGCGGAAGGAGACGTCAGGCCTGCGCGCACGATTCAAGGAGCGCTGACACAACTGAACTGGCCGATGGGAATGAGCGTCGACACCGTCCACGATGAAATCGCCATTGCGAACTATGGCGATAATTCCATTTTGATTTTCCATCGCAACGACAACGGCAATGTAGCGCCCGTTCGCGTGATTCACGGAGAGCGGACTGGAATCTTTGGGCCGATGGGCGTTGCGATCGATACGCAGAATGACGAGCTTTGGATCACGAATTATCGCGATCATAGCGCGGTGGTTTTTTCGCGCGACGCAAACGGAAATATTGCGCCCAAGCGCATCATTCGCAATGCGCCTCCGGGCACGCCTGCAGTAGGATTCGGCAATCCGGGAGCCATCGCCTACGATTCGAAGCGTAAAGAAATTCTGGTCCCCAATTGAGTCAGCGTTCCCAGGATACTGGCGTTTGCCAGGCTGGCAAACGGCAACGTAGGCCCGGTAAGAGCGATTGAAGGGCAAGGCACAAAGCTTAGCCGAACGATGCACGGCATCGTCTACGACAACGTACACGACGAAATCATCGTGCCCGTGCATCTCGCTGGTGCGGTCCTGGTGTTTCGTGGTGACGCGAACGGCGAAGAGGCCCCGATTCGTATTATTCAGGGTCCGCGCACGCGCATCCTCCGGCCCGAAACCGTAGCCTTGGACAAAGTTCACAACGAAATCTTCGTGGGTGAAGACGGCGGCAAAGACGTTTTGGTTTTTCCGCGAGACGCCCACGGAGACGTTGCTCCCTTGCGCACCATTCGCGGTCAAAAAACACAACTAGACGAGATTCGAAGTCTCGATGTCGACCCGGTTCGCAATTTGCTGGTTGTTTCCAGCCGCAGCGCGAAATTCCCGACGGGAATCCTCGTCTTCAATCGCACTGATGATGGGGATGTGGCGCCTCGCGCAATCATCTCCGGGCCCAAGACCGGCATCTCGCGAATCCGCCAAGTCGCTGTTGATCCAGAACAAGGTCGGATTTTCGCCGCCGTCAAAAACAATCGTGACTCTTATGGAATCGATTCCGCTGAGCCGTCTCCGTGGAATCCCGCTGACCCGGGCTTCATTGGCATCTGGAATATTACCGACAATGGGGATGTGAGGCCGCGCGGCTACATCAAAGGACCCGCCAGCGGGCTTGTGTGGCCGGCGGGCGTCGCGCTGAATTTCAGGGCCCGCGAAGTTTACACGATTGATAGCGTCCGCAACGGCATGTTCGTCTATTTCATGCCGGAGTTTTTCTCACAGCCTGTGCATTGATACGATCCTGGAAGCTTTCCTGACGGCGCACCGCGCTACTTGAGTGAAATCGCTGATTTTCCATCGATCTGCGCAAAGAATTGGGGAAGGTAGAACATCAATACGTCATTCTTCGCGCTGTCAGAAACATAGATTTCGCCGTCCTTCGGATTCAGCACCAGCCCCGTCGGGTGAGTCAGCCCACTGAACGCTCCTCGAATGCTGAGTTCAGGGCTGACATCGCCGCTCGCTGTAATGTCCCACACGCCTATAAATCCGAGGTTTGGATTGAGCCACGGATCGTACGGCACGCGTTTCGCATCAGGCCGCAACTTCACACCTTCTTCGTAAAGATTCTGATGCAGATGATTTGAAGCCGCCAGGAAGAGTTTCCCGTTGTAGAATTGCATTTCCCAGGGCTCGTCCGATATGCCCGTTTCCGGGCCCGCTATGCGCGCGCGAGGCTCAACGTTCCCGTCATCGGTGCGGTTAAAAACGAGAATGTCTTTTGAGTTTGCCACCGCCATCAAATTCTTTTCGGGATCAACCGCTATTCCTACCAAGTGGCCGAGCTGCGTCTTCGGCCCCATGATCATGCGCAGGGGCGGCACGTTTCCATTCGCGTCCCGGCGAAAAACATTGATTCTTCTGCCGTTCAGACTAGCCACCAGAATTTCATCATGCTGTGTGTCGAGGCTTACGGAGTGCGGCGTCACCAGGCCCGTACATGGCCCCTGGATGACGCGAATGGGAGCTTCCTCTCCGCTCGCGCCTCCGCGAAACACCAGAATTGCATCCGCCAGCGCGTTGGGAACGAAGATCTCGTCATGCGCGGCATCGTAAACCAGGCCGTGAATCGTGCGGCCCAGCTTTGATCCCTGACCCGAAATCACTCGGGTCGGTGCAACATTTCCATTTGCCAGCCTGGCAAATGCCGCCACACGCGGTTGGGTCACTCAATTTGGCACAAGAAGCTGCTCACGCTTGCTGTCATACGCAAGCCCTTCCGGATTGCCGAATCCTGGTGTGGGTGTTCCCGCAGGAGCACTGCGGATAATTCGCTTCGGGGCCACATTGCCGCTCGCCCCGGTGTCGAAGGCGAGCGCGGTGTGGTCGCCCCAATTCGCCACCCAAACTTCGCCATTTTTCTGGTCTACGGCCAGTCCAATCGGTCGGCTGATTCCTGTGCGGTCGCCGCGGATAATTCTTACGGGCGCCGCATCTCCGGTGGCTTTGCGATCGAAACCGAGAACCGAATCGTCTCCATTGTTAGCGACAAGGAAGGTATCGTGAGCCGAATCGTAGGCGAGGCCCATCGGCCAATCGAGCTTGGTTCGCGGACCCTCAATCGTCCGCAGCGGTGAAGCGTCGCCGGACGCCTCGGCGGAAAACACTGCTATCGAAGGAGGTTGAAACTGCCCTCCCTCTCCGGCCGCATCCTCACCACTCGCCGGGGTGCACCCTCCCCCAATATTCTTCACCAGTCCCCGGAAATTGCCGTGATTCGCTACAGCAATCTCGCTGTGATCGTCGTCCCAGAAAATTCCGTGCGGATCGGCCAGGCCTGTGTGCGGGCCGCGAACAACGCGAAGAGGAGCCACCACACCCTTTGCCTCACGCGAGTAAAAAACGACGGCGCTGGACATTTCCACCGAGACGGCCATCTGCCCGCGAGCATGGCTGAACGCCAGTCCCCATGATTGGTGGGGAACGGAAATCACACGTGCGGGCTGCGCATCGCCAGCTGAATCGTAAGACATCACCACGATCGTGTCTTCAATGTCATTGTTGACCGCATAGATCTCACGGTGGGCGGCATCAAGAAATATGCCGGAAATCATCCCGAGGTAGGTTTCCGGTCCGATCACTTGGTGCAGGGGAACCGTCGCGGCACTTCCGTTGTTGCCTCGCTTGCCATCGTACAGCAGCAGGCTCTTGCGATTCGGATCGGTTACGCCAACAAATCCATTCTCGGGATCAACTGCAATTCCATTGAATTCCGGATAAGGATCGGCAATGGTTCGCACCGGCGGAATATCGGCGGGAGCGGGTCTGACGTCATTCTCTTGGGCGGCCGGAGGAGACAAAATCGCGCTCGCGAGCAAGATGCAAGCAGAAACCAATCCTGCGACCCACGTTCTCATTATCCCCTTAACTCCGAGTGACCATGCACACCACCGACGACTCGCGCAGTTCGAATGTCAACTTTCAACGGTTCGGCCATTCAAGTCAAGGACTTCGCTGGGCAGTGTATTAATTGAGACGTTCAGGTCCCCTCAGCCAAAAACAAAAAGCCCGCAAAAACGGCGGAGCAAAAAGACAGCAAGCGACGAGAACTACGCAGCAAAAAATTCTTCGTTCCCTTCGACTCCTTTTGGAGCCGGGACTATTTAAGTACCTAAACCCCTTCCCCGAAGTCTGCGTAATCAGCGATTTCGGCATCGTGCTTAATTGCACACTGCAACTCGAGCAGTTAGAGACGATGTCGCCGCTTTCGGGAAGAAACTGATTGGTGACTGCGCTAGTTTGACTTCCTTGAGACCGACAGCCTGCCCGGCGAAGACTGTGCTGAGGTTGATCTTTTTGCGGTGCAGAGAAGAGGGTCGAGACCGCATCGTTCTGGCGTAATGTCCTTGAGAAGTGGGCGTACACCCCGCCCCATGGATCACACCTTGTTAGAGAATCGACCGTACACGACCTAGAACACTCTTCAGAAATAGAAATAGCCCTGCGCCAATCGAGGTCACGCCTGCGAGGCGGGCGAGCAGTGGACCTCGACGCCACAGTTTTTCTATGGCGATGATAGCTGCAATCGTGATCATCACCAAGAGATTCATCACCCCTAGTAACAACTGAATCGTCATCAATGCCCAGCAGCAGGCCGCACAAAACGCGCCGTGATGGAGCCCCACGCGGATCGCTCCCCATGTGCCTCGCCGGTAGGCGTGACCCAGAAACAGCAACGGATCCTGACAGTGCTTGAGACAAACGAGCTTCAATGAGGTGAGCTGCCACACGCCAGCGAGTATGAGCGCGATTCCGCCGGCGCCGGGAATCCACCGGCTCATTCGAACGGAGGTCATCGCGGCGCGCGATATCTCCATCCCAATCACGAATGCAAGGCAACCGAATGCGCCCCAGACAGCGAAGTAACTTGCTGCGACGACGAGCGTATCGAGATGAGGCCTTGAGTGCTTAGCATGCCGCGCTACGCGTTCGTACAATTCCAGCATCGGCCAGGATGACGGCAGCATCATTGCAATCATCATCGCCTGCCACATCAACAGAAAGGTCGCCGCAGCGCCAACTAAGGATTGCCCGGGCATCAGCATCCACATCATGGGCATCGTCCAATTGCCTGGCATGCGCATTCCACCATCCATGTGGATTGCGGCGTAAAGTGTGTAGGCGGCCGCAACGACGAATGCACCGGAGGCGACGGCTCGCGCCCGCCGCTCGGGGAGGTCGCATGGCAAAGCAGTAATATCTGGAGAGGTAAGGTCGGTCTGCGCTGCTGTGTCCGCGGAATCAACCATGACGAGCTAACTCTCGGCTTCACCCACGTAGTCAAATTGAGAAAATTCGCCGTACTGGCCAGAGTGGTCGTAATTGAGCTTTTCGAATTCGGACTGGACGCGCATTATCTTCGTCGCGCCCAGTGTCAATCGCTTCGATGTGAAACCGGTCGGCTTATCGAGATAGATTTCTTCCGGCGTTCCGTTGACAGGGTTGAGGATTGGGCCGAGCTGTACTTCATACATATTTCCGATGCGCACCCGGCTGTCGAGGCCTTCGGTGACGACTTCAAAGGGAGCATACTTGGGCCCCAAGGGGTACGCCGTTACAGCGGAGAAAATCATCCAAGGGCCTCCCGATTTTCCGGCGGCTAGTGTACTCAAGGCCGTCCGTTGTGCTGCATCGGCCTTTTCGTCGATGAGCGTCAGGCCGGTCACATTTCCCTTGTGCAGTGCGGCAGGTGAATGTGCTAACCAGGAAAGAGCGAGCCCTGCGAGATTCACATCGCCAAATCGCCCCTCATTGATGTGCCACACGTAACCGCCTTCACAGAACCCTTTCGTCGGCGGTGCATCAAAACTGCAGGGACAACCCCAATCGCAACTGCATGCTCCGATGAGAATACCTTTCATGTTCCACTTCAGAGGCATGGTCCCCTCCTCGACTGACGGCGATTCTGCACCAAACCATACCGCTAGTAAATAGGTACGGCGCCACGTTCATATTTCAAGAGAGAGGCTCCGTCCGGCAACTATCTAGCCCCGATCGAGTCTTCTCTGCGGAAACCGTTTTAATTTCATTCCCAAAGAGTCAGAGTATAGTCGATTGGCAAGGCTAGAGAGTTGTGTTGTAGGGTTGTCGGATGCTTGTCAATCGTAATGTCGTGAGGGATTGGGAGAAATAAACCGATTCATTCGCCCATTTATCTGTCCGTTCTATTCGCCACGAAGACAACTCTCCGAATACAGCGATTCCGCAACCGAGAATTTGATATAGGCTAAATAGAGCTTCCCGTTAGAATTACCCCTTCCTGTGCTCCTGGCAGCAAATTCGCATTCGTTTTTTTACGCTTGACAGTACCATATTCTTGTATACTGTAGTGTATAAGATATAAAAGAGGCTGCTTGCACCGCTCACAGTTCTCCGCTCGGGAACGGCAGCAGCGATCGCGCCTGGCGCAGGTCATCCACGTCGCTCGCTTCCTGCGCGGCACTCTCACCGTTCGCAATGTGCGGTGTGGCAAACCCGGCTGTCATTGCGCCCAGGGAGAACTGCATGCCTGTCTCTATCTGGTCCGGCGCAAGGGCGAGAAATTACGCCAGATGTTCGTGCCTCGCCAATGGGAGCAGCGTGTGCGGCAAGCCGTCGAGAATCAGCAGGAGATGGAAAAGTTGATCGAGGAACTTTCCGACTTAGAGTGGAAGCGCCTGAAGGAGAGAAAGGAGTAAGCCGGTTCTCCGACGACTAATCCGCTACTCGGAGAAGATCTTTGACCTCGGCGAGGTTCTGGGAGAAGTTTCCGACGAGCGTCTGCATCCGCGCATTCCTACCTGGGTATTGCTGCAATCGGCTTTGGCTCTGTACTGGGCTCGTCTGGGCAGCCTGAATGCCCTGGAGACGGTTCGAGGGGCTGCTTTCTGGAAGCGTTGGCTGGGAAGGGCGCCGGCGAGTGCCGATACCATGGGTCGTGTGCATGCCCAGCTAGAGAATGAGGGACTGCGCCGAGCGCTGCAGCAGGTGTATAGGCGCTTGAAGCGGAATAAAGCCCTGCGGGGGGTGGGGGAATGGAATATCGCCGTGCTCGACGGACATGAGAATCATGCCAGCTACCGAAGGCATTGCCGCGGATGCCTGAAAAGGACTCTGCGCACCGAGCAGGGAGAGAAGATTCAGTTTTATCATCGCCAAGTGACCCTGATGCTGCGCTGCGAGAAGATGCGCTTGTTGCTGGATGTGGAAGCACAGCTTCCTGGTGAAAGCGAGGTAACCACGGCGGTCCGTCTGCTGGAGCGCGTGCTACAAGCGTACCCGCGTGCCTTCCAGTTGCTGCTGGGCGATGCCCTCTACGCGCAGGCACCTTTTCTGAACTTCCTGATCCGTCACGGCAAGCAAGCCTTGTTGGTTCTCAAACAAGAGCGCCGCGACCTGTATCAAGATGTTTTGGGGATCTTGCCTCTGGTGGCACCTCAGAAGGGACAGTATCGGTCGCGAGACTGCTTGTGGTGGGATGTGTCGAATCTGACTTCTTGGTCGAAAGTGAGCATCCCAGTGCGGGTGGTGCGTTCGGAAGAAACCTATCAGGTGCGTCGCCAATCGAACCAACAACTGACCCAGGAGAAGAGCGAATGGATGTGGGTGACGACCTTGCCGGCCGCTCGAGCTTCCACCGCGCTGGTGGTCCATCTGGGACATGCGCGGTGGGACATAGAAAACTATGGCTTCAATGAACTGGTGAATGGTTGGCACGCCGATCACATCTATAAACACGATCCGCGTGCGATTGAGGCCTTTACCCTGTTAGCTTTCCTATATTTTCACGCTTTCTTGGCCCGCAATATCAAACCCGCCCGTCGCGGCGTCCACACCGAGTCCTTCTGGGCTCAGCTCATCGCCGCCCAAATCTATACGGAGGCGGGGAGAGGTCTCACGGCGCGCTCCCCATGAAGAAAATTTTCCTTCGACCACTTTTCCTCCGCGCTCACCCATGATCACGGGGGGAGTCTTTCTCTTTGCAGACCGAGCGAACGAAAAGATCCTTTTCCTGCCCTACCTGCACACCAAAAACGTTCGCCAGAACGTGCCTGGAATCGTAGTCCCGCCCAATCGACGCAGTTTCCTACACTTCCATTCGCGACTGCGGAATCGCTGCTCCGAATACTGCTGTCGTGACTATCTGCCATGACTATGGTACACTACACTGGTCACTGGAAGATGCGATGCCAAGTAAGCGCAAGAAGTCGATACAGGAAGTTGCCATTTCCGAGTTTAAGGCAAAATGCCTGTCGTTGCTGGACGAAATAAGCAAGACGAGACTCCACTCCGAGTCACTCGGCGCGGCAAAGCGATAGCGGATGTGTTCCCGCGTCTTCGGGAACTAAGGGAGAAGCTGGATGTCCATGTCGGACAGCATCGGAATCGCTGGCGATATCGTCTCTCCGGTCGTCGATCCTGAGACTATGGAGGCGCTGAAGAATTGAAACTCCTCCTCGATCGCACATTTGGATTTGGAGCTTGGCAGAGCCGAAGCAACTCTCTCCGCGCGTGCAGCGCGAATTCAAAAACCAAAACAACGAGCTATGGCTGTCTCCGGTGAGCACATGGGAAGCGCTCTGCTCCATTCCAAGGGTCGAATTCAGTTGCGCGGCGATGCTCGGGATTGGATTACAAGAGCAACGATGCACATGCGCGAAGCTCCGCTCACGCACGAGATAGTTGTGGCAGCGCAGGAATTGCCACTCCCGCACCAGGACCCAGCCGATCGCTTTTTGGCTGCCACGGCCGAGGTGCTTGGACTAACCCTAGTGACTGCCGACCATCGTCTGCAAGGTCTGGGAACGATAGCCTCCTTAGCAAACCGCTGAATCCCTTATGTTACTTACGGGCCTCGGGGCCGACAACATATTGAGTGAATCGGCTTGCTTGCGAACATCGTGTTACCACAGTAGCTTGCGGGATCGCTCGCCACGGCCGCTGCCGTTACCACCACGCTTCCTGTTACCTCTCGTGATCCGTTTCCCCTTAGAAATCAGATCACAAACGACGCGGCTCAACGCAAGAAACTCCCTTATTCCTGCCTAGCACAGGTCTGCAATAGGCGAGGCGACTCTTACGTGGAAAGACCCATGCGATTCCCCCGGGGCTGTTGGGAATGAACCACAGCAACTCAGTTTCCTGCTTCGGTCGACGGATACACTGGCAGTGCAACGTGGTCACCAAACGCCGCCTTCAGCCCTTCGACTGCGCACTTCTCGTCTCCACCAATCTGCTCGCCACCCCCTCCGACGCCTACTGCGCCGATCATCTGCCCGTCGACAACAATCGGCACTCCCCCCGCGTTAGAGAAGAGATTAAAGTATGTGGTTTGCCGCGGTGTCATCGCCGGATTGTTCTTCAGGTTCGCATTGATAGCGGACGTCGACTCTCGCGTCTTGAGCGATGTCTGCGCCTTCAGTAGCGCCGTCCGGATGTTGTTGTACGCTTGCCCATCCATGCGCTCCATGTGTACAAATTCGCCGGCATTGTCAAGGACGTAGATCGAGGACGATCCACCCTTTGATGCCGCCCAGTCCCGGCAGCCGCGCGCGATCTTTTTCGCAGCTGCAAGTGAAATTTGATTGCCGTCAAAAACGTTGGTAGCAGCTTTGCCCGTCACCACGTAATCCGCCGGCAGAACCGACTTTGGCGCCATGGTTGGGGCAAGCTTCGGAACCGGCACCTTTTTAGCGTCAGGGTTCTGACGCGGCGCGACGTCTTCGACAAGCGGCGGCACTGAGTCACCAAACACTTCCTGGAGTGCCTTGTGCCCGCAAATCTCATCGCTCCACACCGGCGGGTGCGGAGCCGACCCGCCCACGCCGACGAACCCAATTATTTGTTTGTTCGCTGCGATCGGCAGCCCGCCCGAATTCGCAAATTCACCGAGTTGAATGAACTGAAGTTCCGACATCGGATCCTGGATTACCCGGTTCATCAGGAGCTTGCTTGGCGCGCGGGTCATCAGTGCTGTCCGCGCCTTCATCTCAGCCGTGATAATGTTTAGATATCCTTGCCCGTCCATGCGATCAAAATAGACGTGGTTACCGTCCTTATCGAGTACGATGATGCTGATTTGCACGCCTTGCGTTGTCGCGGCCTGCTCGCAGGACTCCGCAATGCGTTCCGCCGTGGCCAGATTGATGGTGCTGAAATCCTGAATCTTTTCCGCTGCTTTCCCAGTTACCACATATTGTTCGGACACGTTCTGTGCCTGTGCCACGCCTACCGCCAGCATTCCAGCTAAAGGCAGCGCAAAACACAACACCAATCGAAACGCTCGAAGTCTCATTTGACCTTCCTCCCCATTTTTTATCGGGAATTCTGCTCTGCCGCGTAACGCCATGTCAACAGCCTTTAGAGTGTGCTGCTCAACCGGCGCTGGTGGTTTCCGGAACGACCCAAGTGACGGGCGTATATTATTTCAAGCTAAGACGCTGGCAACCGAAGCAAGCGCGTCGGATTACCCGACATCTACCGGGCTAGCACTCCACTTACACGGTTTGCGTGTGACCCAGGACGAATAAGGACGTGTCGGCGTGTTCACGTCAGCCTCGCCGCGCTGCCTCGATGGCGGCGATGTCGATCTTCTTCATCGTCATCATCGTCTCGAAGGCACGCTTTGCCTCACCGCCACCAGCTGCAAGCGCATCGGTCAGCGTGCGCGGGGTGATCTGCCAGGAGAGGCCCCAGCGATCCCTGCACCAACCGCACTGGCTTTCCGCGCCGCCATTGCCGACGATCGCGTTCCAGTAACGGTCCGTCTCTTCCTGATTCTCCGTCGCGATCTGGAAGGAAAAGGCCTCGGTGTGCCTGAACGCCGGGCCGCCGTTGAGGCCGAGACAGGGAATGCCCAGGACGGTGAACTCCACCGTCAGCACATCGCCTTTCTTGCCGCCCGGATAGTCACCGGGAGCCTCGTGAACAGCGGTTACTTTACTATCCGGAAAGGTGATGGAGTAGAAGTGCGCCGCCTCATGCGCGTCCTTGTCGAACCAGAGGCAGATCGTGTTCTTTGGCTTCATGTTCGTGTGCTCCTTGTGCTCGATCAGGGACGAACGCCGCGGTCTTTGCGTCGGTCCGTATCACTAACCCACCGGTTCATCCGCTTATTGTTACGGCCGATATCTCAAATCGGTCGCAGCCCCGTCCTGCCCTTCTGAATCATATCGCTGGCGGGGATCGACCTCCAGATCCGAAGCTATGACAGGCGAATTTCCGAATGATCCCGATTCAGGTTCCTCGTGAGGGTAGATCACGAAAAAGGGAGGGATTAATGCAGGATTCCCCGCAGCCGATGAAGGCAGCAAACATTAACCACGCTTCTCGGGCATGGCCCGGTGGAACCCAACGGCGAGGGAGGGTTGGTATCCGCGCGGGAGGTGGCAAGCTCCTCATCGGAAACGATGGTGACCGATTTACGACCGTAATTTTTGCGGGGAAGAATGCCACCGAACAGAAAAAGGATTCCGGAAGTAACTGATGAGCAAAACTAAATCTCCCAAAGGTTCACGTTCGCACAAGCTGTCGAGCAAACAGCGACACGACAGGGACTGCAAGTTCTGTCGGCGTGCGGAGGCCCTTCCTTGATGTTCTGCAACTCCGCGGTCGTTCCTGCGGATTTGTCAATTTCGCTACCGTGCTGGCAAAGACGCCCGAAGAAAAAGTTGTTGTCGGCGAAAAAGGGAGTGCGTAAAGCCCGAACCCCTCTTTGCCCACCTTTCCCGGGCAGCGACCGACCAGCCAGCCGGGTAGTGAGTGCTGCTGCCTCAGTGGCTGACAGCAGAATGCGCCCAAACCCGTGAAGAATACCGCGTCCCCTAGCCTTCCTCACGACACAACTCTAGGTTTGCGAGCCGGGAGCGGTGTCAAGGGCGGGCCGTGCGGATGATTCCACCCGAACGTATCTCGGCTTGTGGTAGTAAACTACGCGCGTTGCCGTCGGCGGCATCACAAATGGCAAAAACGAAAACACCTTTAATACGGTTAGCGGCGCGCATGGTCGCAGGGCACCACCCGTTTGGATTGCGAAAGCCGGCGTTGGTAACGCTAATTTTCGCCGGCGTTGGCGTCTGTTCTCTCGCGCAATCACAGAAGTTCTACGAACCAGGTCCCGCTCCTAGCTTCACTACGAGCCAGACGGAGCGGGGGAAAGTGGCCTACAACAACGCCTGTGCATCGTGCCACGGCACAAATCTGGATGACGGCGCATTTGGTCCGGCGCTCAAGGGCGCATCGTTCCAGCAGAAATGGGGCGCGCAATCGCCGGGCGCACTTTTTTCCTACATGACTCAGAAGATGCCGCCGGCGGACCCGGGAAGACTTGGCAGCCAAACGTACGCCGATTTAGAAGCCTACATTTTTCTGGCAAATGGTCTCCAACCGGGCGCAACCGAACTCACTGCGGCTGAACTCGGTGGAGCGAGCGCTCAGGGCGCGCAGGCAGCCCAAGGCTTCCAGGGAGAGGTGCGGGCGACTGTAGCCAATCGCGACGCAACTTACAACGCCGTCATGGCCCGTCGCGCGGCCGAACTGGAAAGGATCGCGCCCGTGACGGACAGCGTGCTCCAGCATCCACCCGACGCGGACTGGTTAATGTGGCGGCGCACCTACAGTGACCTGGGCTTCAGTCCTCTCGAACAAATAAAAAAGGCAAACGTAAACGACCTGCGTCTTGCGTGGAGCCGCGCGCTGCCGCTAAGCGCCGACGAAATCACGCCGCTCGTCCACGACGGCGTTGTATTCATTGAGAGCGGCAACACCGTCGAGGCATTGGACGGCGCAAAAGGCGATCTGCTGTGGCAGTACGTTCGGCCGCTGGGGGACCAGCTAGTTAGCGGACGAGAATCGGCGATGCGGGGCATCGCCATATATCAGGATAAACTCTACGCTCCAACGGCAGACGGGCACGTGATCGCGTTGCATGTGAAAACGGGCAAGCTCGTGTGGGACCACCAGGTCGTCGTGCCGCTCACAGGAGTCTACGCGCACTCGAATCGTGATTTCCGGTTGGACGGCGCTCCGATTGTCGCCCGCGGCAAGGTGATGATCGGTGTAAGCCTCGGCATTATGAATCCGCGCGGCGGCTGCTTTATCGTGGGTCTTGACGCGCAGACCGGTGATGAAGTCTGGCGATTCAATACCATCGCGCGTCCCGGGGAGCCGGGCGGCGACAGTTGGAATGGCGCTCCCGTGGACCAGCGCTTCGGCGCGTCCGTCTGGACCGGCGGCAGTTACGACCCCAAACTGAACTTGGTCTATTTTGGGACCGGCAACACGTACGACGCAGGCACACTGTTGCAGCCGCATCCTCAGCAGGGCGCTTCGAATGACGCGCTGTATACGGAATCCACCGTGGCTCTCGATCCGGATACCGGCAAGCTCGTCTGGTATTACCAGCACATGAACCGCGACGTGTGGGACCTCGATTGGGCGTTCGAGCAGTTATTGATTACGCTTCCGGTGCGCGGCAAGCCCACCGACCTCGTCGTCTCTGGGGGCAAGATGGCGCTATTCGACGCTGTGGACCGCGCCAACGGTACGTATGAGTTTTCGAAAGACCTCGGGCTTCAAAATTTGGTCGCTGCGATTGATCCAAAAACGGGGAAGAAGGTCATCAACCCCAAGTTCGAGCCGGCAGCCAACAAGACCGACTTCATCTGCCCGGATGCGAATGGCGCAAGAAACTGGCCGGCCACCTCCTACGATCCAGGAACTCACATTCTGTACGTACCGCTCGCCGAATCCTGCATGGACTACACCTGGGTGCCGCGCGATCCGGCGCAGACGACGGCGGGCGGACTTGACATTCGCTACAATTTGCGCCTGCGGCCGGCTAGCGACGGCAAGATGGGGCGCATGGACGCCGTAAATCTCGAAACGAAAAAAGTCGTCTGGATGGACCGCCAGCGTGCGCCCCTCGCCAGTGCAATGCTCGCGACGGCAGGCGGACTTCTGTTCAGCGGCTCGCAGAACCGGCAGTTCACAGCCTATGACGCGGCAACTGGGAAGGCGTTATGGGAAGTTGGACTGAACGCAACGCCGAGTTCTTATCCGGTCACGTACGCTGTCGACGGCAAACAATGTGTCGCCGTCGTTTCCGGCGGTGGAGGGCCGCTCGACGCGAGTGGCTCAAGCCTGGCGCCCGAGTTTGATAATCCGGCGGGTGGGACAACGTTGTGGATTTTCAAGTTGCCAGACGCAACCGACCTGGCCCCACAATAAGTTTTGACCCTATCGATGGCCAGATCTCTGTGAGTACCTTTATAAATCAGAAACTCTTTTAGAGAGGTTACTGGCCTTGGCGTACCTCGGAGCGATCTGGAATCTGCGCACAACATGGCCCGACAGCTAAGACCGTATTTTCTCTGGAGCCGCATCTTCTAACGCAGCTCAAATTGACGGCCGTTCTGAAAACGCCACTGCCAAGATGAAAGCTTCCAGCATCGTCCCGCTGATGGTGAATGCTTCTGATAGGATAGCTGCCATGAGCAATGTCAGCCGCCGCCCAACTCACCGGTGGAACCGCCTGCGATAGCCGGGCCATCGAAAGCACACCGATGCGTTGATTACTTCTTGAATTTCTCTTGACTTTCTCCGGCACTGTAAACTTAGAAAGATCTAGTGATTTTCTCTCAGAAATCGAGGATTCTTACAGCGAAAAGGACCCGTCGGTTCGAATCCACCTCTGTCCGTCAACCAGTCTTGAAATTTCTCTGAATCTCTTAAACTGACCGAAAACCGCTGATTCTCGGTCAAATAGACGATGATTTTCCGCGCCGTACGCCTATCGGAGAATCTTGGCACCTACATCCCCGAAAAATCTTCCGTTTTTCTCCGAATTCAGTGCCGAGGGGCGCTTTCACAAGAAAGCTGCATTGCTCAGCGACTTGCTCAAGGCCCTCCATCCTAAACCGGGGTTTGCTGGTACCGGTTCAAGGCCACTGGACCGAAGCGCCTACGCCCAAAACCGATTGTTGGCAATTGTTTGCTGCTCACGGAGCCAGCAAAGGCAGTCTGGTGGTCTATCTGCTTCCGCGCAGGTGCGACTAGAACGCGCACCGGAGAAGTGAACTTTTACATTTCCGATTAATCCTAGATGCGTCCTTCAATGAGAAGGGCGCCCAGTAAGAGTCGCTGGGGCGCCCTTTGCATCTAACTGCGATCATGTTACCCGCTTCGTGTGGCTGGGCTTTAGTACATGCCACCCATGCCGCCAGGCCCGCCTGGAGCACCCCCTCCACCCGCTGCCTTCGTCTCTTCCTTGATGTCCGCCACCAGGGCCTCTGTGGTGAGCATCAGTGCCGCAATGGAAGCTGCGTTCTGCAAAGCCAGTCGGGTGACCTTAGCTGGGTCGATAACTCCAGCCTTGATCATGTCACCGAACTCCCCGGTCTCCGCATTGAAGCCGAAACTGTCGTCCTTCGATTCGCGCACGCGGCCAACAATGACAGCGCCTTCTGCTCCGGCGTTGAGTACGATTTGCCTCATCGGTTCTTCGAGAGCGCGCTTCACGATGTTGACGCCGATCGCTTCGTCGCCCTCAAGCTTGAGCTTGTCGAGCGCGTTGATGCACCGGATCAAAGCGACGCCACCGCCGGGAACGATTCCTTCCTCGACAGCCGCGCGCGTTGCGTGCATGGCGTCCTCAACGCGAGCCTTCTTTTCCTTCAGCTCGGTCTCGGTTGCCGCGCCTACCTTGATTACCGCGACGCCCCCCACAAGCTTTGCCAACCGCTCTTGCAGCTTCTCGCGGTCGTAGTCCGAGGTGGTGTCCTCGACCTGCGTCCGGAGTTGCTTCACGCGGCCTTCAATCTCGCTCGACTTCCCGGCGCCCTCGACGATCGTCGTATTGTCCTTATCGATCGTCACCTTCTTGGCCCGGCCGAGATCCTCTACCTTCACGTTCTCGAGCTTGATCCCGAGATCTTCCGTGATGGCTTTGCCGCCCGTCAGCGTGGCGATGTCTTCGAGCATGGCCTTGCGGCGATCCCCGAAGCCAGGCGCCTTCACCGCAGCGCACTGCAAAGTCCCGCGCAGCTTGTTCACCACAAGCGTAGCAAGCGCTTCGCCTTCAATATCCTCCGCGATAATCAGCAGTGGTTTGCCCATCTTCGCGGTCTGCTCGAGCAAGGGAAGCAGATCCTTCATTGAGCTGATCTTCTTTTCGTGGATCAGAATGCGAACATCTTCAATCGCGCATTCCATGCGTTCCGGGTCCGTGACGAAGTAGGGCGAAAGATATCCGCGGTCGAACTGCATTCCTTCGACCACTTCGAGCGTCGTTTCCATCGTCTTGGATTCCTCAACGGTGATGACGCCGTCCTTGCCCACCTTCTTCATTGCTTCCGCGATGATTGACCCAATCTGCCTGTCGTTGTTGGCGCTGATCGTGCCGACCTGCGCGATCATGTCGCCCTTCACGTCCTTGTGGAACTTCTTGATTTCTTCGACGGCCACTTCCACCGCCCGCTCGATACCGCGCTTGAGTGCCGTCGGGCTCGCGCCGGCCGCCACCGTCTTCACGCCTTCGCGAAAGATAGCTTGGGCCAGCACGGTTGCCGTGGTGGTGCCGTCGCCCGCTACGTCTGAGGTCTTCGACGCCACTTCCCGCACCATCTGTGCACCCATGTTCTCGAGCGAATCCGGCAGTTCGATCTCTTTCGCCACCGTTACGCCGTCTTTCGTGATGATCGGCGCACCGAATTTCTTCTCGATAACGCAATTACGCCCCTTCGGGCCGAGGGTGATCTTGACAGCATCTGCGAGTATATTGACGCCACGTAGGATTGCCTGCCGCGAATTTCCTCCAGTAATGATTTGCTTTGCCATCTCTCTCTTGCCTCCTCGAATTTTCAGACTGAGTGTTCACGTCCAACTTATGTGGCTTGCGGGCACTACTTTCTGCCGCCGGCCGCCTTGGCCGCCCCGCCGATCTTCGCGAGAATTTCGTCTTCCCTCAGGATCATGTATTCCTCGTCGTCGATCTTGATGTCGTTGCCGCCGTATTTTCCGAACAGCACTCGGTCCCCAGGCTTCACGTCGAGCGGAATCAATTTGCCCTTCTCCCGGCGTCCGCTGCCAACGGCAATCACTTCGCCCTCTTGCGGTTTTTCTTTGGCCGTGTCGGGAATGATGATTCCGCCCTTCACGGATTCTTTTTCTTCCAACCGCCGCACCAACACGCGGTCGTGTAGCGGTATGATATTGACAGCCATTTTTGTATGTCCTCCGATGGGTGCTCAGATTACTCGGAGAGTCTGCGCTTGATTAGCACTCCTCACGAGCGAGTGCCAATGTAGGCAAGTCGCACCGAAGTGTCAAGAGAAAGGGGTTGTTGTGAACGTCATCCCCGCGTGGCCCCGCAGCTGTGCACTCCCTGCTGAAACCATACTCTTTCTCGGGCGGATGCCTTCCGAGCCGCTATTGTCGTTATTTCGGTCGCTGGATATTTATGACGATACGACGGTGACGAGAACAGTCCGATCCCTTATGGCTAGGCGACCGCCGACCCACTCGGTAAGCGAGCCTCACGGGGTTTTCACGGCCGCGGCCAGACTCAATAGGCATGAAACTTTCTGCTGTGTTTCGCGTTTTCTGTGACACCTCTTGAGAGCACCCCGACGTTCCTGGACGATGACAATCGTTTTCGGTACGATCACCGGACCACAGCGCTTGGGTGCTGTTGGATGACTTCATAGGAGGACCGAGAATGCGTATTGGCCTGTTCTATTTTCCGACTGATTATGGCGTCAATATCGGCGAACTGGCGCGTGCGGCCGAGGATCGCCGCTTCGAGTCGTTATTCCTGCCGGAGCATACCCACATTCCCAAGTCTCGTCGCACACCATATCCAGGAGGCGGAGAATTGCCCAGAGCTTATTCACATACGCATGATCCGTTCGTTGCGCTTTCATTTGCGGCGGCTGCGACGAAAAAGCTCTTACTTGGAACAGGTATTTGCCTAGTCCCGCAGCGTGACCCCATCGTTACCGCGAAATGCGTGGCGAGCCTCGATGAGTTGTCAGGCGGCCGATTCATCTTCGGCATCGGAGGCGGATGGAATGTTGATGAAATGGAGAACCACGGTGCTCAGTACGAGACCCGATTTAAACTGATGCGGGAACGCATCCTGGCCATGAAGGCTCTATGGACCGAAGACGAAGCTAGGTATCACGGACAGATGGTCAATTTCGATCCTGTTTGGATGTATCCGAAGCCCCGCCAGAAGCCGCATCCACCCGTATTGCTCGGCGGGTCGAGCGATTACACGCTAAAGCGCGTCGTTGAATTCTGCGATGGCTGGCTTCCCATCGCCCGCCCGGGTTTCGATCCTAAACAGGCCGTCGAGCGTCTCCGTCAAGCCGCGTCCACAGCCAATCGAGATCTTTCTACTTTATCGATTACCGTCTTCGGTGCTCCCGCCGAAAAAGCGGCCCTGGATGCCTTCCGTGAGGCCGGCATCGAACGAGCACTGCTTGCGGTGCCTGATCTCAGTCGCAATGAAATCATGGATCTGCTCGACAGACGAGCACCCTTGGTGGATTAGCTCGCGACAGCTCATAAGCGTTTGGATCAGAATTCCCCATGTCAGATAAGCGGCTTAGCGTTTCCAGGGCTGTTCAATCAAAGTTGAAGGAAGCCAGGGTCGCGAGACTGTCGACACTGGATTCCAAATGTCGACCGCACATCGTGCCGATCTGCTTCGTTTACGATGGCCAATTCTTCTACAGCGCGATAGACGAGAAGCCAAAGAGTGTCGCACCACAACGGCTTGCACGTGTGCGAAACATTTTGGCGAGGCCACAAGTAGCACTGCTCATCGATGAGTATGACGAGGATTGGACGAGGCTCTGGTTTGTCTTGATTCGCGGCAGGGCGGAGGTCCTGCCGATGTCAGCACGCCGGGAGCGAGGACGTGCCGTCTTTAAATTGAGAGAAAAGTACCGTCAGTACGCAGGAACAATGCTCCATGACGACACAACAATCATTCTGATCGCACCGCGACGGATCATATCGTGGGGAACTTGAACAGCCCTTAGCGGATGAGGTTTCTCGGGAAAGTTTCGGCTGGTCGCCAAATAACGTAGATCGCCTCCAACGCCGAGGGGCGCTCCCTCTCCAGATTGCCGTGCCCGGGGCAACCATGGATGTACGGAAACAGACCCATGACAGTGCTTTGTCGTTGTGATTGACATCCAGGTAGATGCAGATCCTTACCGTGCAGGATAGACGATGCATGATATCTCATGCCTGGATAACTCATAGGAACCTGTACCAAAGTGCACAGACCCTCTTCCCGTGCCCCGAATAGTATCGACAGAAGAGATTTTCTACACCCTTATCGTGGGCCATAAATGCATAACTCTCCACGGGCCGACACATCACATATGACGAGCACAACCCTTTTATCCGCAGCACTGCTCACTGGTATATTCTTGATGCCCGGCTTGGCCTCGGCTCAGGGACAGACGAGTTCAGGAACCCTCACGGTCACGGCTGAAGTTCAGAGTTCGATTAGTCTTACATTTATAACAGATCCGAATGGCGTTGCACTAGCAGGCTCAGGGACTAACGTTGCCACATTGGATTTCGGCCATGTCTCCCAATTCATTAGCCCACCTGCAAAGGTCACTGAGACGATCGCCGCAACTAGCTTCACGGTGAGCACACTATTCGATGTCTCTGTCGTGAAGTCGAACGTCACTAGCGCGAATTACACTCTTACGGCTGAAGTACAAACGGCAGATCCAGTGAATACATGGATGCTTGATACTTTCCCACTCACCATTGTTCCAGCTGCTGCTACCTCGCTGACCGTCACGGGCGTTTACGGCGCCAACGTCGTGCACACGCTATATCTAACGATTCCGTTTAGTGCGGGGGCTAGTGTTATTTCCAACTCAATCAACTTCGTTGCCACGGCAAACTGACATCAACCAGCACCAACCCTGCATCGAGCAGGCTGAAGTGTAAGTCCGGTCGCGCATGAAACTCATCATCTTCACCTGGTTACTGTTGGGAATAGGCGTCTATGCTGCCCGGGGGCAGCGGCTGACATCACATAGCATGCCCGCAACCGCGAATCCCTCGCATGCGCAGTCATATCGGGAAACAACTTCGATAACATTTCTGACCGTAACGAACGGCTCACCTGTCCACAGTCTGGGGTCGGATCAGGGCGTACTCAATCTCGGCAGTTTCTCGTACTTTCGACCAGCCGATGCAAACGGTGGGAAGATTCAACGCCAAAAGGACTCGTTCATCGTGTCCACCACGTTCGGTTTGCGCATCGGCATTTCGAATGTCCACCGTGCAGGCACGGCAATCGTCAGCGCGTTCCTTCTAAGTCCTAACCCCTTACAAACCATGTGGGTGGACGGCGTCCGGCTTTCGATGACGCCCGGGATCATTGGGAGACAAGTGTCCTATGGCGTCATCACCCGGCACATTCTGAAAATTGCAGTGCCGATTTCGATGCCTGCGGGCCAGCTCTCTGATTTGATTGGTGTTATCGCTACACCCAATTAAGGGGCAACGCAAATGATTCGCTTATCCTCGAACGAAGTTCGCAAGTGGATTGCTTGCAGCATTGCTGTTGGATTATTGGCCGCCGTTCACGTTCTGCCGTCGGCGGAAGCCCACTTCCTCTCCGAAGATGAAAGTCGGACCTCTCCCAGTCAGTCCTCGCCTGCCAGCCAGCAAGGGTTCCAACCGTCACATCAATCTGCGGCTGTACCCCGTGCGCGAAGTTCTGTTTCTTTGGCACCTGCGGTCGTAATGGTGCGGTGCAAATTCAGCCAGGGTTACACGCAGATGCTGACAATCAACAATCAGACGCAGCAGGAATTTGTGTTTGAAATGGTGGCGGAAGACGTCGTAGTCCGAGACGGCAATAGGATCTTCGTCCCGGCCGGAGAAACGCCCGACGGCATCGCTGCAACGGCCGTATTCTCGCAAAAGCAAGTAATTGTCGATCCGGGGCAGTCGGCTTCGGTCGGTGTCACCTTCACTGTGCCTCCAGAAACGCCATTGCGCGCGGCGGTAGCTCTGTTTCGCGGAGTGAACAAAGTCACTAGCGGTCCCGTGAGGATGACTGCTTCGCTCGGAACCCTGTTTACCTTCACCGTTTCTGAAAATGTTCAGATCGAAGCCTCGCCGGTCGTGGTTAGCGCACAATCGGCTACAGCAAATCTCGGTATCTTGCAGTTGCTAACCAACACCGGTTCAGAGCCGGTCATCGCAGGTGGAATAGCGGCCCTATTGAACGAGTCCGGAGCGCTTGTTGGCAAGGCTTCCTTCGAAGAACAACGGCTCCTCCCAGGCGAGCGGCTCCCCTTCCGCGCCGAATACCCCGCGGAGCTCAGGACGGGACGCTACCGCGTTTTCGCTTCCTTTCAATATGAAGACAAGGTCATCACAAACTCAAGCGACTTCACGGTGCCATGAAACGTTGGATTTTCATGCTGGCGGTCGCCGTGTACCCAGCCACAGCGAGAACCCAGTCAATTACAGTCGATTACCGGCAAACCATTAGCATCCCTCTCCCCGGCGTGCTCGCGGCCTTCTCTCTGGATGATCTCTACGTCGAGGCCAAGGCGCAGGACGCAACGCTGACGATCTTCGGTAAGAATTCTGGTTCAGCTCATATCGTCGCCGTTGTACGTGACGGGACTAAGACCTTCGAAGTCCAGGTGCTTCCAGCACCTCCATCCTATCCTCCTGGATTTGTTCAGCCACTGCCGGCCTTGTCCGCAAGCGAGAGTGGCAGTTACGAATCTCGCTACACCTCGGCTCCTTTCCAATCATCCAATATAATTGAGTTTACCCGCAACGAGGGCGATCGATCCGTACGGTTTCACCTGGACGGCACGTTTCTCTCTACCCCGTACAAGGGCCAGAGTAGGTTCGGGCTGAGCTCGGTTTTCTACCAGATCCTGACTCCCCACCGCGATATCACATTGCTGGACCAGTTCATGGCCAATTCACCCCTTACGGTTGATGATTCAATCGTCCGGGGATTCCATTTTCGCCAAGGCTCTTTCCTTTTTCACATCGGCTATACTTCGCTCACAACTTTCGAAAATTTAATTCTTCCGTCGCTGAAAGAAGGCGTCATCGGTGTAGGCTATCGCTTTTCACTTGGTGACCATGCCACTCTGACGCCCAATTTTTATTTTTTCCCCGGGCGCCGAGCCTCAGAAAATATTGGTCAAAGGGGCACCGTGGCTTCACTTGTTTACGACTACGAGCCTAGAAGTAACTTGGGTCTGCTAGCCGAAGTCGGCTTTAGCCGCGGCGTGGGTGCAGCGGTACGGTTTCACTTCGACGGCACGCATGATCAATTGAGCGCCGATCTGCGGTACGAGCCCATACAATTTGCCTCGCTCAGTTTCAACAGTCTCCATGGGTTATATTCCAATGTCGACTGGACTCACTTCCTCACGCCCCGCCTTACCTCAAACCTGAGATTCACAAGCGACCATTACACTCTGCGGTCACTGAACCTGACCAACGTCGTGTCGAATCTGAACCTTCAACTTCAACTCTTTCGGGGCTGGTCCCTGGTTTCCGGCGCGAATTATGGAACTTCCAAGTCGCATATACCTCTAGGCCCGGTCGTTTCCGCTCTGGGCCTACCTCTGGGCGTCAGCTTCTATTCGCTACATTTTCAGGGCGGTTTTCTGTATCAATATTCCAGGAACTCTAGCCCTCTCCTGCGGTCGGATGAGTTCCGGGCAAACCTCGGGACGCACTGGAGTGGCTTACACCTGTCAGGCTTTGCGGATCGTCAAACACAGGCACCGACAATAGGTTTTGTTCTCGCCGGAATTCCCAATCTTCAGGAGGCGCTTGACAATTTGGCTATTTCTGCCACGACGCCAGAAGAGATCGCTCTGGCGCTGAGGGAGACCGCAGGGCTCGCGAACCAAGGCTTAATCCAGGGTATAAACATCAATCTCATTCGCCTGCGCCTCCAGGCCGGAGCCGACTTAACATGGTTTCAAGACGCGCCGTCTCGTCAGCAGTTTCATCTCAGCTTCCTGTATAACAGGAACGACCTGCTACAGGGCGGGAATCAGACGGCAATCGGGACCCTCTCTTATTTGTTGAAGTTCAAGAATCTGAATGAATTCTTTGCATCCTTATCGTTGCTCCGTAGCAATACTGCCGGGACTCCTGGTTGGCAGACCAGTCCGTTATTCGAGATTTCCATTCGTCGTCAACTTGCGAGCGCTCCCAATTTCATAATTCCACGGCGGCGGGGATCCATCCGCGGTGTGGTCTTCGCAGACGATGGAGCAACCGGGACGTACCGTCCCGGCGGGCCGCTGCTCTCCGACGTAGAAGTCGTTATGGACGACACACGGCGGATCCACACTGACCAGAGCGGGCATTACGTATTCTCCGGCGTTTCTTATGGGGTGCATTCTGTGGAACTGGTTTACCATTCGACGAGTCCATTCTTTTTTACGACCGCGTCTCGCGTCCGATCCGACGCAGACACGGAGGTCAACTTCGGGATCGGCCTCTCGTCGGCTCGGCTTTTTGGATTTGTCCGCAGCGATGCCGGAATTGGCCTGCCTGGTGTGGAAATCGGCGTTTCCAACGGCCCACAGCATTTCAACGCACAGACCGATGCCGAGGGTAAGTTTCGAATCCAGGGACTCTCCCGCGGCGAGTATGAAGTAAAACTTGATCCAGATTCTGTCCCGCCGGGCTATTTGCTTGAAGACTTGGAAACACAACGAACCACCGTGGATGCTTCCGCTCCTGCCCAGATCGCGTTCACTTTGAAGGCTATCCGTAACATTTCCGGGCGAGTGACAATCTATGACCGAGCGTCACACCAAGAGGTACCCGTTCCGAGAATCACCGTTCTCCTCCGCGAGCTTTCGCTCGTGAGTGTGACGGACGAAAAGGGGGTCTACCTTTTTCGGGACTTGGCCGCGGGTACCTATAGCTTGGTCGTCATCGTTCAAGGGAAAGAATCCAGGAGGGAGGTTATTCTCCCGGAGGTTCCATCCTTCCCTAAAGACATTGAGATCAACCTGGGAGCGAAATAGGTCAACTTAGGCGTTCCGAGCCGGCTTCTCCGCACGTAAATTGTGTGGCAGGACAGGCACCAGAGTTTCGCGCAACTGGCCGTTGTGCTCGAATGGGAGAAGCTTTAGCTCTACTCCATAGCCGGATTGGGAACGACTTTCAGCCCGGCAGCGTGGGACTTTACAGGCAGTTGCTTATCGGGGAGCTACGGAAATCTATTCTCAGACAGTCCGAGAAGAGTTCCGTCTGGGAGCAGCGTCCACCGTTCAAAAAGCGCTCCAGTCACTTGATTCAAAGGATATTCTGGACCTGTACAAAGGCAACTATTTCTTCATCGACCCGTTATTTGCCCACTGGATAAGAAGAAAGGGCACCACTTGATTACGCCTAATGGCGTTACCCCAAAAAGCGTAAGCGTGCCTGCTGGACAATAAAAAGCGGGAGTTCTGGTTGGGAACAATGGCGCTTCGACCCGCAACTTTAAGCGCTGCGAAAGTTAGCTGCCTCTCACTCCGCGGACCCGATGTTCCGGAACGCACAAGGTGGCAGTGAGCAGTGAAGCGATCGGAGCCACGAAGTGCCTGCGAAGAAACACCGCCCGAAAGTCGTGGAAAATTGATCAGCCTCACGATGCAAAGCTCGAAGCTGCGCGTCCGCGCCAGCTCGCCCTGTTAGAAAACTATTCCGAAAAAGATGTAAGCAACCTGATGGTGTTCCTGGAGAATTCGAAGTAGGGGTACATCCACGCCACGTTAGGACATTAATTGCTAGATTTGTCCATTCAAGAGTCGCTCGAGGGGTTTGCATTCGTGAGATTCGTAATCCGCTGAGGTGTCTTGGTAAAGACCTTAGGGCGTGCTACATATGTGGATTCCGCCGACGAAAGTCATGGAGGGCGACGAATGGTTGTGAGTAATGGTTGATCGGCGGACAGTTACACATGATTGTGGATAATTGGTGTACACTTATTTTATGGGAAGAACTAATATCGAGATCGATGAAAGATTAATCCGCAAGGCGCGCAAGCTCACTCGACTTAAGACCAAGCGGCAAATCGTGGATAGAGCCCTAGAATTACTGGTCCGCTCGGAAAGCCGGAAGGCCATTCTTCGGTACTACGGAAGTGGAGTCTGGAAAGGCGACTTGAAGGCATCGCGGAGAAGCCGAGTGTGATCGTGGTGGCGCTTGATCCTGGTCGATAGTTCCGTCTGGATCGACTTCTTGAGTTCTTCGCCCGGCCGCGGGGGCGCTGAATTGCGCCGGATGATTGCTGAAGCGGAACCTTTTGCCACTGCCGGAGTGATCGTTTCGGAAGTTCTGCAAGGGCTCACTCGCAACATCACCCAGATCGAACGCTACCTTTCGCAATGGGAGATGCTCGAGCCTCGTGGGTTCGCAACGTATCGCGAGGCCGCAGCACTCTTCCGGGTGGCACGGGCTAAAGGCATCGCGCTGACCACCATCGATACGCTGATCGCAGCCATTGCTATCGAAAACGCCGCCAGCGTCTTCACTCTCGATCAGGACTTCGCACGCATCGCACGCGTCACTCGGCTCTCCCTATATGAGTTCACGGCGCCTAAATAACTGGCCGTCTCTGGCCGGTTGCTGCTCGCCTCGCATCGTGTCCCCTGTCCTGTGACCTGTCACCTGCCCGCCCTGATCACGCTGAGTTCTGAGCTGAGCTTCTGAGCGCCCCGACCGAAATTCCCATTGCTTCTGCAGCTTCCTCGGCGGTTAATTCCTCGACGTCACAAAGGACGAACACTTGCCGGTAGCTCGGCGGCAGCTCTCGGATCACGGCTTCAACAATCCGATCTTTTCGGCTCCTAACTCTACTGCCAGCGCCGCCAATTTCGGTCAGATTACCAGCACAGTTGATAGCACTGGACGACAGTTTCAGTTTGCTCTGAAGTTGTCGTTCTGGAGGGCTGACTTCGCAGACCCCTCCGTCTTCTTCATCCGGACGAATGAACTCTCGGAGGGCGGCTAACGAGGCCGCCCTCTGATGTTATCCCCCGCGGGTGTGCATCTCGAGGTGCGGATCCTGGCGGAGCTGCTCAATGTCAACGAAGACACCTCGGACGCGGTACGCCTCACGCTCTTCGGCACCGCGGTCATTTCGCTGCTGCCAGGCAGAGGCAATCGAAGATGTCAATTCATCCCGCGAAACGCCTGCCCGCAACGGCTGCCGAAGGTTGGTTCCTTGTTGTGCGTAAAGGCAGAGGTACCACATCCCGTCTGCCGTCAGTCGGCTGCGGTCACAGCGGCGGCAGAATGGGGTCGTCGTCGAGGCAATAATTCCAAACACAGTTCCGTCCGGAAGAAGGAAGCGTTGGGCGGGTGCCGAGCTCTCTTCGACGACCGGCATAATCGTTCCATAGCGGCGGGCCAGGAGTTCGAGGATTTCAGATCGGGAGAGGACTTTGTCCATAGACCACTCGGTAGCACCACCCACGTCCATGTACTCGATGAAGCGCACCTCCGCGCCCTGCTGCTTTCCGAATTCGAGCAGCTCGGCCAGCTCGTCGTCGTTGATCCCGCGCACGACGACCGTATCGATCTTGGTGCCGCAGAAGCCGGCGCGGTGGATCGCCTCAAGACCTCAAAGCACTTGCGCGTGCATGTCGCGCCTCGTCAATGCCAGGAATCGGTCCGCCCGAAGCGTATCAAGGCTCATTGTAATTCGATGAAGTCCCGCATCGCGAAGCGCCTGGGCGTGCTCGGCGAGCTGAACCCCGTTGGTTGTCATCGCCAAGTCCTGGATCCGTGGATTTTCACGCAGCATCCGGACCAGCCTAGGGAGGTCCTTCCGTAGCAGCGGCTCGCCACCGGTCAGCCGCACGTTCTCCACGCCCAAATCGGTGAAGGCGCTCACCAGCTCGTGGATTTCCTCGAACGTGAGCAGCTCTTCCCGAGGCAGCCAAACGTATTCCTCCTCGGGCATGCAATAACGGCAGCGCAGGTTACACCGGTCGGTGACCGAAACACGCAGGCTGCGTAAGGGGCGGCCGAATACATCTGTCAAAGGAGCAGGTGGGTGCGGGGTCATGACGGAGCAAACCCATTTTAGCCGAAATTTCCGATTTCTACTCAATCTTCGCAAAAGACCACCCGAGGCCACCTTTTGGCGAGCTAGTTCCGGCGCGAGATGTATCGGTTGGGTGAAACACGGGAAGCTCGTTCTAACCAAAACAGCAAAGGGGTTGTCGTGAAACTTCTACATCTCGGAAATTCCCCGGATAACCAACGGCTGTAAAGAAAACCACGCTCATTGCGCACCGGCCTACCACCCATAACAATGCGACCGCTACCGATCTGGGTTTATGCGCGTCACACAGGCGTCCAACTAGAATTTCTCCGCCGCTTGAAGTATTGTGAGTTGCAGCGCGATTTTCAGGGGAGGCATTCCATGGCCGACGAAAAGCGTTCGGATACCAGCACTGCGGTACCTTCGCCGCAGCCTGCGGGACAGAGTGGCCGCATGGTGAAGTGCATTAAGTTCGGGCGGGAAATGCCAGGGCTCGACCGCATTCCGTGGAAAGGCGAACTCGGCAAGCGCATCTTCGAGAATGTCTCGAAAGAGGCCTGGGCGCTCTGGATCGAGCACTCAAAGATGGTCATGAATGAGTACCGTCTGAATCCTGTTGACCCCCAGTCGCAGAAGATCATGGGAGAACAGATGGAGCAGTTCTTTTTCGGCGAGGGCGCAAAGCTGCCGGAGGGCTACGTGCCGCAGAGGGCCAAAGACTAATCGCCCGCTGCCCTTCCTGGATCGAGATTTTCCGGTCTTTTTCACCTCCCAGGACTAACGATCCCGGAGTGGTCCTCCCGAAGACATGCTTGCTTTCCAAATTGGAAATAGCATCCTTGCATGGCTTTAAACGCAGGCACGACGGGCCTGGTGAAAGCTCTCAAGTGCTTGGTTTGCAGCAACGATTTTTTCAAGTGCGGCGACCAGTGCGGCTATTCTCAAACCTGGGATAGCGTAGTAAAGTTCGTCGTTGTCCATGCCCGTGTAAACACGGTTCCCAATACACGCAAAGCTCGGAGTAGCGCGCCCTGTTTGCAATGTTTCCTGAATAAACGCACAGGTAGGCCGCGGCATAACTCCGTTAGGGTTGATGCCAGCTCCGATAGCTGCCTCCGTCAGGAGCATGAAATGCCTCGCATTGCCGCGAATCAGTACGATGTGAGGCTCACACGGAGACTGCGCCAACGGGGAATAGACCGCCACTTGGAAGGACTCTGTCCTGTGAGGAATCCGCGGAACCTCCTCTCTCTGGAGGTAGTTCAGTTCAATCATTTTGCCGATCGTGGACTGCAGTTCCGCGGTTTTTTCAGAGAAGAGAGACACCTGTGTGTAAGCGCCGATTGTACAATTTCCAATGATGGTCAGCCATCAGTGTGGAAGAGTTCACCTTCCGCTGGCCAAGTTCCCGTGGAGCAGCTTGCGGGATGGGGAGTTTTCACCTGGGGCACACCAGCGGGTGGCTTACCCAGAAAAGCAATTGCTATTGCTTGTCGGTGGAGTCCCCAAGCGTTTGCAGGTCTGTTTTCCGAGGATCCATATAGTCCATGACTACCTCGTACCGAAGGATGTGCAGCGGCGGAGAGCTGCCACAAAAGAGAGAGCATTATACGTCACGCAATGGTCTCTTCCCCGAACTACGATCCGCCAAGCGTCAGCCCTGATACCGGATGGGCAACCGGCAGGCGTGGCGTGATGGTGAATCGCAATGCGCCATGTGCCTGACGCAGTGCCGCTTCGACCTCCGCAGGCGTTTCTCCGCGAGCAAAGATAAAGCCCAGGTAGGTCGATCCTTCGGGCCACGCGGCAATGAAGTCGTGCAGGCTCGCGGTGATCTGCACCTCATCGACGCCGGGTGTCGTGGCCGCTCGCTCCACGCCTTCTGCGCCCTCGAAAACGCCGCTGCGAGGCACCGGAATCATCATCACGCCGGCCGCGAGGGACTCACGCGGCATCTCGACCCCCGCAAGCCCCGTCGCATGCCGGACCAGGAGTTCCTCCAGGAAAATCCGATCCGGCCCGAACCGCAGCGCGCGAGAGCAGAGCCCGCCAATGGGCCGTGGCGCCGACTCGAGAATCCACGGACCGACATCGTTCACGCGGAATTCGGCGTGAAGGGGCCCTCAGAGAGACCGAGTGCGCGCACCGCACGGGCAGCGCAGTCAAAGATGCGTGTCTGCATCTCCGCGGGCAGCCTGGATGGCGTCACATAGATCGACTCCTCGAAGTACGGCCCCTCGAGCGGGTCGGGTTTATCGAATAGCGCCAGGACCCGCAATGTGCCCTGTTCCAGCAGGCCCTCGAGCGCGACTTCAGCGCCGGGAATGTAGCGCTCGACGAGCACGCGATCGAGTTCCGGCTCGCGCGTCGCCCGCACCTCGGGCGAGTTTAGCAGGTGCCCGATACGTTCGACAGCCGCAGCAAATTCTGGGGCATCGTTTGCGCGGATTACGCCCTGGCTCGCCGCCAGCCGCAGGGGTTTCACCACGCTCGGGAACGACAGCCGGGGAAGAACCCATCGAGCGGCTCCGATCAATGGAAATGAGAAAAACTCCGGCACGGGCAGGCCCGCATCGCGCAATACTTCGCGCTGGCGCAGTTTGCTGCGGCAATTCTCCACCGACTCGGGCGAATTGTAACGCAGGCCGAGAATGCGCGCAGTGTAGGCGGCCGTTGCCGTCTGGCGGTCGCCGAGTGCAAGGATCCCGCTCACAGGGGTTGTGCGAACGGCCTCCGCCAGCTGCTGGGCGGCCTGCTCGGGCTGTTCGAAATGTAGCGGGACGGCGCCGTCTGACCAAGGGTCGTCGAGCTGATGGCAACGGTCGCTGCCGATGGTGACATCACGCCGAGGCGATTTGCGGCTTCAACAAAGCTGCGCGTCTGATAGCCCGCTTGCTTGCTAGAAGCAACAGACGCGGATGAGCGTGGGCAAAGTTTCGGCCAAGGGAACCTCAGAGGGTAGGCCTAACGGGCCGAGTCCAGCGCCCACCGAGTGTCATGAAAGTTTCATCCATCCACCGCATTCACAAAAATGCATCGGGCTGCCCAAGCGGCTGCGACGCCCTAGCGATGGACACAAACTGGTCTCGCGTCGGTTCGGCGCAACAATACCAGGGCTCGGTGAAATGCGGGATCGCCGGGCGCGAGGCCACTGCCGGGGGCGGCCACACGACCGGTGTGCTGCCTTGGCTCGACAGTTCAGACGTAGCCCGGCAGATGTGTGTAAATATCTCTGCGCGCGAGCGCTTGAGGTTTTCGCCTGCATGGGCAAGATTTTGCACGCGCTCAGCGAGTGCGTCCAGGCGCGGATCGGCGTGTTTCCACGGATAGACGAGGGCGGCCGGGTCGAATGGCTCGACATTGCGGCGCACGTAGTCCAACTCGAGCAACCGCGACCTGGCTGGAATGAGTAGGCGGATGCCCAGCTGGATCGGCGCGATGTTTTCGATGAGATCCTGCTCCGCCACGACGGTGAGTAGATCGCGGTATCCTGCAAGCGTCGTCCAGGGCGTGAACGGCACGAACGTAGGCTGAAGCACCAAGCCGAGCGCGCGGAAACTCGCCACAACCGCCAGGAAATCGGCGCGTGTGTGTCCCTTCGCTAGCCGTGCTAGGATCGCGTCATCCACCGATTCGACTGCCGTCGTGACGAACAGGCAGCCGGTATTTCGCAGTGTTTCGCAGATGCCTGGCGTGGCGCAGCAGGTGCTCAATTTTGATAGTGACGTCGTAACTGAGCCGCGGGAATTCTCGGTGGAGCACCTCGACAATGGCCAGAGCGTGGGCTGGGCCGTTGAAAAAGTCAGGATCGCCGAAGGTGATGTGCTCGGCGCCCGCTTCGACCTGCCGGCGAATGTCTTCGAGCACTACGTCGCGCTGCACGACGCGGAAAACGCCGCTATAAACTGGAACAATCGGACAATGGCGGCAGAGATGCTTGCAGCCGCGGCTCGCCTCGGTATAGCCTGCGACAAGGTGTCCGCCCCGAGGCAGCACAACCTGCGCATACTCGCGCAGCGGCGGCAGGCCCGCGCGGTCAGGAACCATAAAATTGAGACGATCAAGCGAGATCACCGGCTCGGGGCGCCCGAACGGCACCGTTCCATCGCTGCTGACGGCCTCCTCAAGCCGTGCGACCAATTCCACGAGGGTGCCCTCGAACTCCCCGCCCAAAATCGTCTCCACGCCGAGCCCACGAAAATGGGCTTCGTTGATCGGGGCGTAAAGGCCGTAGAAGCACAAGTGCGCCCGAGGATTCAGTCGTCGCACCGGCTCAACGAGCTGCGCGGCGAGCCGCGTGGCCGTATGCATCGGAACGTAGAACGCGACCAGGCCGGCCTCGCGGACAGGCTGCTCACGGAACGCCTCACGGGACAGGTCGAGGCACGTGACCACTGCGCCACGGGCTCGAAGCCATGCCGCTGGCGACGCCAGACCGAATGGCTGGTGGCCAAGCTCATACGTTGAGATGAGAACAACCTTCACCGTCGCCGCTCACTCCACACACAGTATTGTAGACGATGAGACGAACACTTCGGTCCACCTATTCAATATGCGGCTTGTCTCGCTCTAGCCGGGAGCTCAGGCTTCGGCGACCCCCGCCCGTCGGCGCTCGTAAGACGCGGGTATTCCGTCCAAGACGCGCAGCAGTCGCGCAATCCCTGCCGCCAGAGCACCGAGGAATTTGTGAAGATTCGGAGGAGGCAGGACGGGAGCTCACCATACGGCCAGGGCTGGTAGGCACGGTGGTCAGGGATAGGGACTCTGGCGCCTCTTGTCAATCTGGGCCCCCAAAGGAATTCTTTCCGCGGGTATGGTAAGAGACGTGGCCTTACCATATCTCCACTACTTTCAGGAGCATCCAGAGAAGCCCCCGACGGACCTCCGAAGAGTGCGTTTCCGGGGCCGGGATAGAGATGGCGGGCCCAACTCCACACCGCCCAAGGTCCCGGAGGCGCCGAGCCCGGCAGTGCCAGCTGATTCCGTAAGAGCACTACTTCCGAGAAGGGGCATGTGATCCGCCCATCATACCGAAGAAGGAGCTAGCGGTGGCGCGTTGCCACCGCCGCCCGATTAAGTGTGATTGGATGGAAAATGGTTAGTCGCCACTGGTTACTGTGTGTTGCTTGTCGTGCGCGAGTTCCTTTGCCTGTTGCCTGGGGTAGAGGAATTCATGCCCTACTGTCCGTCCTGGATAGAACCATGTTACGACGACTTCTGGTTGTGACCCGTGACCAGCCAAAGTTATCTCGGTCTTACTGGCTGGTTCTAGCTGTTCAACAGATGCCGTCAGGAGAGTTGCATACAATGTCGTTCGACCCGCGCTAAAGATTCGAACCACTTTCGAGCCGGGGTTTGAGTCCGTCGTGAAGAAGATAGGTCCCCGCTGGCAAGACCCGCCCAGGTATCTGGACCGATTCGCTAAACGTTAGCTTCGTGGCTTGGTCTTCTTCAGATGCACGTGTGACAGGCAGCATCAGAAACGCAAGAGCCAGGCCGACCGTAAATACTTTTCGATTGATCATCGTTTTCCTTTTTCCTTTAGGGAGTGTTCCTTACGTCCTACTTCGTCTAGACTCGCGGAGAACATTCAATCTTCCCAGCAGTTCAGACATTCGGTGACGAGTAAGAGCAACCGGCCGTTACGATCTTCCAAAATAAAAGTAATTCGATCCATTCCTTGCCATTGAGTCCCTATGGAATTGATCCATAGCCGCTTCTCTACAATTGCCATCGTGGAAAGCGCCGGGATCCCACTGCGCATCACCATCCAAGGCGAGATCAATAGCGAGCAGTTCTCTGATGAGTGCGGTAATTGTGCGTGGTGTTCGATTTGTCGACAGCGCCTCGTTATGAGTTCCCATCGCGAGACTTTTCAGCAATCGATCTAGGCCCGAGGGTCTACTTGTACTTCGACATCTGGAGCGCGTGTCGTCCGATTGCAGCTCGGCGTTGAAACGGAGGAGATTGGTAAGTGTACCGGACGTCGTCTTCACAACGCCTAGGAAGTGAACCTTACGCACCTGCCATGACCTTCGAGAATTCATCAGTCCAGTTGGGTTCACGGCTACCTCTTATCGTTCTCTCTTACCCACGAGAACGTGGTCGATTCGATGAGCATGATCAAGTCAGGCTCTAAAAATGAGATGTTTGGGGTCGGACCAGGCTTGTCAACTATTTGTCACGAGTTTGTCTGCTGGCCTGTTACACACAAGGAAAAAATATCGGAACCAAAGGCAACCAAAAGCGAAGCATGTGATCAAGCGGGGCGAACAGTTTCCCGTGGCCGACATCGTGACTCCGAGATCGGGATGCCTGAAACAGGCCCGTCCGGTTCGATGAGCAGGAGTGGAAACGGCCGCCTGCCGGGGCTACTGAGGCAGCGGCAGACGAAAGGGCCGGAAACCGACAGGCCACACCCACACTACCAGGCGACATCTCGACTCGACAGAAATCAAGTGCAACTTAAGATTTGGCGCAACTGCCCGACACTAGCAGCCAATTGAGCGTGGGAGTGCTGCCGTACTCACTTTTCTGACGTAGTTGGCGACTGGTTGGCGAGAGCAGCAGCAACAGATTCTTTCACGACGGACTCATTCCGGCCGTGATCGGTAATCAAATCAAAGTACTGCTGCGTCGGTCCTGGGCTTAAGTCCTTATTGTACTCGTTGGTGATGTCGGTAGCCGTTTGGCGGAGGACCCTGTTAAATTGGCCATCTAGATCCGAGCCGCTGATGTCGATTTTCTTGCCCATGTATGTCGCGGCGATTCGCGCGGCGAGTTTATCAGCGGTCTGGTAATAATATTCTGAGATTTGGCGATGCCCGTCTTCGTGTTCGACGACATGTTGGGTTACGTCGCTGGGCACCCAGATGTTTATGCGAAGTTGCAGAATCATCTTAATCTTCGTGACGGTGACGGTTGCGTGCATGGAATCTGTCAGTTCAGACTCCCCTCCGACACTGGTGTTAGATATAAAGTTGGAGTCGCATACCGCTTCTTCTCCGTAAGTGAGAGTGGGCATATCCGCGGGTGGCGAGTTGGGGTCAAACGTGCGATTCGTGAAGGACACTGGTTGCTTGTCGATTGTGAGGGCGGGATGCTCTGATTGCTGCCGTCGCGACAAGGAGCTGCGCCATTTAAACCAACCAAAGATAACCATGCCCAGCAATACGCAAAGTACAATTAATCGGCGCGAGTGCAACGGAGACCCCCACATTCATTTTCCTGATAAACCGGCAGAGGGACCACGAGTTTGTGGAAGTGGATGAGGCAAAGTATAAACGCCTCCAATCGCCAACTCATTCCATGATAAGGCTGGTGAGTGTCAAATCTGTTTTTCTTCTCTCTTTCAGTGGTCCCTTGTGTTCAAGCTGAGCCACATCTGATGCCATTCTTCCATCCGCACCGATTGTTGAGCGATTGTCGTTCGGTGCAAGGTGGGATGTACTAAGAAACGCTTCTGCGTCGGTTTATCCGCGATTTCTTATCACCATCGGCCGCCAAGGAACCGACATGTCTCATCTGACAGAAGTAAATTGATGCGATGGCTGATGTTATCCTCCCTGCTCGGTAAATAGTCGTACTCATGCCGCATCGCTTCGGCCGTTTGCCTATCGCGCAGTATTGTGGTGCCGCTGCAATGGCCCAATATCCGTTTCATCGAAGTTGTCAGCCTTCGAGAACAAATTGAAAATAGAGGTACAGCGCGTTGCAAACCCTGCGAATACGAAAGCGTTTCAGAGATAGCTGCATTTAAGAATACGGAACGAGTCATCGATCGCGCGATTGATTTCGCTAGCCCCGGCGTAGCTACTGTAACCGGCACAATCTAGCCTCACCGTCTGAGACAGTCGAGTTTAATCTCTCGGCTTGATGTACGCCAATCCGCTCTCGCTCGAACGGCGGAGGAGATAGAGGATGTCCTCCGGACATTTCCGCCCCAGCCAACGCGCGTTCGGCCCATTTGATTTAGAGATCTCAACGGCGCAAACGCCGGATTCGGAGCCTCGGGGTCTTGGTTTCTCCCCTCAATGACGCTTGATTCCATAGCCTCTGATGTCAGAATCAGATCAGCGAACAAAGTACACACCAAGGAAGGGTGGCCAATGCGGGTTGCTGTTGTCGGCTCGACCGGAGTTCTGGGTCGCTATTTGATTCCTCGGCTGATAGAACGCAAGCACCGTGTTCGAGCAGTTGTGCGAGACGAAAAGAGAGCCACACTGCTGCGTCATATGGGTGCGGAAGTGTTTTTGGGTGACATACTGGACCCCGACAGGATGATCGTCGCGACAAACGATTGCGAGGCGGTGCTTCACATTGCAACCAATATTGTGCAAGCCGCCACTACGATAGCTCCGCCGAGAGACCCACGGGATTGGCATCAAAATGATCGCGTCCGACGAGAAGGAACGATGAATCTCCTGCGGGCTGGGGAAAAGAACAAGGTTGAGAGATACGTTCAACAGAGCACCACGTTCATATATGGAGATCACGGGCAAGAAATCGTAGATGAAAACGTCCCGATTTCTTCTGCTGTGACAGTCCCGCACAGACGATCTACCGTAGACATGGAATCGTTTGTAAAGGTGAGCCCGCTCGATTGGGTAATTTTGCGCGGCGGGGCTTTCTACGGCGCTGGCACTGGCGCGGAAGATGGCTGGCGAGCGTCAGCACGAGAAGAGAAACTGCAGATGCCGGGGAATGGATCCGGTCTCATTTCTTTGTGCCACGTGACTGACGTGGCCAATGCGTTCGTGGTCGCACTTGAACAGGCCCCTGCCCGAAGTATCTTCAATGTAGTGGACGACGAACCCGTCAGTTACCGTGATCTTCTTTCGTTCGTGGCAACGCAAATAGGTGCACCCGAGCCGCAACCCACACATGATTTGTCCATGCTGTCGCTCGGATGCAGTAATGCGCGATTGAAATCGTCGTTTGGATGGTCGCCGCTATATCCCACTTTCCGTAGCGGCCTCGCGAGGTAATCAAATCGGCGAAGCAAATGAGTTTGCTGAAAGGCGAAGAAAACAATCAATCGAGATTTGCATTGTCGAGTTATTTGTGGGCGGTTGAAACCTGCTGCATCAGGGCTAGCTGATCTCAATGGTCCCGGCCTTAAACAATTTTCCCTTTCTCGATGCGATTGATCGTGATGCCCGTGATCCGAACCTTGTCCGCAGCAGGGCCGCCCGAATCGGACCGATCTTTGTGGCGAATATTCAAAACCCACTATAGGGCCCCCGTTATGTCGCCTTGGATCACCCGACATGTAGCGGCCCACTGTTCATCTACGCCAGTCGCTTAGACTTGACCGGCAGGCGACGCCGGTAATTCGGAGAAGGAATTCTTTGCCTTACCAAATTCTGATCGCGGATTCCGATCCGCAGTGGCCGGGAATCTTTCTGCGGGAGGCTGACGAAATCCGCGCACTGCTAGGGGGCCGGGCGCTGCAAATCGAGCATGTTGGGTCAACATCCGTCCCAGGCCTTGCTGCCAAACCGATCATCGACGTCCTTCTCGTGGTCGCCGACTCCTCGGACGAATACACGTACGTTCCGATCATGGAATCCGCTGGCTACCTGCTACGCATACGAGAACCCAACTGGTACGAGCATAGGATGTTCAAAGGACCGAACGCGGACATCAATTTGCACGTCTTCTCGGCTGGCTGTCCAGAAATCGATCGCATTCTGATTCTCCGTGACCGGCTCCGCAGCAATGCAGCTGACCGCGATCTCTACGAGCGCACCAAGCGGGAATTGGCGCAGAGGGAATGGAAGGAAGTCCAAGATTATGCCGAAGCTAAGACGGATGTTATCGAGCAGATTCTTGCACGAGCGCGCCTTGTAAGTCCCAGTTAGTCGGTTATACGTAATCGCCCACCTATGCCCTTGACCTCGCGCGCCGCCTACGCTGCGAGTCGGATCAGTTCCAACCTAAAGGCCAGCACTAAACAAAAAGGTCGCTGAGGCTTCGCTCAAGCGACTCAAGATTGATGCGATCGATCTGTTCTACCAACATCGTCTCGATCTGAACGTGCCGATCGAAGACGTCGTGGGAGCGGTGAAGGAACTCATCCACGACGGCAAGGTCAAGCACTTCGGTCTTTCTGACCCAGGAGTTCAAAGAGTTCAAAAAAGCACTTTCAACCCAAACTGAATCTGCCGCGAAGTTGCGCTGGTCGAGGTGATTTGGCCGAACACCGGATTGGGACTAAATGTATTTGGCCCTGTGGACACAAATGCGTTCGTGCTCGGATTCCCGAAATTCGTATGGTTGAAAATGTTAAAGAATTCGGCCCGAAACTCAGCGTGGAACGTTTCAGAAACCTTGCGAATCGCCGTATCCTTGATAATCGAGAAATCGAAGTTTACCAGACGCGGGCCGAGCGCCGTATCCCTTCCGACGTTGCCGAGCTCTCCGACCGGCGGCAGCATAAAACCGCTCGAATCCCACCACCGATTCGGATTTCCCAATACCTTGGGAGCTTGGCCGAATCCGGACTTCAGGTTCGGACGCCCGCTGATCAGTTGGGTTCCCGTATAGTCAGTCGCCGCGTCCAGTATGGTATAGGGAAAACCGCCGTTGGCCGTTAGGATTCCCGCCGCCTGCCAGCCATGAACAAACTCATTTCCGCGAAGGGGCAGCTGGTAGACGCTGCTGGCTCGGAAACCGTGGGTCTGATCGAAAATCGACCGGCCGCTATCGGCCGCCGGATCAAAGGGATTTTGAACGTCCATGGGGGGGTTGGCCCCGCCCTGGCTGAAGGTTTCCAGGCCATAGGTGACCGAAGAATCATCGATTGATTTCGCGTATGTATAGGACACCTGTGCCTGCACGTTGTGGCTGAACTCGTGATTGACGCTTACTTGGAGCGAGTTGTAGTGCGAATGGGCTCCTGGTATCTTTTCGTCCAGCGAGGCATAGTTGGGGTTTACCCGCGGCAGCGAGTTTACCGCCACGCCAGAGGGGCTCAGACAGCCAAAGATAGGTTGCCCGTCCGGAGGAGGAGCTGCCCCGGGTTCGCAATTACTCGCATCGTTGAATCCTGGGACACTGCCATCATTGATCCACGGCACGATCTTTCCATTCACGACCTGCCCTCCAGGATTCACATCCATGTCAAGCACGAGGTGAACGCCCTGCGACCCAACATACCCAACCGTCAATACGGTTCCTTGACCGAGCTCCCGCTGAACGTTCAGGTTGTACTGGATCATGTAAGGCGTGGAGCCGAAGTTATAATCGATTCCCTGGGCTTGTGAGATCTGTGACGGTGGGCAAGAGGGGCAGTTGGCGGGGAACGCGCTCGGATACTGTGGTCCTGGTTGGAAACCGATCGTGAAGGGGGGATTCAGCCAGTATCCGGGAGCGTACAAGCGAGGAAGAACCACATCGTCGAATATCCCGAAGCCAGCCCGAATCGAAGTCTTGTGGTTTCCGAAAGGATCGTAGGCGATCCCGATGCGGGGCTCAAAGTTGTGAGACGACGGATTGGTCCGGAATGCGTGAGCGACCGGGACAAAATCTCCAAACGGCGCACTGACGAGCGCTTCCATCGGGTGATTTATCTGCAGCGGGTTCGTCTGGTAGTCATACCTCAACCCATAGTTGAGCGTGAGTTTGGGCGTCAGTTTCCAGGTGTCGTTGAAGTAAGGTATTAGAAACAGTTGGCGGAAGTCCTTGTTGGCATCGGAGTGCCCCGGGAGAGCTCCTATCACGAACGATGCACTGCCCTCCAAGAAGGACTGCAAACCACCGAACGTCCACTGCGTGCCGAATAGGAAGGGAGCAAACGTGTTGCTCTCAACTCTTCTTACTGCCATCCCCATCGAGAAGCTGTGGGCCCCGTGGGTCCATACAACGCTGTCGGCATAAGTGAACTTGTTTTCAGGAAGCGTGAATGGAATCACCGGGGACACACCGATCGTCGTCAGGTTTCCGAGAAGAACTTGGCCGTCCTCCCGCCCCGGGAAGAACTGCAGGGGTGGCGTGTTGCTTGTGGGATGGCCGCTGTCGCTCGGTCGGTTGAAGTCGAATCGCGCTAAGTGGATCAAGTTCGAAGAAAATAGATGTCTCTCTTCAATTGTCGAGAAGTAGTTGGCCGTCGCATCTTGTTCCGGCCACAATGGGACCGGCGAGCCGCTGAAGGGCAAAATCTGGCTGGCGGTGTCACGGACGGCACGTAAGAACAGGGAGTCTTTATCGGAAAAGGTGTAGTCAAAACGCCCGAGAATGTAGTTTTCGGTTGTGGGCGCGTTTGCGACCTCTTGAATCGTCGCGGAGCCAGTCGGACTCATGGCATCGTTCGGTCCGATAGGAGCAAAAATTTCACTTCCGGCCGGCGGTATCGGATAGAGAGCCAGCGTCGAGGCGATATTAGAGGCAACACCCACGTTGTCCAATTGGCTCGCGCTGCAGGCCGGAGCGCTATTCACTACGCAATCCGGAAGAAGCCCCTGGTGGGCGGCAGCGTCGGGAACATTCGCGATTTGAGTGCCACCGAGAGCCCACCGCAGGCCCTCGTAGTTTACAAAAAAGAAGGCCTTATCCGTCTTGACCGGGCCACCGAGGCTGCCACCGAACTGGTTTCTGCGAAGTTCAGGAATTTGGGCCGGATCAAAATAGTTGCGCGCATCAAGCGCGCTATTGCGGAAGAATTCGTAGGCCGAACCATGGACACTGTTGGTCCCTGACTTGGTCGTCGCATTTATTACCGCGCCATTGCCGCCGAACTGCGCGCTGTAGGTGTTGGTCAGCGTCTGAAATTCTGCGATCGCATCGATGCCGAGCGATTCACCCGAAGCACCCGAACCCGTCCCATGGGCCCAGAAGGTCTGTATATCAGAACCGTCCAGCAGGAATTGCTGGCCCTCTGGCCGGGATCCGGCAATCGAATAACTGTCTTGAGTTCCGTAAAAAGAGTTCCCGGATACAGTGTGGGAGATTGAGGTCACACCAGGTTCGAGCGTCATCAGCTGCTCAAAGTTTCGGCCGTTAAGCGGTAGCTGCGTCATCTGGGTGGGCTCGACCAGGTTCCCCACCGCGGAGGATGTGACATCGACCTGGGTCACCTGACTTTCCACGGTGATGGTCTGCTGTGTTTGTCCGACCTGCAGTGTAAAATCGACGACGGTCTGCGCGCCCACTGTGAGATTGACTCCTTTGTGAACGACCGTCTGAAACCCCGTGGTCCCAGCCTGAACGTCGTAAGTGCCAATGGGCAGATCTGCCACGCGGTACCGCCCTTGCGCGTCGCTGACGGCGGATCGCATCATGCCGGTGCCGATGTCCTTTGCATCGATCTTCGCCCCGGCCAGGACCGCGCCAGAGGGATCGGTCACCGTGCCCAGAATCGTCGCGGTGCTGACTTGCGCCTTCACACCGGCGGAACCGAGCAAAATGAAAAGAAGCGCCCAATGGGTTGCCGCTACGAGTCTGTTCAACATTGTGCCCCCTTCGTCTGGACAAGCGTCCGGGCGACGCTTATCCCCAGGGATGCTGATCGAGCGATGAATCAACGCTACCGGGCCACAGGGCTTCCGACCAGCACCGGTCGAGCTCAGCTACGACATGGCCTATCGCTTGACTCCCCACTAATATCGCGGACTCTAGACACCGACCCATGCCCGCGACTTTCACGAAACGGACCTATTTGAACAGAATCCTGACCGAAGTCAGTTTCCTACGGAGGTCTCTTGGCGGTTGCCATGCGGCAGAGATCGCTGCAGAACTTTACAGCCCTCGACGTTGTGGGGAGTGAGAAAAGGGGCTGTCAGCATCCCCTGTTCCTTACCCATATTGAGTACTGCGACAATCTGATCTTTCATCGGAGAGCAGCGCTCGACGCCTCAGGGGAGCGACTTCTGGATGCCAACCGCACCATCGGCCAGCCCAAACAAGATCAGTGTGATTTGATCAACGTAGACTTGGTGCACATCGGAGCTGCAGGAGGCGTCCGCGGTGGGCCGTGTCGGTCATACGCGAATTCTAAAGCGCGGACGCTTGCGCGACCTCTTCCGGGCCACTTTGCAACGCAGCGTGTAGCGTCGGCACATCGACGGCGTGCTCCATGCGAGCCATGACGATGGTGGCAAGCGAGTTGCCCAATACGTTCACCGGCACGAAGGCAGCCGACAAAAGACTGTGAACGCCGAGAATTAATCCCACACTGGCGACGGGAATCACGCCCGTGGCCGAAAGCGTAGTTGCAAGAACCACGATCGCCGAACCGGCGACACCTGCGCCGCCTTTTGACGTAAATAACATCGTCGCGAGAAGCGCCAACTGCTGACCGATTGACAAATGAATGCCGAGGGCTTGCGCGAGAAACACCGAGACCGTGGACCAGTACAAGCATGTCCCGTCGTGATTGAACGAGTAACCGGCAGGCAGCACCAGAGCGACGATGGATTCCTCCACGCCGAGCCGCCGGAGTTTAGCGATGACGCTCGGAAACACGGATTCACCCGAGCTGGTGCCGACGACGATCATTAACTCGGCCGCGAAATATCGAATCAATTGCAGTATGTTGACGCCCACGGCCCAGGCGATCGGGGTTAGCACAATCGCGACAAAGAGCAAGCAGCAAACATAGAACTCCGAGACCAGTTTGCCCAAGGCAACGAGCGAGGACGGGCCGAATTTGCCGACCGTAAACGCGATGGCTCCGAATGCACCAATGGGCGCGATCCACATCACGAAGCCGATCATCTTAAACAACACCTGCGCAATCGAGTGAATGCCGTCGACAAGAGGCCTGCCCTTGGGGCCCAAGGCGAGCAATCCGAAAGCAAACATCAAAGAGAAGAACAGCACTGGGATGACTTCACCTTCGGAAAAAGCTCCCACGGCGCTCGCGGGCACCAGGTTCACCAGAAACTGACCGAAGCTGACCGGCTTTGCAGGTGCCTTCACAGCGCTCTCCGCGAGGGTCTTCAGATCCACGTGCATACCCGCACCAGGCGCCCAAAGGTTGACGAGCAGCAAGGCCAGGATGAGGGCCAGGGTCGTCACCACTTCGAAGTAAATGAGCGATTTGATTGCAACGCGACCGACCTTCTTTGCATTGCCAACGCTCGCGATCCCGTGCACGACGGTGCAGAAAATGATCGGCGCCACGAGCATTCGCACGAGTTTGATGAAGAGGTCACCAAGAGGCTTCAACGTCTCGGCCCTTTCCGGTCGTAGGTAGCCGACGATTCCGCCCAACACCATCGCAAGCAAGATCTGGACCGAGAGATGTTTGTACCAGGCGCGCCGAATCGGGGCAGCTTGCCCGACCTCGCTGATTTCTATCTTTGCGGTTGGCGTTTGCATAGTGGCATCTAGTCGAGCGAGCGGGTGACGTCGTTAAATAATTCGTCAACCGAGACGCGGCGCGGGATCAAGCGCTGCCGTTCGGAATATTCAATGATGCTTTCAAGCGGCTTGCGTACCGCCTCGACGCCAAATCGCAGCAGGCCAGGGCTTTTCGCAGGATCGGCGGCCGTACTCTCCTTAAGCAGGCGGTAAACCTCGCGAACAATGTCGGGGCGGGCTTGCGCGATTGATTCCTTGATCACCATCATGTGATTAATCGGAACGCCGCCGTGCCTCTCGGCCCAATGTGCCTCAACCTCTGCCGCCTCGGGAATCAGCGGCTTGAGTGGCGTGCCCTCAGGATTTTCGCTTCCGAAGATGGCCGCGTCGATTTCGCCATCAACCACCATTTGCAACAGATGCTTGCCTTCCGGTGCCCGTTGAACCCAGGGTGGATCGGTGAACTCAGCGACGTGCGGATCTTCAAAGGTGACCCACTGCACGTGCTGGAAGTCGACGCCATAGTCTTCTTGCAGGAAACCTCGGACCCACGCACCAGTCGTCTGCGTGTAGGCGCGGACTCCCACCTTCCGGCCATTGAGATCGCAGGGATTCAGATGACCGCGTTCCGGATTGTAAAAGATCGTGTGATGCTGACCGCGCGCCACAACCACCGCAGGCATTAGAACGTACGGCTTGCCGAAGGCCTTCGCTTGCAGAAATGTGACCACGGCAAGCTCGCCTAAGTCGAATTTCTGCTCCCGCACAAAGGCTTTGAACGCCTTGTTGGCGGTCTCGACGTCGGAAAACGTAAAGTTCACGAGCCGTGACCGCAGTTCCCCGTTTCTCAAGGCGACCGTGTTTGGGTACACCGCCAACAGAGTCCGGAGAGTCAGCGGGGTGTGTGTTTCGGGCATCAATTTTCTGCCTCTAGCTCCCGACCAGCGCGGGATAAAGGGTCAGCGCTGTCCTGGCGAAGATCCAATCGCGATCTTCGGCGGACAATGCGGACAGGCCCGCATGGGAAACTTTCAGCAGGTCCGGGAGCGTTCCCTCAGATGCGGGATAGTTTGATCCCCACGCGATTCGCGAAGCTCCAAATTTCGATACGAGGAGCGGGAAGAAGGTCGCCTGGGTGGCCTTTCCGCTTTGGGCTTCCGCGACGGTGCGCGGGGTCAGTTTCAGGTACAGGTTCTCGTAATCTGCCAACCGAAGGACATCGGTCAGGCCGGTGTAGGGAGGTCCGTCCGACAGCGTTGGCTTTGCCAAGTGATCCAGAATGACGGAGACGTTCGGGAAACGTTCCAGCATGGGGATGAGCCGCGGAATTGCTTTCACCGTCATTTGCATGCACACGGGGATTCTGAGTTCGCTCACGCACTCCCAGGCCCGGAAGGATCGCGGATCGTCGAACCATTCCCCCTGATTGGGCATCGTGCTGCCTGAGGTGAATAATCGCATTCCGGTCAGCTTGCGGCCTACCCAATAGCGGATCTGTTCTGGAGCATCAAGCGCGAGAACCTCCACAGAAAAGACGCCGATGAACCGGTTTGGGTGGGCGGCGACGGCGTCGGCAACATACGAATTATCGTGGCCGTAACAAGTAGAAGCCTGCACCAGGGCCGACTTTGCAATGCCAGCCTGATCCATGGCGGCGATCATCTGCTCGGTGCTCACGGGTCTCTCGCGAGACCAGTCCGATTTCTGACCGCCGATCGGCGCGTTCGGATAGCGCTCCGTATCGGTACTGATTACGTGAGCATGAATGTCGATCGTCATGGCATGATCGGGCTGTCCAAGCCTCTAGCGGCGCACCTATCTGTCGCGATGCCGGCTTAAGAAATCGTAGGTGTTGTACTCTTCTTTGCGTGCCGCCAACTGCCAGTGGCTCGACCAGCGGAATTCTGAAATGCTGACAACGGCGGACCGGAAACCGAACCTAAGCGCGCTCTTCCGTTCGCGGCCCAGCGAGCCACGACACACGAAAACAACGCCGCCCGTTCAATCCGACGGTTTCTGATGAAGCCTCGGAATTCCCGATCTGGAACCTCGACTCGCGGATCGTACGCTTGTCCCTCCCTCGAACGCAAGGAGCGTTTCACCAGGAACTCTGCAATTGAAGTGGTGCGTAGGTGTAGACATTGTTTTTCCATTGCTGGCTCGCTGCCCACTGATGCAATTGACTGCCGGTGCTTTAGAGCGGAGGCGAATTACGTATCATTGCTAACTGACGGCGTTCAAGGATACCGTGCTGCTAGCAAGCGCACAACCATCTGGCTCCACCGACTCTCGGGTGAAAAGGCTTGTCCCAATATCGAAGAAGACCGGAATCAACCTTGCAGAACTTATTCGCCGTTACAACGATGTGGGATTGCAGAAAGCTAGAGCGTGACCGCGGGCATCGCCTATTCGTGTGAACCGTTGAGTTGACCCGGCGAGCAACGCCATGCCCAACGGGCAGAGCGAAAATGAGTAAAGCGGCCATTGGCTGCCGGCCACCGCGTTAAAGACAGCGACGAGATTGAGACATATTTCACCGGACCTACTCCTTCCGCACTATGGACTCGCGACCGGAATCCGGCTTTGCTCCGTACGCTCAGCAGTCATGAAGTGGTCGCCGTTGTGGTCAAGCTCCAAATGTTGCCAGGCAAAGGATATACGTTCGGCTATATGTTCACTGTCACTTGCCGCGAGGGCCGTATTCCCTTTTGAATTGGTTGCGGCTGTTCGTAACGGTGAAACTGCCGTCTGCCATAGCCGAAACCTTGATGTAGTTCGCTGTTCCTTCGTCCGGAACGCCGGTTGCAGACGTTCCCCCGCGCCCCAGGTTTGCAATGAACTGTTCTGGCATGTTGTGTTCGGTTGCGTCCTCGGCGTAGTGTAACTGCCAAAGATCTTCCAGACCCGGAGAACTCTTCAATGTCTCGAACGTAGCCACGGCTCCGCCTTTTCTGGCGCCATTATCCATTACGGCCACGCGAGGGCGCATGGCGTGGACAAGCATTGGCAAACTGGAGATATCCTGTCCGTGATGTGAAACGACGTACAGGTCGACCGCACCGATTAAGTTATTTGGACAAGCAAGATCGTGTTCCTTGTTCCAGGTCAGATCGCCGAAATCAACCATTCGGAAATGTTCCAGTGAAATAGACAGGCCCACAGACTGTTTATTTTCGCCGCCGACGAGCGGCTCCTTGGTTTCGTCCTTGGGCTGAAACTCAGAACAAAGAGGATTTGCTGCGCCTGCGCCCGGCACCGGTTTGGTAATGGTTTCGGCCCCCGAGGACACGAACTGGACGTCGAGACCTTTAATGGGCATCTTTTCGCCGGGTGCCGCCAGGATGTGCTTCCCTTTGTCTCGAACTGTGAGATAGGCGGCGTAGTTCTTGGGTGTGCCCAGCGCCTCTTCCACGTTGGGCCCGTGGTCGACGAAAGTGCCGATAGGGATCCGGGAACTGAGATCAACCACTCCGCCTGCGTGGTCGCCGTGATAGTGAGTCAATACTAGATAATCAATGCGGCTGACTCCGGCCTGCTTCGCCATTGCCGCAATACGACCGGAATCGCGAGCGCCAGCCCATCCAGTGTCGACCTCCATCGATTCGCCGGAAGGAGCGACAAACAGTGTGGCCTGGCCACCCTCCACGTCGATAAAATAAATCTCGAGATTCTTGCCCTTCTGTGCCCAGATCACTGTACACGCAAGTAATCCGGCCGCAAACGCGAGAAGTACCTTACTCTTGTTCATGGTGTTCCTTTTTCGGCAATGTAACCAACGAAAGGAGACGACTCTGACCTGTCCTCGGCATGGCTGACTACTGCCGCGGTGTGATCATCAAACAACCCATTCTCCAACTACTTCGGGGGAGTGATCGCCGTAATTCCAGCCCCCGCTGCACGCCAGTGTCCCTGTTGCTTCACGAAAACTCGGATGACACGATAGGTTCCGCCGTACGGCGTGCCACTCTGGGAACGGATGGTGGTCGTATCGGTGAGTACGACGACATCCGGCGACGCGTAACGCACCTGGATATCGTCAGGGTGTATTTCTTTTATGGGATTCTTGGGGTCTTTGATCTGTTCGATCTGCTGCTGCCCGTTCACAATCTCGCCGCCGGGGTGAACCTCGACGAAGTCCTTTGCAAAAAGCCATGCCATTGTTCCGGTGTCATGGTTGTAAGCCGCGTCGAGCCAAATGTGATCGAGCACCGCAGCGATTTCAGCGGGGCTTTCATTCTGCGCTGTCTGTCCCACGCGCGATTGAGCCACCGCAACGGACAAAGATGCTGCTACCAGAGCCAGAACGACCACTATTCCGCAGATTCGCCGCATATATTTGATCCTCTCCAATCACTTCCGCGCTGCTAACGATGAAGCGGGTTCATCACGACTCCGGTAGCTTTCCAACTGCCGTTCTGTTGAATGAGCACGCGGAAAACTCGGTACTCCCCGTCCATGCTGTTGCCTTTACTATCGTGGCCCTTGATTGTGGTACGGTCGGTTAGAATGGCCACATTGCCGTTGACGTGTACCTGGATATCTTCGGGGTCGAGCACCTCAAGCGTAGGCCGCTCGGTCGGCGATGCCAGGATGTCCAGCCACTTTTTCTTGGTGTAAACTTCTCCGCCGGCCAATACCAACACGTAGCTATCGGCGAAGAATTTCTGGCAGAAGGCAATGTCATACCGTTTCTCACTATCCAGCCAGGTGTGATCGAGTTTTTTCAAATCTTCTTCGGTATTTGCGGTGGATGCAACCTTCGTCTGCCCAGACGTAAGCGGCGCAAGCGCCAGCATCGCTATGATGAATCCCATTGTCACTCGATTCATTGGTCCCCCTGGTAAGGATCGGATCGTCACGGCCGGATGCCCGCGACGTTGAGCTTGATACGGTAAAGACCGGTGCGTGCCGTCAGGTAGAGAGTTTTGCCGTCTGCGTCACCCCAAGCCAAGTTTGCGGGATCTTCGGGGGCCTTGATGGTCCCCAGATGCTTGCCCTGAGGCGAGAGGATCCAGATGCCGCCGGGGCCCACGCCGTAGATATTCCCCTTTTGGTCGACCTTCATGCCATCGGGAACCCCCTGCTCCTTACTCGAGTTCATATCGAAGAACAATTTGCCGTTCGCGATAGCCCCGTCGGGCTGCACTTCGAATCGCCAGTAGGTTCTGGAAGCCGAGTCGTCAATATAGAGATATTTTTCGTCCGGTGAGAAAGCTATACCGTTGGGCGCCTTGAAATCCTTGTAAAGAAGTTGCAGTTTCCCGCTCGACCACCGGTAGACCCCGTTGAATGGCAATGCCTTTTTCGGATCCTGGTCCAGCTTGCGCAGGCCGTAGGGAGGATCGGTAAAGTATAGCGAGCCATCCGACCTGTAAACCAGGTCATTCGGGCTATTCAAACGCTTGCCCTCATAATTGTCGGCGAGGGTGGTGCGCTTTCCATCCTTCTCCAGCCGAACTACGCCGTGATCTCCGTGCTGGCAATAGGTAACCCTCCCCTGTCGATCGAGAGTGATTCCATTCGAGCCCAGTAAAGTGACTGTCGATCGTCCATTGTTCAGTTGATAGCCAACCTCAGAACGATCTTTTCCCGTGAAACCGCTGTCTGCCAGGAACACCGCAACCTTACCGTCCGGACTCCACCTCTTGATCGCATTTGCCGGAATGTCACTGAAAAGGAGATATCCCGAGCCGGCGGAATGAACCCATACGGGACCTTCGAGGAATCCAAAGTCGTCGGCGACCTTCTCGATCTTGGCATTCTGGGGAACCAGCGCCTTCATCGCTGGGTCAAGGCGAACGACTCCACCCCCGCCTTGGCCATAGCAAAGCTTCAGACTCAAGAGGGATACCGCTAGAAGAACGAACGCCGCGCTTTTCCTCACATGCATAAGGCCTGACCTCCCGCAAGAATCCCATTATTCTGAGAAAGAACTCCGGCACAGCTGACTCAGATTCGTGCTAGTAACCAAAGGGCAGCGACTAGGGCCGCACTCCAGCGATATTCACTCGAATGCGATACAAGCCAAGTACAACACCGGATCCGTAAAGTCAAGTGAACCATCCGATTTGTAGACCCGGTCATTCGGGCTGTTCCTATAGTGGTCGCAGCTGATTCGTTTCGGCGCGCAACCATCCGCCTACTTTGACGCAATTTGGGCTACCGAACGCCGTGGTCTCTTTTGTGATTGCGGCCAGACCCTTATAGAGGAACTTCTGGACGCGCTAACCGCGATAGGTTTCAGCCCGATAGGTGTTTCCGTTGGAGTCAGTCGCGGTACCGGGCACCGCGCAGAATTGTCCGGGCTGCCGTCTGCCTTCGCCGAAACTGGTTGCTGCGCAGAAGAGTGTGCACTTCCTCGTTTGACCGATCCGCGATCGGTCAATATATTTCTGATGGGGATCCTTCGAGAACGCGATATGCCAAACGGAACCGTCGGCCCCGGTCTAATTTTCGGTCACGCATGTAAGCCCTTCGAAACTCCCCGGAAACCACTTCGCCCTGCCACAGGTGAGCCAAGTTCAAGCCCCTCCGGCCTACGGCTTTTTGCTTGTACATCTTAGAATGACGAATTAGTATTCGACGCATGTCGATTGGCATGCCCGTCAGGTCCCGTGTTTTCCCCCTACTTGCGATGCTGTGGACATCGTTATTTTTTTGCCCTTCTGCCGCTGTGGCACACGATATTCCCAACGACGTTACCGTACAGATATTTGTGAAGCCTGATGCCAAACATCTTCACGTGGCGATTCGCGTCCCGCTGCAGGCCATGCGCGATTTCGATTTTCCGGAGCGGGGGAAAGGCTACCTGGATCTTTCTCGGATCGATGCGATGCTTCAGGAAGCAGCCACCCTCTGGATTTCTGATCCTATCGAAATCTATGAGGGCGAGTCTCGCCTGCCAAAGCCAGCCGTAGTTGCGACACAAATATCGTTGCCGTCCGACCGTTCGTTTGAATCTTACGACTCCGCACTCGAGCACATCACCGGGCCAAAGCTGGCAAGTGAAACCAATCTCTACTGGAATCAGACCATGCTGGACGTGTTGTTCGACTATCCCATTCACTCCGATCATGCCAGGTTTTCGATCCATCCCGGGCTCGGACGCTTGGGCTTGCGAGTGCTCATCGTTCTGCGATTTCTGCCGCCCGGTGAAAACGTTCGCGCTTTTGAATTCCTCGGAGATCCGGGTTTGATTTACCTCGCCCCCCGCTGGTATCAAGCCGCTCTGCGCTTTGTCGTTCTGGGCTTTCAGCACATCCTGGAAGGAACCGATCATGTGTTGTTCCTGTTTTGCCTGGTAATTCCCTTCCGCCGTTTCAGGGCACTCATTCCTGTCGTGACGGCTTTCACGGTCGCGCACTCAATTACACTGATCGCATCGGCTTACAATCTCGCTCCCAGCGCACTGTGGTTTCCTGCACTTATTGAAACGCTCATAGCCATTTCGATCCTCTACATGGCTCTTGAAAATATTGTTGGCAGCATCAGCGTTCAGCATCGCTGGATGATCGCGTTCGGGTTCGGCCTGGTTCATGGTTTCGGCTTTTCCTTTGCCCTGAAGCAGACACTCCAGTTTGCCGGGTCACATCTGTTAACGTCCCTTTTATCATTCAATCTCGGCGTGGAATTGGGGCAACTCCTGGTGCTGGCTTTATTGATACCGCTGCTGGATTTCCTATTCCGCTTCGTTGTCGCGGAACGGATAGGAACGATCATTGCATCGGCGCTCGTAGCGCATACGGCATGGCACTGGATGTTGGACCGCGCTGACCGCTTAAGCCAATTCCGTTTCACCTGGCCGGCACTCACCCCCAGCCTCATGCTTACTTGGGTCCATTGGTTGATGATTTTCACGATCTTGACTGCTCTGGCGTGGCTATTCTTCGTAGTGTTCGGTCGGCAGCTCAAATGGAAGCGAGACCGACTTGATTCGGGAGAATCTGAATACCTGAGCGACGCTGCAAAGCCAAGACAGCATTCCAGAGCACTTGGATGGAACCCGGGCAACGTCACAGAAAAAACTGACCGCATTGTCTAATGCACGTTCTTCTCGATCCAGCCTTGAAGGTATTTGGTAAGTGAGCCGAATGGCGGTTACGAGATTGCTCCCGCAGTCTGGATTACCTGCCCAGTCATCCAGCCACCTTCTTCGTCTGCCAGAAACCCAACCACGTCAGACGGTATTCATTTGACAACAAGCACTGGGGAAAATACTCTTGGCGCCGCGCCTTGATGAATTTCCGGCAGCGTTGCTCGAGTGGGTCGCAGCGCCAGCCGGAACATCGGCATTGCCGGTTGCTTGGCAATGCCTCTATCTGGTCTTGGAGAAATCAGCGATGTCTAAGGTTTTCGCAGCTTTCATTGCCGCGCTGGTGCTTACCTCATCCTCTTTCGCTCAAGTTCCCACAGACAAGACGCTAGAAAACACCCTCTGGAACGCCGATCAGCAGTGGCTCTGCACCGGCCCATACCAGAAATCCTACAAGGATTGCGTGCAATCACGAAGCAAGTATTGGGTCGATGGCTTCTTTGAAATACAGTCGTCCGGCGTGATCCGCAATAAGATGGAGATGGTCACGGTGCAATCGGCAGCCAATCCGGCTCCCGGAGTAGGTCCCTACCCTGCTGATTTTAAACTCGTGGCTGTGTATGGAAATATTGCCATTGCCACCGATCATACCGATTTCAAAACTGCTGACGCCAGCGGCAAAGTGGCGTTTACCACCGATAGTCACGTGGTCCGCGTCTTTGTCCAGCAAGATGGCCAATGGCGTCCCGCTGCCGCCGCGCTTGTGCCCGTAATCCCACCCAGGCCCACGTCCAGCGAGCATTCTGGAGCCATCAGCACGAAAAATCCTGACGCCCAGCTTGAGAAGCAACTCGCCAACATCGATCAGATGTGGATGGATGCAGCACGGACAGCAAGGCTTAACTATTTAAAACAGTTATTCACCGATCAGTGGTCCGAGATTGTCGGCTGGAATCCGACCGTGGTCCTTTCGAAAGCGGCCACCATGGAAACGCTAGCCAAGATGAACTATAAGCCCGGAGAAGGTGTATTCCCGGACCAATTTAAGCTAATGTCCGTCTACGGTGATGTTGCGCTGGCCTCTGATCGCAGAACTCGCAAGTTGATTGATGCAAATGGGAAGCACACAGAGTGGCCTCACCGGGCCCTGCTAATATTCGTGAAACGGAATGGCCAGTGGCATTCCGCGGGGGGCGCGCTCGTACCGATTGCGGAGGTCCAGTAGTTCGACGCTTTCGTTCTAGATTTACTCTAGTGGCCGCGAGAACTTATAAAGGAGGTTGCCATGACGGGGATTCGATGGTTTTGCTTGCTTGCCATGCTGTGCTTTTCAACCTTAGCCATCGCCCAGGAGCCGGCGGCAAAATCTTCGGCCAGTGGTCAGGACCAGGCACAGCTCGAGAAGGTGCTCTGGGGTGTGGAGCAGGAGTGGCTATGCAGTTCCGGTAATGGTCCCCACCACCAAGACTATAGAGACTGCGTGAATTTTCGCGGCCACTTCTGGCCAGACACGTTTTTCGAAATTTCCGTCAAAGGAGAGGTCCAAACAAAGAAGCAGATGATCGCTTCGCAGATGGCCGCGGCCCCGTCGCACGTTGACGGTGTCGGGCCCTATCCTCACGACTTCAAATTAAGGGCTGTCTACGGTGATGTCGCTTTGGCGACCGATGTGACGGACTTCAAAACTGCAGATGCGAACGGGAAGCTTTCGTTCACATCCAAAACTACCGTGCTGCGCATGTTTGTCAAGCAGAACGGCGAATGGCGGCCGGCAGGGGCGGCGCTGGTTCCCATAGTCAAATAGTCTGGAGTCCGGCGCCGGGTTGTGATTTCAGGGTATGACGGCCATTGATAAATGACCGTACGCAGTTCTGATGATTATCAGTTAGTCTAGCGGCACTTGGCTTCACCAGTTCGGCGGGCTCATGGAGAGCGCCCCGTTCATCACAGGAGGGCAAGCTATGAAGCGCAATCTTTATCTGGGGTCGGCAATACTTGCGCTGATCGCGGCACTGGCTATTTGCTCTGCCGTGCTCGAAAGAAAGGCCGCCGTTGAGGCGGCCGGGGTTCAAGCGCCTATGTTTGAGGTGGACCCCATGTGGCCGAAGCCGCTGCCCAACCATTGGGTGATCGGCATGACTATCGGCGTCTCAGCGGATGCCCAGGACAACATCTGGATTATTCACCGTGGAGGGTCCCTCGAAGCGAAGGAAGTGTACGCCAACTCCAATCCGCCTGCCGCGGAGTGCTGCGTCACCGCGCCCCCTGTTCTCGAATTCGATAAAGCCGGCAACCTGATTGGTCATTGGGGCGGTCCCGGCCAAGGCTACAACTGGCCTAACTCCAACCACGGAATTACCGTCGACTATAAGGGGAATGTCTGGATTGGCGGAAACGGTCGTGCCGTGGATCCGAAGCTTCAGGATACCGGGGCCAGTGCCGCGCCCGAAGCGAGCCAGCCCGGCGCCTTCGCCGACAACCAAATCCTGAAGTTCACTCAAGACGGGAAATTCTTGATGCAAATCGGGCATCCCTTTAAGAGTAAAGGCAGCAATGACGTCGAGAATCTCAAAGGGCCGGCAAAGATGCTGGTCGACCCGAAGACCAACGAGTTGTATGTCGCTGACGGGTACGGCAACAGGCGCGTCATTGTCTTCGATGCGGATACGGGAAAGTACAAGCGCCACTGGGGCGCGTATGGACACGTGCCGGACGACACCAATCCTGGCAACTACGACCCCGACGCCCCCATCGATCAGCAATTTCGCAACCCAGTGCACTGCGCGCAACTCGCCGACGATGGTTTGCTCTACGTCTGTGATCGAGCGAATGATCGTATCCAGGTATTCAAGGCCGATGGTACTTTCGTCAAAGAACAGTTGATTGAGAAGAGGACGTTGGGTGATGGGTCCGTTTGGGATATCGCCTTCTCCAGAGACCCCGGACAGAAGTACATCTATCTCGCTGATGGGGCCAACGAAAAGATACACATTTTGCTGCGCGACACACTCCAGGTTTTGACCAGTTTCGGCGATGGCGGACGCCAACCCGGCCAGTTCTACGCCGTGCACAGCATTGCTACGGATTCGAAGGGTAACATCTACACTACGGAAACCTACCGAGGGCAACGCGTTCAGAAATTCGTGTACAAAGGGCTGGGACCTATCAGCAAAGAGGATCAAGGTGTTTTGTGGCCCAAGGGTAAATGAGAACCCGAAACCGCTGGAAGTTCAGGCGGTCAAACCGGAAATTCTTCGCGGCAACTGCGTTCGCCGGGATTACTCGGACGCTTTCATAACGTTGTCTGGGACGGGAATGACGATATAGGGGTTGTTCGTGTCTACCGTTTTCATCTGTAGGTCGGCAACCACCTTACCGTCTCGCTTGCGAACGATGTGGCCAGGAAACAGAACGTTCGTCGGGATTTCTCCACGGTCGGCGTAATCCAAAAAATCCGTTTCGGTGGTCAGGTTGTCGGGACCCTGCGTTTCAACCTTGGTTAGGAGATTCTTGGCGTCTAGCGTGGCCTTTGCTGTGACGCCCTCCAGCTGCCCTGTAAATGGGAAAGTAACCACGGTCGATCCATTCTCGCTCGATACCTTTGCCTTACTGCCCGCAGCCAGGCCAGCTTTCACCACGCCGTAGGGCATGGTCCATAGGCGCAGAAGCCGCACTTTATCCGCGTTCTTGGCGGGAGTCGCAGTGCCTTTTCCTGCTTCAAGTCCGGCGCCGACCTGAGACTCATTCCAAGCGTACTTGCCGGATACAACTTCGATCGCATGCTGCGGGTTTTCCGCCGGGTTGGTGAACTCGACACGCATTCCCGGCGGATTGTAAACAAGAGCGGCATGATATTCAGAAAACGGAGTGCCGCTGGCCCAGAACTCCATCGTGTTGATCACATCGAGCCGCGGAGTGCGCCCGGGGCCCAATACCGCGCTTCGCAGCATGCCCAGAGCGTCCGCCGCAGCACCGAGGACGGCGCTGGCATCTGGAACCTCAGCGGGCTTGGCGTCGGGGGCAGCAATTGCGGCCGCTGCGCCTGCTGGTTTGATTTTGTTGCTTCGAGCAAGCGCAGCTTGGAAAACAAACACCACCACGGCTGCGATGGACAGCATTCTGATGATTCTTACGATTGCTGGCACGCTCATGCGACCGCATCCTTGGGCACCGCGGAACTGCGGTGCCGAGAAACGTTCTAGTGGTGCTCCTTGGTAACAGCGTGAGCGAAATCTCTCTCGCTGCAGGGCATGGACTCGGCCAGCACAGCTTTGGGATTCGGACTGAGCACTACCACGCGCTCATTGGTCGTCCAGGGCTTCAGCAACACCTCGGGATCGTCGATCGTCGCTTGCCAGGTGAGTGTATTACCTTCCCGGCGCAGGCGTTCGATGACGTGCATGTTTTCGGTGTGAAAATAGCCTCCCACCTGGTCGAGGTAGGTGGAGCTATTGAAGCCGATAGTGTCAACTATGAGCGTGTCGGCGTCCCAGTGACCAATACCCTCACCATTGTATGTTCCATCCAAATCATCCAAAGGTGTGTGCTGACGGCCATCGGTCGGTATGACGCGATAGGTCGCCTGAGTCGCAAGCAGGCCGCCTTGGCCCGGATAAATAAATACCACCGCGTTGGCAGTTTGGCTGATCTGCGATGGAACGCCGATTCGTGGCACACCGGCAGCCATGCAATGATAGGCACCATCGGTTTCGTTCGAATTCGCGTCGAACTTTTGCACTCGTTCCCAGTACTCTGGCTTGTAGATCGGCTTGTTCGAACCCATCCTGCGCAACAACGTGTTACCGCGTTCGGTGTCCGAGCCGTTCCGGCGTTTGCCATCCGGCGGGTAAGTCGCTATTTGCGCGCCGCTGTAGATGTCTTCGGTGCTGCTGGAACTGACTTCTTGGATACCAGCGTTGGATAATTGGTTTCTGTTGCCGACCAGGGGGTCCCCGAAGTATCCGTTCCAGAGACCGCTCAGGTCCGGATGCCCATCCGGTGTCCTTGGCGTGGGAGCTAACTTGGCCTGCTTTATCAGGTCTTTGGGCAGCGGCATTTGGCGCTGCATTTGCCCCTGCTGTTCCTGCGGTTCCTGCTGTTCCTGCTGAGCAACAAGCGCCGCGGGAAGCAAGCACACTGCCGCCGCCAGGATCCCTCTGCATACAAAGTAGCTCATACGGAAGTTCCTTCTCTGGCTAGTTGCCGTTGGCGTCAGTGCCGAACTTAAATACGCGTCCGTCCGGAAACGTTAATGCCTGGAGAAAGCCCGTCGTCGAGCCATCCTTCGCCCCGAGCCCCGAGATCGTCACTGTGTCGCCTGGCTTCAAGCCACCTCGGTCTTCCCTGCTCATGCCCGCTTTGCGCAGCGCGCCAGGCCCCGCCATCTCGAACGACCAGTGTTCGACCTTACCGCTGGGGTCCTTCGTTTCGATCGTAATGTATGAATGGGGGTTGATCCACTCGACCTTATCCACCGTGCCGGTCAGCGTAAGCTTCTTATTCATGTCGAACTCGGCTTGCACCGAATGGTGCGCGACCGCAGTTCCAGCTGAAAGCAAGCCCATCATCCAGAGGGCGCTACCAATCAAAGCACCGCTGATTTTCAGGCGCGTCATCATTTCTCTCCTCGCATTGAAGTTCTCATCAGGATTGCCTCGCCACATTCGGGTCACACCATCTTAAGATTAAGACGCATCAGCCTCGTAACCAGTTCCATGGAAGTAAATGCGCGGCCGCCGTCAGCCACGAACCACGCGGTCGTCGCTAGGGTCGCACCCCTGAAATCTTCACTCGGATTCGCCACAAATTCTTGGCGCTAACAATATAGAGAGTCTTGCCATCAGGATCGCCAAAGGCCAGATTCGCAAATCGGACGCCCTCCGGAGCCGGAACCTTACCCATGCGTCTGCCGTTTGGAGAGAAGATCCACAGGCCGCCCGTAGCCGCTGTATAGAAGTTTCCCTTGCGATCCACCTTTATGCCATCGGGGCCGCCGAGACCTTTCTCGCCGGTCAGATCAACAAATATCCGGCGATTCTTGACCGTGTCATCCGGCTGAACGTCATAAGCAAAAATCTCTCTCCGCGCTGGCGCGTTCGTAATGTATAGAATTTTTTCGTTTGGCGACAAAGCAACACCGTTGGGAGCCGCACCCATTGGGTCCTGGTCCAGCAGTGTGACTTTCCCATCTTTGATGAGATATACCCCGTGAAAAGCAATTTCCCTCTGGGGGCCGTTCTCTCCCCCCGGCAGACACCCACCACCGCTGTCGGAAAAGTAAATAGCTCCGTCCGATTTAACGACGAGGTCATTGGGGCAACTGATCTTTTTCCCGTCATAGCGATCAGCTAGTATGGTGCGCGAGCCATCCTTCTCGATTCGCTCGACGGCACGATCCCCGGTCGCATCGATTACAAGCCTGCCTTGGCGATCTCTGGTGAGCCCGTTTGTCCCGCGAAGTGGCGCCCCTTTGGCGTCTTTATTCCCCACCAACGAAGGGTCCTGGTAGCCAGAGTGCTGCAGAAATACCGATAGCGTTCCTGAATCCAAAGGGCAGGGATACTTGAAACAGTTTGGCTTCCACTCAAAGATTCGGTTGCCGGGGACATCGCTGAACAAGAGGTAGCCGGATTTTCCCTCTCGGACCCATATCGGACCTTCCCCACCTTCAAAGCCCTCGGCTTTCAGCAATTCCAATTTTGTGCCCGGCGCCAGGATGGCGTCCAAGCCCGGGTCCATTTTGACGATGTCACCTGGCGGCCCCGGCGTTTGGGCACTGCCCACACTCCAGCCGGCCGCGATCATGATTGCTAAGCAGAACGCACATAGTAAGAGTCTTTTCATGGTCCTTGTTCACCTTGCGCAAAGTCGAAGACATCAGCCTTCGCCCGGCGGCGAACTCTAAGCCACAGGAACCTTCGAGTCAAGTGTGTGTGTGCGTGCCGACCGCGCCGAGCAGGAGCCTCCGCAACGTGCGGTCACGAAGGCTCCGGAGCAGTGGCCGGCTTCAGAATTCAATCCTCAGCGCCAGCTGGATTTGCCGAGGGCTGTTCAACTGCTTTGTGATCAGTCCGAATTTTCCGGTCGGCTTCTCCGAGAACGGGCCCAAGTCGGTCTGATTACCGGCAAAGACGGTAGTGTTCGGAGCACCGAAATCCGGATGGTTGAGGAAATTGAAGGCCTCGGCGCGGAACTGAATCATGCCAGCTTCTCCGAGGAATCCTACCTTGGTATCCTTCACCAGCGAAAAGCTCCAATCTCTGGCATGCGGACCCGGGAGAAAATCCCGCGGAGAATTGCCCAATTGGCCGATGGTGCATGGGCAAAGGGCGGATTGTTCAGAAGCCGGACTCATCGTCTCCGGCGACAGAGAGAACATCGCGGGGTTAGTGAAGTACTGAACTTTGGCGATGCCTCCACCGGAGGGATAGCTGATTTGCACATTCGTGGCCGAGCCTGCATTAAAAGGAACGGGAGTGTACTTGCAGGTGGCGCCCGTGCAGGGGAAGGCCGAAATGATGGCCGCGGTGTTGATGTTAGCCCGATCCTGCTGGCTCTGGTCGATTTGGTTAGACCGATTACCGCCCAGAACCACGTCGATCGGTTCCCCGCTTTGCAAACTGGCGATGCTGGCGATCCACCAGCCATTGGCTGCACCCTTCAGGAATGAGTTGCCATTGGCTATTGTCGGAAAGTGGTAGACCATGCTCAATTCCCAGTTGTTCGGGACGTTGAAGCAGGCCGGCCCCCAATCCACTAGCCTTGGGTGCAAGGTATCGGTTCCCTGAATACCCGCGCCGACGCTGCAGTCGCGAACGTTCTCCTGGCCCTGCGTATCGTCATAAACCTGGCTGCGGACGTAGGAAGTCTGGAACTGCAGTCCATGGCCGATCCGTTTCTGCAGAACGACCTGGAAGGCGTGATAGCTGGACTCGGAAACGGTAGCCACGTTGATGGTGCTGGGCATGTTGGGATTGATCGGGGTAAACGACGGGAGGCCATCATCCCACAGGTCCACGGCGCCGTGGACACAAACGCCCGAAGGGTCGCTGCTGCATGGAACCGTTGAGGTGGGGAAGATCGGATTCGAGTCCCGTACGGTCGGCAAGTGCACCCCGTGATTGCCGACATAGCCCACTAGAATCCCCATGTCCCAGGGCAACTGCTGCTGGACGCTGGCGTTCCACTGGATCATGTAGGTGCCCTTCCAGTTATAGTCGATGAACTGGGGAGTGGTTACGTTTGCGCCGCCACTGGCAACGCCTGGCGGCAGCGGAAACGAGACCGGCCAGATCGTCTGTACTGGCGGGTTTGACCCGGCATCGATGTCAATCAGTCCTGAGAACGGTGGGCTTCCAATCACGTCCTGCTCGAGTGCAGGTCCGATGTTGCCGACGTCATAGAAGATTCCACCGCCCGCGCGGATGGCTGTTTTCCCGTTGCCAAACACGTCATAAGCTAGCGCGACTCGCGGACTGAAGTCGTGGAGTTCATGCTGCGATATGACCGGACCCACAACGAACGGATCGGTGAAGTCGTTTACCACGTGCGACTGAATCCCGTGAAGCTCGCGCGGCACGGTGGCAAATTCGTAGCGCAAGCCCAGGTTGAGGGTCAGCCTTGAAGTTGTGCGCCAGGCATCCTGCGCATAAAAACCGACGGTGTCGAAGATACTGAACCGGTTTTCCTGGGAGCCGGGAGCGCGAAGCTCGACCAGGTTTGGCTCGCTCAGGAAGAAATGAGCGGCGTCCTGGTAGGAGATCTGCCCGTCGACGCTGGCGTTTGATTCGACGCCCTCGTTAAAGCGGTTGAGCAGTGCTCCAAACTTGAAAGAGTGCTTGCCCCAGGTCCAGTTAATGTCATCGCTCAGAGTGTAGATGTTTTGCAGGTCGCGGGTTGGAACGGTCGGAACGGCGGTTATGGTTGAGTACTGCCCCGGGCAGTTTTCACCCCCGATGCAGATATTGCCAAGGGGCATGCCCGGAACGATGGAAGGACCAGGCACCGCGTCAGTACCGGTCGTAATCGCGTTGACTCGGCTGAACGAAAATCTGAATGTGTTCAGCACGGTGGGAGAGAAGATATGGTTCCAACCCAACGTGAGATACTGATTGCGATCGGGCTGTTGGGTGCTGTTCGTGAGCACGATGGGGCTGGGAGCAACCTGGAGCGCATTGTCGATGGTGTAACGACCGAAGATTGAGTCTGCCGACGTGAAGTTGTGATCGACGCGCAACTGGCCGTAGTTTTCGTTGATGGTGTTGGTGGTATTGATGGTGTAGTTGGCCGAACCAGGACTTGGCAGTGGCATGAGCGGCAGGATTTGTGCCGCAGCGGCGCTGACTACGACCGATGGTGACCCCGCGCCTAGATCAGGACACTGAGCAGCAGTGATCGTGGCGCCCGCGGAAGCATGGCAACCGGGGCTGAGGACCGTTTCGGTGTTTGTCGTACCGAGCGCCCAACGCACGCCCTCAAACGTAGCGAAGAAGAATGTTTTGTCCTTCCTGATGGGACCGCCCAAAGCGCCGCCAAACTGATTCTTTCGCAACGGGGCATTGGTGGTAGCGAAAAAATTCCGGGCGGCTAGCGCACTGTTGCGAAGGTAATCAAACACGTCGCCGTGGAACTGGTTGGTTCCGCTCTTACTCACGACCACCACCTGGCTGCCCATGGCTAGCCCGTATTCGGCCTGGGGCTGAGAGGTGATGATTCGGTATTCCTTGATGCCGTCCATTCCCAGCGAGCTGCCGGCAGCAGCGTTCTGAGGGCCACGACCCTCTTGAGTGTTCGTGATGGCGCCGTCAAGCGTGAACAGGTTGGAGCGTGGCGGGGCACCATCCGCGCTGAACGAGGTGTAAGCAGTAGGACTCGGGTTACTTGCACCTGGGCCCGTAGAGGAGTTCTTGTCCTGATTGATGCCCGGCTCGATCAGGCTCAAGTCCACGTAGTTGCGGCCGTTCACCGGCAGGTCAGTCATGTATTGCTCGTTGACTAAGCCGCCGAGCGTGGCGTCCTGTGTATTGACGATGGGCGCCTCGCCAGTTACGACCACCTCTTGTGTGGTGGAGCCGACGTCGAGGGTAAAGTTGATAACCGCCTGTTGTGCCACGTCGAGCGTGATGCCCGCGCGGACGAACGTCTTGAAACCCTGGTGCTCGGCTTTCACTTCATAATGGCCGGTGGGCAACTCGGGAACGTCAAAGGCACCGGAGGTATCGGTCATTACCGTTCGAACGGCGCCCGTATCGGCATTCCGAATGGTCACCGTCGCGCCCGGCACGCTGGCACCGGTTGTATCCTTCACGGTTCCCAAAATGGTGCCCGTAGGCAACTGGGCTACAACCGGAACCGCCGTTAAAAAAACGGCTAGAGCTATGGCACAGACAATTCTCAAATCCACTCCACGGTACCCTGCCATGTACCCTCCTTTGTGCTCGGCCAGAATGCCAATCGCAAATCGAGGACCCGGGGCCCAAAAGGAACTGTCTTGAAAGCTAAAATGCCAGCAGCTTTGGTACTAGTCGGTCATTCACCCAACCCGCTAACGAGTAGCGGCTACAAGCCATAGGTCCCACGCCTCTCGGCTGAACAGAATCGAGATTGCAAAACCCCACCCAAGAATCCAGCGGTATCAATCCCTCAATGTGTGGGACACCCGTATCATGTCTAAGTAACGATTGCAACAGTTATGTAAGCCGGGTAACTATAACCATCCCCGAAATGCTTTTCCTAAGGCCTCTCACTGGACGCGCTTGACCGCTCGACTCACCAGTAGTAGCTTCTGACCGCGCAAGAAGAGGTAGGTGGAAGTTTCACAGTTATCTAGACTGTACCAGGTAGAAAATCTGTGCTCACGCAGTAGCAGGAGGCAACATGAATTGTGCACCGGATCGCAAGCGAGATCATTCTCGATTGATCCGTCTCTGGTCTCTATTCGCCACAATAATGTTGATGATCGTGACCCTCGGGGCGGGAGTCGCCCAGGCCCAAGTGCCGCCGAATATCGAGGAAGGGCTTCTGAAAATCGGGCACATCGTCGACCCGATCTGCACGTCCCAGCTTTACCGCCCGCTGATGCCAGCGAACGATATTAATAGCAACGCAACGCCTCTATACCCTGGAATAACTATTGTCCGCGACCAGTCATTCGGTCCTAACCCGAAGGATGTGGTGGATATTTTTACCGCGGACAAAGGTGGCGCAAACCGTGCGGTATTGATTTATGTGCCGGGAGGACCGGGTAACAAGATGGAGATCGGCAAAGAAGGCGCCGCTTTCTTCGACAACATCGGACGTTGGGCCACGGAAAACGGGATGGTCGGCATCCTCATGCAGCGGCACGGAGGCGGAGAGTATTATGCGGGCGCCAAAGACGTTTCCGCGATGATCCAATGGGTCGAAGCAAATATCTCAAAGTATAACGGCGACCCTGACCGAATGTTCGCCTGGGCTCACTCGGCCGGAAACGGACCTCTGGGCATCTATCTGGGTCACCCGGAACTTTACGGTCCGAAGGGCGTCGGGCTGAAGGGAGTTGTGTTCATGTCGGGACAGTTCAATATCATCCGTCCCGACGGTACGAATCCCGTAGCGTCGCCAGCCACTCCTGCGGGTAATCCCACAGCTGGAGCCGGAAAAGCATGTGGCGCTGCGCCCGAAGGCGGTCCGGCTGGAGCAGCAGGACCGGGAGGCGCGGGCGGAGGCCGCGGTGCTGGCGCGACTGCAGCCGCCCCCGGAGGCCCGCCTCAGGTTAGTCAAGAAGAGCTTATTGCGCGCTCGAGCTTGCCCGTACTCGAGAAGACCAACGTGAAAATCTTCCTTGCGTCAGCTGAACTCGATCCGGGCCTCGATGGAGCTATGAGCCCGTTCAACCAGGCACTGCACGATGAACTCTGCAAAGCAGGTCCCGACCATTGCCCAACGATGCTCTTCGGGAAGGGTGAAAGCCACATGGGAGAAGTATTTTCAATCGACACACCCGATCAAGCCGTGTCGGGACCAATCCTGGCGTGGATGAAGAAGATCAAATAGGAGACCGGAGAAGCTCACTATGCGCAAGCTTTCGCCGAGCGTCGCCAGCCTGGAGGAGCTCGGGAAAGTTCGGCAACACTGGCGATAGCTGTTGCGTTCGGCAAGTGACGAACAAAAGGCCGCCCAAAAGCCGCATCATCAGCGCGACAACGTGCCGCTCGCTCATGGTTTCTTTTTTGCGCTTCTTCCCGGTCCCGCAAACACTGGGGCGAATTGACGCCTGAAGCCACTCTACCTCCGACGCAAACATAGAGACGGGTCCATATCAAATTCAGAACCGGAAACGTAAGCTTCGAAGTATCGAATTTTCACCTATCAGTCGACGGTTTCATTCCGCAGGCGACAAAGGCCACATAGAAATCCTGTGCGCCTACGAGGCTTGACAATTGAAGACCTGCACTAGCGCTAGTGGTGAACACCACTAGGTCGCAGGGCAATTCCGAAGATGCGAAAACGATGCGGCACTTTGTGTGTAGGTCTTGGTGCAAAGATCAAAACCTACTTCCAAGACGGCCCTTTTTTAATGCCTCTATCAGTTGTTGACGGCGCTGACCAAATGTAGTATCACCGCTCGCAAAATGGGTGGTTTCTGAGTACACAGCTTCCCAAAAACACTGGAGAGGGGAAATGTCTATGAAGATTCGCTATGAATCTTGTGTCGGCGCGGCCTGCGTTTTAATTCTTCTCATCGTTTCGGCGGTGTGGCCTTCAGCTGTGAAGGCGCAAACGGCAGGGAGCGGGGCTCTGAGGGGAACCGTATCCGATACGTCGGGAGCAGTGATACCAAATGCGAGGGTTTCCGCGACCAGCAAAGACACGGGGCAAGTGCGAACGGCGGTAACCGGCAGCGACGGTACGTACGCAATCGCCTTGCTTCCACCGGGCGACTATGACGTTCGCTTTGAAGCGATGGGCTTCCAAACGACGGAAATCCCTTCGGTGACGATTACCGTGACCGAAACTTCCGTGCTCGACCACAATCTTCAGGTCGGAATCCCAAAGTCAGGAAGTCACGGTGCAAGGGGAGGTCGAAACCATTCAGACCGCGAGTTCCGCCCTCGGAACTGTTGCGGACTCCAGGACCGTAACCGAACTTCCGCTCAATACCCGCAACTATACGAATTTGCTCGCCATGTCTGCGGGCGCCAATGGTCCGGTGACGAACGCGAGCAGCATCGGGAAGGGCTCCACTTATATTGCGGTAAATGGTGGAGGCACGGGCCAGAATACTTACTTGCAGGATGGTGTGCCTATCAACAATTGGTTTAGCTTCAACACCGGCGTGGAAGGCGTAGTATTCGGCTCCTTCCCGATTCCCAACCCGGACGCGATTTCCGAATTCAAGATTCAGACTTCCTCCTATGACGCGGGGTATGGCCGCAACCCGGGCTCCAACGTTAATGTGATTACCAAAACCGGCACCAACAGCCTTCACGGGGCTGCTTTCGAATTTTTCCGCAACACAGTTCTGAATGCGAATGACTGGTTCGTCAAGCACAATGAATTCACCAAGGGCCTGACAAATACGAGCCCAGTGCTGAATGCCAACGTTTATGGCGGCACGCTTGGCGGTGCCATTAAGAAAGACAAGCTCTTCTTCTTCGTTTCCTATCAGGAGAGCGATCAGAAAAACGGGCTTTCCGGATATGGCGCTTCCAGCACGAACTTGCCGCCGGTGCCTGCGATGAACCGCGGCACGTGTAGCGCCGGCTTTTCGGATCCGACAGTTGGCTGCGATGCGACCGCCCAAGCCTTCATCAAGGCGCTGGCGATGAATATGAGCCCATTGGGGAGTTGTCCAAATGCCGGCAAGAGCGGCTTCAGTGTTTCTACTGCCGGCAGTATAAACCTAGCCTGCCCGATCGGGCCCGTTGGCACCATAACCGGAGCAGCCTCGTTGTATAACATCAACCCGGTCGCCATCAGCATTCTCCAACTCAAGCTACCCAATGGAAACTATCTGATTCCGAGCCCGGGTGGCACGAGCTATGTGCCCACAACCTTCACCGATCCGGCGATCTTTAAGGATCACAATGGCCTGGGCAATTTGGACTACACCATCAACACGGCGAACACGCTTTCGATTCGCTACGAGTACGAAGCCGATCCGATTTCAGCTCCTTTTCCTGTGTTGAATGCCAATCTTCCGGGTGCCTTTCTTCCCGGGAGCCCGGTGACAACGGATAAGTCAAACCAGTCTGGGGTGGTAAGGCTCACCTCGATCATCACCCCCAATTTCGTCAACGAAGCGCATATGGCCTACCAGCGCTACGTGGTGAAGAACGCGGTTTTGACTCCCTTCACGAATTCACAAGTGGGCGTCAATGATCTGTCGCCTGGTCTCGACACTCTTTCCTACTTCAACATCACCAACATTTTCGGCTTCGGCGGACAATACCAATTCCCCGGATACTGGCCTGACAATCAATTCCAATGGGCCGACCAGATTTCCTGGACGCACGGAAAACACACCCTCCGCAGCGGGTTCGAGGTCATTCGTGTCCAGGTGCTCCAGGACAACGCGGGCAATTCCATCGGAAGCCCCACGTTTCAATCGTTCCCCGATTTCCTGATCGGAAGGTGCGCAGCGGGTTCGCCCGGATGCACGCTTTCGAACGGCGCGGCCTTGAGCAATATGCAGACCGTGGGCACCTTCGCTGCCGAGAACGCCTCGTATCCCTTCTACTGGCGCGCTCTGGGCCTGGATGGCTTCGTGCAGGACGATCTCAAGCTCACTGCCAGACTGACTTTGAACCTTGGTGTGCGATGGGAATATGACGGCTGGCCCACGGTCAACGGCGGCGTGTTCACCGATATCTGGCCGAGCGTGGTGAGCACGGCGGCCCTGCCTCCCACGAAGGCCTCTGGAGGTACCCTGGTAGGTTTTGTGGTGCCTGCGAACTACAGCGGCACGCTCCCTGCGGGGGTCACCCGCAATACGAACAATAGCGCGGTGCCGAACGGCGCGCCGCGCGACAATTTTGCGCCGCGGGTCGGCTTTGCCTGGCAGCCCACAGGGAACAACCGATGGGTTCTCCGCGGCGGCTTCGGAATGTTCTATGACGTGTTGCCGGGGAATGTCATCACCGGCAACACCATCGGCATCACGAGCCCCGCAATCGTTCCGCCAACCATTGGCGGCTTGACGTCGGCCTCTCTGGCCAATCCCTGGCAATTGCCAACGTTTCTGGTCCCCGGCCCAGCGGGAACCGTTGGTTTCACTCCGCGGTTCCTGAGCCCTGGAGCACCCGGAACGGGAGCAGGGGCGTTGAGCTCGAACCTCGGGCAGGCTACCCTCGCACCGAATATCACGACTCCGGTGACTGAGGAGTGGAACCTGAATACTCAGTACGAATTCCTGCCCAGTTGGGTGCTTGAGCTTGGATATGTCGGTTCACATGGAATTCACCAGGCGACGCAGTCCGCCGCCGCAGCGCAGGGCCAGGCCACCACGATTCCATACAATCTTGCGCAAATCGCGGGGACGGGAGCCCCTTGCGCGGGTTGCACCCTCACCGGGGTAACCACAAACTCGATTGCAAATGCGGTGGACCGTGTGCCCAACCTTGGATTTTCGGCAAACGGAGTCGAATTTGCCAGCCAGGCTTCGTACAAGTTCAACAGCCTGCAGGCCACCGTCCGAAAGCAGTTCTCGCATGGCTTGCAGATACAAGCCGCGTATACCTGGAGTCGCGCGTTTATCACTCAGCCCTACGGCATCAATACATACCCGTATTTAATTGAGGCCTATGGCTTGAACCCGAACTACCGTCCGAACCGGCTGGTCGTGAATTACGTGTGGAACCTTCCCCTCGGCCATCACGACGGAATTCTCGGTAAGGTTACTGAGGGCTGGAGCCTGGCGGGCGTGACGATCGCCCAGGATGGCTCAGCTATGAACATAACAAATGCCAATGCTGGATCGATTTTCTGTGGAGGCAGCTGCACTGCCTTCACTCCGGGCGCGCAATATGTTACCGGCAAAACCGCGGCGAACTCACTGTCCGGGGGCAGCCTAACACAGCGAGTCCTTAACGGGCTTCTGAACAATGCCGGCCAACCCACTGGGACCGCTGGTTACTTTAACTCTGGGGTGTTTTCCGTGGCAGCACCGACGTCGGCATCGGTGGGCATCCCCACAACAGGAGCCGCGACCGCATTTGGCAATGTCGGTTTGGGTACGGCACTCGGCCCAGGACAGAACAACTGGGACATGTCGCTGTCCAAGACGACCAGTATCTTCCGGGAGGGTCAGACATTGCAGTTCCGGGCAGAGACGTTTAACACCTGGAACCACCCACAGTTCTCGACTCCGGTGGTTACGTCTAATTTGCCGACCTTTGGATCCATAACCACGGCGTCGGTGAGCCCGCGAATCATACAGTTAGCGCTGAAGTACTCGTTTTAGGCCGGCTGCCAATTGCCTGACCTTTTGGCTACGATGTGAGAATGACGGGAAAGTAGAGCGGTATCTGAGGCCGCTACGCAGCAGGTCGCCTAGCGGCTGCGGAATCTAGAAGTCTGGGAACCTGAACATCGGGCGCCTTGCGGATTCCCTTTCTTACTGCGACCGCTTGGCGCCCAGGAGAAATTCGTTCTTCCCCATGCGGATGGTACCGTCGAAATCGTTGCCGACCGCCGTCCCGCGGACCTCATACTGCTTGTCGCCATCCTTGATGTTCCCGAGGAAGATATTTCCGTTGAGCGAGCCTTCGAAGGGAAGCTCACCCTTATCGGTCTTCACGGTGCCCGTGACTTTGTCGCCGTTCTGCTGAAGATTCCATTGTTCGGTCAGCAAGCCCTGAATGGTGCTGTGAATGGTGACATTCCAGGCGCCAGCCATTTTCGACAGTGGCGTGGTCGCAGCCGTCGGCCCGGATTTGGGTGAACTGGAAGCGCCTGAGTCGCTATACGCGCTCCCGTCCTTTTTCATGATGTGCTCTTTGTCGAACGCCAGGCACATCGTGGGGCGGATGTAATCGTCGGCAGCTGCGATTTGTGTCTGGCGCGGGGTCATCACCCATGGCCGCGTGAACATTACCGGGTCCTCCACCGTTGCTTCCCAGGTGAGCATATCTCCGTTGCGGGTCCATCGCTCCACCACATGCAACTGGTCACTGTGCATCATGGCGTACTTTGGGCCGACCGTACCCGAGCCCAGCCAGGTTTCATCATTCAGACCCACCACGTCCACGACCAGCGTGTCGCCCTCCCAGTGCCCGATCGAATCTCCAAAATAGGACTTATCGAGATCTTCCGGATGCGGACGTCCGTCGATGTATATGATTCGGAAATACGGTCCAGGCCGATCCTCGTATAGGAACGCCACCACTTTCGCATTTTGAACGATCTGCATTGCGTAGCCGCCGCCGCCGCGGAGCGAGCCACGCGGAATTCCATAAGGCTTGCACTCATACTGAGGGTCGAGTGGCGACGCATCGCCGAACATGGCATCGCCAATGGCTTTCACCTTGGCCATATATTCCGGTTTGTAGGGAGGCTCCTCGCACGATGCGCAAAGGCGATCGAGTAGATTGACCTTTCCGTTCTGGGTTTGCCTAACCCGCGCACCACCGTCGTCGCCTGAACTGCCGTTCGCCCCACCGTAGTCAAAGAACACCGACCCATCCTGGCCTCTGCTGACAACGTGCTGGCCAGGTTTTTCTTCCTTGGGGTCTCCGTGGTAAATGTCTACCAGGTTATAAAAACCGCTAAGGTCCGGATGTCCATCGGGGGTGCGCGGAGTTGGCTTGCTCGCCGCCGATTGATTCGAAGAGACATTTTTTTCTTGTGCTCGCGTGGGAACCGGAGAGGTCAACGGCAACCCGAGAGATAACACTGCCGCGACTGAACTGAGAACCACGTCGTAGATTACACGCCGCTCTTTCATCCCTGGGCCTCCTGTGGGAAGTTCGCCGTCTCAGGCTTCCGGAAGCATGCACAGATGCTTAGGCGCGGATGGGAGTGCTAATTTCCACCCTGCCGGAAGACGAGCACTCGACCGTCCGAGTGGTACTTGATCTGTTTCAGGAAGCCCCAATACTTGGCATTATCTTTGGGAACCAGGCAGGTCATGGTAACAAGCTCGCCGATTCTCCAGTCGGATCTGTGTACGCCGGCGCGGCTATAGGTGCTGGGCGGATTGCCCTCGCACCCCCAACTCTCTACCTTGCCGGTTGCCTCATCCTTCACATCAACCCAAGTAGCCGTGTGCGGGTTAATCCAATCAACCTTGCTGAGCACACCGGTGACAGAGAACTCCTTTTCCGTGTCGAACTCGGCGGTAAAGGAATGATGTGCTATGGCCGGAAGGGCGACAATAATCAAACTGAAAAGCACGAGGAAAAAATGACTACCTTTGGGCCTTGTCATTGTTCGGGATACCTCGCACTCAAAATGTCAGACCTGCAGCAGTCTGACAAAACGCGTACTTTCGTGTCAATCAATCTTCTCATCAACCTCGCAGCCGCGTTAGAACAGGATCTTGAGTGCGAACTGAATCTGGCGCGAATTGGTGACGGTGGTCGTGATCAAGCCGGCGCTGGCGTTCGGCGCTTCCGAGAACGGAGTGGTGTCGGTGACGCTGCCGTTGAACACCTGAAGCCCCTGGGAGCTCGGTACGGCGAAGTTCGTATGGTTCACAAGGTTAAAGAACTCCGCGCGGAACTGCAGGCTTCCCGCTTCGCCCAGGAATCCTACCTTGGTATCCTTTACGATCGAGAAGTCCACGTTGTCAAGCGAGGGTCCGCGCAACACGTTCCGGCCTTCGTCGCCGAGTTGGCCGAGATAGCAGTTCACATTCGAAGGCTTGCAGCCCGGGCCTGCGGTCGGTGCATACGTGGTGGGTTGCAACTCGAACATGTTGGGGTTGAACCAGAATACTCCCGTAGTACCTGCGACTGTGTGCGGATGGATCGCCGAACTGCTGTTAAACGGAACCGGAGTGTAGGCGCATGGGTTGCTGCCCGCCGCGGGTTGACCGGGCTGCGAAGTGCAGGGCTGTGCGGCGATGCTCGCAGCAGTTACAAAGTCAGGCCGGTCTGGCTGACCCTGCAAGTCTCCAGAATTCGAGCGATTCGCGCCAAGCACCGGGCTGAATGCATAGCCGGACTGCAGCGAGTAAATGCTTCCTATCCACCATCCGTTTGCGATTTTCGAAAGAAAGCCGTTCGCAGCCACCGTCGGGAAATGATAGAGCAGGTTGAAGCGCCAGTTGTGCGTGGTGTCAAAGCAAGAAGGCCCTTTATCCAAATAGGGCCGGGTGGGATCCTCAGACTGCATCATCGACGCCGAAGTGCAGTCTGAACTGTTTCCCTGCCCCTGCCAATCGTCTTCCACCTTCCCGTAGGTATAGTTGCTCACGAATTCCAGCCCATGTCCCAATCGCTTCTGCACCACCACCTGCAGAGCGTTGTACCAGGACGCGGAGTTGGTCGTGACATCGATGATGCTGTTACCGCTGCCAAAGCCACTGGCAATGATGGCCTGGTTTACGTTGGGACTGAAACCGGTCCAAAACTTAACCCCGTTCACGATCTGTGCTGGAATCTTCGGGTTTCCTTCCTGCACTGTCCAGAGGTGGTAACCCCGTGAACCGGCGTAGGAGACAGACAACAGCAAACTCCCAGGGAATTGGTGCTCTGCCGTCAGGTTGTACTGCATGAGGTGGGGCGTATAGGCGTTGTAGTCCAATCCTTGAGGTACCAAGCCGCCCGGAGGAAATACCAGCGGCAGGCTGGTGAACGGCGCCGGGTTGGTCAGCACCACGTCCTCAGAAAATGGTTCTGATGCCAGTGCGGTCTGTTGCAGGGCCGCGCCGATATTCCCGATGTCGTAGTAGATGCCGAATCCGCCGCGGATCGACGTTGTTCCGTGACCAGTCACATCGTAGGCAAAGCCCAGCCGCGGACTGAAGTTCAAATAGGTGCGATCGCGCATGGTGGGGCCAATGGTTGGCGTTCCGGACGTCGCCAGGTCGCGGAATGCCGCTTGTTTCCCATTCGTTTCCGTAACCGTGGTCATGAACTCATAGCGCAACCCTGCGTTGATCGTAAGGCGTGACGTCGCGCGCCAGTCATCCTGGACGTAGAAACCGAATGTGTTGAACACGTAATGACGGTTCTGGTCGTTTCCCGGAGGTGACTCTTCCAGGTTCGAAGGATTCGTGTCGGTCAAGAACGTCTTGAGTCCGCCGTTGTTGAACCGAATGATGCCGTACTCGGCTCGGGTCTGGTTGATGCCGTCGTAATACCGGTTGATCAGGGCCCCGAACTTCAGGGCATGCTTGCCGCGGGTATAGGTGACGTCGTCGCTGAATGTGTAAACGGTTTGCGTGCCGAGCGAGGGATTGTTTTGCCCCGGCGCGTAGGCGGTCAAGCCGCTGATGTAAATTCGGCCGGTCGGATCGCCCGGAGCAAACGAGAACTGTGGGCCCACGGTGTTTTCCAGATACTCATCGGCAATCCTGTATACCGTGCGGCTGCCCGACAAGCGCGCCGTATTCAGCAATGTGGGCGAGAAAATGTGGTTTTCTACGAGCGAGAGATATTGGTTGCGGCTACCGCCCGTCGTTCTGTATTGCGGATATGACGTTGATGCGGCGCTCGGCAACACGCTCGAGCCGTTATTATCCAGTGAGTCGTTTTCAATGGTGTAGCGCGCAAACGCGCTGTCACTGGCCGAAAAATTCTGGTCCACTCGCATTTGACCGAAGTCTTCGCGCGTCAAATCGGAGGAAGGATAGGAATATCCAGTCGTCCCCGAGTTGGCCGGACCAAGAAATGAATTTTGCGAGTTCGGAAAGACAGCCCAAAAAAGCGGCGCTATTACCGGGTTGAGCGTCACCGAATTCGTTCCTGCACCAGATGGATTGTTACCGAGTTGTGTGCAAGGCCCCACAGACCCGGCCGGCTGTGCGCCTTGGCCGTTCCAGATTACCGTCCCGGCGCCATAGTTGTTGGCGGCAGTGGCAACGGTTGGATGGCAGGCGTCGGCCGGTACTGTAAGCAGAGGCGACACTCCTAACTTCTGTTTTAGACCCTCATATACTCCGTAGAAGAACGTCTTGTCCTTCTTGATCGGCCCACCCGCAGAGCCGCCAAACTGATTCCGCTGGAACTCCGGCAAACGGTGTCCATTCAATCGAGTGGGAGGCAAATCGAAATAATTCCGCGCGTCTAGAGAGCTGTTGCGCAAGTATTCAAAGGCATCGCCATGAAACTGGTTTGTCCCGTTCTTGCTGACCATGGCCATCTGGCTGCCCATGGCAATCCCATATTCCGCCGTGAAATTACTGGTAATAACCTTGAACTCTTTGATCCCGTCAACACCCATGGAATTCCCGGACTCCGAAGTGGGTGCGCGGCCAAGCAAGGTGGTCACCGGCGCGCCATCGAGTGTGAAGTTATTCGACCGCACGGGGGCGCCGTTCGAGCTATATTGCGTGCTCGCTCCCTGGTAATTGCCCTGATTCACGTCCTTGGTCACGCCGGGCTGCATCAAGCTGAGGTCCATGTAGTTGCGGCCATTAAGCGGCAAGTCCGCCATCTGCTGTTCGTTGACCAGCCCGCCGAGCGTGCTGTTTTCGGTATTCACGAGCGCGGCTTCTCCGGTCACCGTCACTTCCTGCTGCGTGGTTCCGATTTCCATCGTGAAGTCCACCACCTGGTTGTCGCCAATGTTCAGCGTCAGACCCTGGCGTGACTCGGTCTTGAAGCCGCCGTGCTCGACGGTAACGTCGTAATGGCCTACTGCAAGCGAGGGCGCGAGATATTCTCCGTCGGCTCCGCTCACCACGGTGCGGACCTGTGCCGTATCCGAATTGCGAATGGTCACATTCGCGCCAGGCACGATTGCGCCGGATGAATCTTTCACCACTCCGCGGATCGACCCAACCGGAACCTGTGCGGCCGCAGGAATTACAAACGCTACGAGCAAAACGAGAATCCACTTCGCTGCTCGTCTCGGCATACCGTTCACGTCCATCCTGGCATTCATGGCATCCATGCGTTGCCTCCCGTTCCGGACAAGGGCCCTGTCCGGCGATAACGATCGACCGTAGCTCGCTTGACCAAGTTAGTGGGAATCCGACCATCTCCCCAAGAGTGCGCCGTTCATAACACGTGCCTGAAACACGTGTCAATCGAATTTATCCGTTGTCATCGACCCAATCTAGGTCACCAATCGCTTGACGGGAGGACAGACTTCACGAGCACGCGGCTCTTGGCGTCATTGCAACGGAAAGGAAATTGCCATCCATTGGAGTCGAGAATTGCGCGAGGCGGAGGGTTCGAATCAAACTGATATGCGCCGAAAACGGCGACCGTGAAACAGCTCTTCGACAAGAGGCTTCAGTGACTCACCCGCAGCCCCGGACCACTGTTTTTGGATTCGACTCCTTTTTTTCGTAATCCGCGTAGATTGCGAGCGGGCCATTTCCCGCCGAGTGCGCCCATAGGAACAGGCGGCTGGAATTTCCTTGGTACTTCGAGATCGAGGCCCTGCCGCTGCATCATGGCACCTACCATTCCCGACAGGGTTTGGTATATTCCCAGCGGGAGTGGTTCGGTGTATTTTTAGTGGCGGTTTGCGACGGTAACGCGGCGCACGTCGTCCGCGGGCCGGAGATCGCATCTCGAGGCGGCGATGAAGAAAAACCTACTGCTTGTCTCCAGCGTATTCCTCGCTGCTGCGTTTCCATGTTCGACGGTCGGCGCTCAAGGTATGTCTCACAACGGCGTGGCCATCCTGAAACCTACTCAGGGAAGCAAGGTGAAAGGTAGTGTGCGGCTCACAGAAATTCCTCCAAAAGTTCACATCGTCGCCGACGTTACCGGCTTGTCGCCTGGCAACCACGGATTCCACATTCACGAAAAAGGCGACTGCAGCGCGCCGGACGCGAGCAGTGCCGGCGGGCACTTCAATCCGGACAACACCAAGCATGGCGCGCCGGATGCATCCGAACATCACATGGGCGACCTGGGAAATCTCGAGGCCGACGCTAGCGGGCACGCCCACTACGAACGCACCGTTGACTTCCTGGAGCTAGCCGTGGATCCCAAAACGATAGACGGTAAAGCCGTCATCGTTCATGCCGGGGAAGACGATCTGCATAGCCAGCCCGCCGGAAACTCAGGCGCGCGCGTGGCATGCGGAGTCATTCACAAAAAGAATTAATAACCAGGGCTGACGTTTCTGCGGTTGTCCATTCCGAATGCCTGCCAAAGTGTGCTCCCGGTTTGGCAGGATGCGCGACGAATTCGCGCGCCGGCCGAAGCGTTCGAGAAGGATGGGCTTGATGATCGCAGTCCAGATGGCATAGCACTTCGCGCTGGGATGCAATCCGTCGGAAATGAACAGGTCTCGCGGAAGCTTACCGTTGGCATCAAACATTGGCGAGGCCACGTCGACGTATTGAGTACGCTCGCGCGTGCGCAGAAATTCCTGAATCAACTGGTTGGCGTCCTTCATTTTGTGCCAACTGTTCCACCTGGCGGCAGACGGCTTGATGGAAAGAACGTAGACCCAGCTGCCAGGCAACTTCGATTGCACGATCGTGACGAACTGCTGAACATCCATGGCCACACTCTGAGGCGTCTTGCGCGAACCCGCGGCAAGATCGTTATCTCCTGCATACACGACCACAGCACTCGGACCATAGGCAATGACGAGTTGGTCTAGCCGGTCGAGAAGGTCGCTATATTGAGCGCCACCGAAGGCCGAATTGACAACCGTGAGCGGCTTCATGTCATTCGCGAGCGAGTCCCAATAGGCAATGCTCGAAGAGCCGGTGAAAACAATCCTTCCGGGGACACTCGGCCTGGATTTACCTTGAAAGCCAAAAGCGGATCGATGCCCGGACTGCGCGATCGCTGGAAAAAGCAAGAGGCGCGAGGATTGTGCCGGGCTGGCAAGGACCAGGACCATCCCACCGAGGATCACAACGCAGGGATTCACATAGGCGCACAGATTTTGGCCAGTCAGGCGAAAGGCCATGGCAGCAGGGCAAGTTTAATCGTCGCTGAGCGAGCAGACCAAGCGCGGCAGCGCGGCATTTGCTGTTCCCATTATTTTGGCGCGGACTTGTCTTCGCCACAGTTGCCTGACCGGCACTGATTTTTCTTGTCAGCGTCGGTGATCACCAGGTTGTTTTTGTCGTATGCCACACAGATGCCCTCCAGCAGATGATCGCCCGGGCGAGCCAGGTGTTTGTGTTGAGGAGGGACCACCCACGGTCGAGTGAACATGACCGGATCCTCGACTGTCGCTTCGTAGGTGAGGGTATCTGCTTTGCGGGTCCAGCGCTCGATCACGTGTTCCTTGTCACTGTGAATGTTCGTGTAGCTCATGAACGACATCACCGGACCCGCCGCTCGCGGTGCGTCGCGCGGCGCGGCCAGCCACGTTTCGTCGTTCAGACCGGTTACATCGACCACCAGCGTATCGCCTTCCCAATGGCCTATCGAGTCGCCCATATAGGTGGTATCCAGATCGTCGGGATGGCCACGCCCGTCGGTGTAGATGATGCGGTAAAGCGAATACGGCGCGCTCTCGTACAGAACGGCAACCGCCTGCCCGCTTTGAACGATGTGGAAATTGCCGACGCCCATGCCGATGGCGATATTGGCGCGCGGGACGCCCATGGGTTTGCAATCGAACTGCGGGTCGAGTGGCGTGGTGCCGCCTGCTTCGGTGGTGGCAATTTCCTTTACCTTGGCCATATATTCAGGCTTGTAAGACGGCTGGTTGGAATATTGGCAGGAGTCATCGACGCAGTATTTCGTCTTATCAAAATTGGTGCCGATGTTGTAGGAAATCGAGCCGTCCGCAGATCTTTGAAATACTTCGTCGCTATCGCCACCTCCGGCCCAGAATCCGTTCAAATCCGGGTGACCGTCGGGCGTGCGCGGCGTGGGTTTTTCGCTAGAGGACGATTTTGTGGCGGCTTTTCCATTTTGCGGCGCCGCGGGTTTCGAGATGACCAACATCACAGCCAGCAGCAGCACCCCCATGAGTGAGGCCGCCGCTATTCGTTTCATGCCTGAGCCATATTTCATAACCGTCAGAGCTTCGACAAATTATCGCGCTATGCGCCAGAACGCTAAAGCAATCTAGTTGTTTTCGCCAAGTTTGTATTCGAAGACGTGCCCGTCTGAGTACTTGATGGTCCGCAGAAAACCGTAAGGCTTTCCTTCGATCTTGCAGGCGGCCGCGGTGACCGTAACCGTGTCGCCGATCTTGAAATCATCTTTACGAACGCCGGCGCGGTGTAGCGCGTTGGGAGGGCCGCTTTCAAACACCCAGGTCACCACCTTGCCGGAGTCGTCTTTCGCGTCTAAGTAGAGATAAATATGCGGGTTGGCCCATTCGAGTTTCGTAAACACGCCGGTGATCTTGACTTCTTTTCCGGCGTTGAACTCAGCCGTAAAAGAATGGTGCGCGAGAACAGGCAGAGGCATCGAAAGCAGACTCAACAGAGCCGCGAGCATGGCGGATTTGCAATTCATGATTTTGATCTCCGCACCGGGAAGCGAGCGAGCGCTGACCGATGCCTACGGTAGCAAAATTCCAATGCCAAGTCACTGCAGTCTGTGTAGGTTCTGTGCTCGGTGCGGCCATTTTTCTCGAACTTTCGTTTGTCGAAATGGTGTCTCCGGCGAACGCTAACAAAACGCCAGGAGGAGCCCGCCTTCAGGGCTACGACTGAACGACTGGCGAACCGTTTGACTGGATTAATCCGGTAGGATAGCATCGCCGCGAGTTTCGCGAATTACATAGGCGATGGAGCAATTCGCAGTGCCTGCGCCCGCATTAACGGCGCTATTTTGAGGCTCCGATGATACCCAAGAAGGTCGTCTCCGCGGCTCTAATCCTTGTTTTCCTGATCGCGGGTACCAGTTTCGCGCATCACGGTGTGTCGGTCTACGACATGGCCAAGGCTACTACGATGAAGGCCACCATTACCGAGTTCGATTGGGCGCAGCCGCACTGCCAGATCTATTTCGACGCGACGAATGATCAAGGCCAAGTGCAACACTGGGCCATCGAAACACCACCGCCAACCATGATGCTCGAAAAAGAAGGCTGGAGCAGAAAGGCTCTCACGCCCGGAGAAATCGTCAGCATCTACTTTCATGCTGCTAAGAACGGTTCGCTGCGAGGGCTGTTGATCAAGGTCGTAAAGCCTGGCGGACAGGAATTGTTGAATCGCCCCTAGATGTCGCGGTTCTCGGGAGTTGGGATCCGCTCTGGTAATACTGGGAATTGCGTCCCGAGTGACGATTGCAATCTGCGCGGAAAGGAAATTTCGCCATGCGAGATCGTTTCTGGATTCTAGTCGCGGTGGTGGCCATGAGTGTTGCACCGGGGGGACCCGTGCGCTCGGCGCATCCGCAGAACGTGCCGCCAACCACCGCGGCGCAACGGCAGGCGGGTTTACACGTCCCGGACTTGTCGGGAGACTGGCTGCCTGATCCGCCAGGATGCGGTTGGAATCCCGCTGATCTGCAGTGCCAGAAGTTAGAGGATGGAACCCCCTACCAACCCGTGGGCGTTGCAAAAATTGAAATCCGAAAGGGCCGGATACGGGGAAAAGGCGACCTTCGAGAACACCACTGATCCTTATATGAAATACTGCGAGCCCTACGGCAATCCCAGAGAATTTTTCAATCCGACTAAATTCAAATTCATTCAAACGCCCGACACAGTCTATATCCTCAACGAGATGGGACCGTTTTGGCAACAAGTGGCCCTGAACCGAAAAACCCATCCTAAGGATCCGGACCCGCAATGGTGGGGAGACTCGATCGGCTGGTATGAGGAAAACACCTTTGTTGTGGATACAGCAGGATTTAACGACAGAACCTGGCTGGATCAAGTTGGGCGTCCACATTCCGAGCAACTACATCTTATCGAACGTTTCCGGCGCGTGGACCAGGAGCACCTGGAACTAGACATTACCGTTGATGATCCCAAGGCCTACACCAAAACCTGGACGGGGAAAAAAGTGTTTAAATCTGCCCATACGGGGATGGGCCGTTACATGTGGGTGTGCGACGTGAGAGCAAATCTGCGCTTTGATAGCGACTTTGAAAAGCCTGCGGCCATACCTGCAGCACATTAGACTCAATAGCACCACGATGGCCGTCGGACACGGGAACTTTGCTTGTGCCTGGGAAGACATGCCTCCCGAACTCTGCAGGAGAACTGGGATGCAGCGATGCCGGCGATACCCTGGTCCCTGCTACATTCTAGTGCCCCATCGTGGGCGATTGGCCTTCATGATTTTTCGGCAGCGTTTCACGGCGCGAGTGCTTCTGAATTTCCTCGGCCGCCTGCTGCACTTGACGCGGAATTCCAGGCCGAAGATATTCCCGACTGCGGATGGCCACCTGGACACAGGTCGCGAACGGTGAGTCGTCGGCTGGCCGAGCACGCCGAACCAAGGCAGATAGAATCCCATTGGGCAACGACGCACCGGGAATGAGTAGAAATGAGGCAGGCGGCCGGCGGCGGAGGGTTTGGCTGAGCTGCGGCGGGAGGTTCGCTCAATACCGGTGAGGGAAAAACTGGGAAATGCCTTCGCGAATCTCAAGCAGTCAGGAAGTCGCCCGTTCAATTCAGAGAATTCACTTGCGGCTTCTGGTCGAGCAAGTCCCGAATCTTTCGCGCGAGTACTTTCGGGCCGTAGGGTTTTTGCAGAAAAATTGCGCCGCGCCCGAGTGCCGGGACCATCCACGTGGCTTCCTCCGAGTAACCAGTCGTGAAAATCACGGGAATCCCGGGTTTGCTGTCGGAGATCTTCGCGTATACGTCGGGACCGGGAAGGTGCGGCATCACTACGTCCAAAAGTAGCAGCGCGATTTCGGTCTTGTGAGCGGTGAACTCCTTAAATGCTTCCTCGCCATCCCGCGCCAGAATAACCCGGTAGCCTAACTTTTCCAGAATCTCTCGCGTCGTATCTCGTACTCCCTCGTGATCGTCCGCCACTAAAATTGTTTCTCTTCCTCCGACCACCGCTGTTTCCATCTTCTGCGCTTCGGGTTCCGCGCTCTTTTCGCTCACCGGCAAATAGACATGAAACGAAGTACCTTTGCCCAGCTCACTAAGAACTTCGATTGAGCCACCGTGCTGATTCACGACGCCGAGCGCTGTCGCAAGCCCGAGTCCAGTGCCTTTCCCGACTTCCTTGGTGGTAAAGAACGGTTCGAAAATCCGATCGATCGTCGCCTGATCCATTCCCGTACCGGTGTCGGAAACCGTCAATCTCACATAGTTCCCGGGACGCCCGTAAACGTGCCGCCGGCAATATTCTTCATCGAGTTCCACATTCGAAGTTATGACTTGTAGCCGGCCGCCCTTGGGCATTGCGTCTCGCGCATTTACGCACAGGTTTATGAATACTTGCTCGAGCTGTGAGCGGTCGGCTCTGACGGCTTTCAGGCCGGGATCCAAATGGCTGGTCACTTCAATGCGTTCGCCGAGCAATTTCTCAAGCAGAACCGCTGTATCGTCGACTACCTGATTGAGGTCGATATTGCGCGGCTCCAATATCTGCCTCCGAGCATAGGCAAGCAGTTGCCGCGTAAGTCCGGCGGCACGCTCGGAGTGACTGCGAATTTGATGGAAATACTTGGCCGCCCGGCTGTCCCCGGCCACCTCTCCTTCTCCCAATTCCGCCCAGCCCATAATCGCGCCGATCACATTGTTGAAATCGTGCGCAATTCCTCCTGCCAGCCGGCCAATCGCTTCGAACTTCTCGAGTTGGCGCATTCGCTGCTCGATGTTCTTGTGATCCCGCCGGATTTGTGATTCGCGGAGCTCTCGCTCGATTGCAGGGAGCAACCTTCGCAGGTTGCTCTTCATGATGTAGTCCTGCGCTCCAAACCGCATCGCATTTACCGCAATTTCTTCTCCGATCGTGCCGGAGACAAACACGAACGGAACATCCAAACCCTTCTCCCGGATCAATGCCAAAGCCGCAGTGCCGCTAAAACCGGGTATCGAATAGTCGGAAAGAACGATATCCCAGTTCGCTTCGCCCAGGCTGGCAAGCAGTGTCTCCGCGGAATCGACTCGCTGGTGTCGCACATCGTAGCCGCCTTGGGTTAGCGTGCGAATCATCAACGCACAATCGTCTTCCGAGTCCTCGACAATTAGTGCGCGCAGTGCAGTCGTTGCCATCACACCTTCTCCAACACCGGTGGGCGTTCGTTAAGCAAAAGCCAGTAAAGCCCCAGCTGTCGGACAGCTTCCATGAACTGATCGAAATCCACGGGCTTACGGACATAGCTGTTCGCCCCAAGTCCGTATCCCTTCAAGCGGTCCTGCTCTTCATTCGACGAAGTAAGGATCACGACTGGCAGAAGCCTCGTGCGATCATCGGCCCGAAGTCTTTTCAGCACTTCCAGGCCGTCCACTTTCGGCAGTTTTAAATCCAGAAGGGTTACTTGCGGCTGCACGGAAGTGTCGCGTCCTGCGAATTTGCCCGTCCCGAAAAAGTAATCGAGTGCCTCCGCTCCGTCACGAGCGACCACCACTTTGTTGGTGATGTTATTTTTCTTGAGCGCTCGTAGCGTGAGAACTTCGTCGTCGGGATTGTCTTCCACCAGAAGGATTGTTTCGTTTTCCATGTTTGGCCTCTTCTTTTTAAGAATGCTTTCCGTTAACACTGAAATAGAAAGTGGCGCCCTTCTCGATCTCCGCCTCTGCCCAAATCTCCCCGCCATGGCGATGGATGATTCTTTGGACAGTGGCCAGACCAATACCTGTTCCGGGAAACTCGCTAGCCCCGTGCAACCGCTGAAAGGCCCCGAACAGTCGGTCGGCATAGCGCGGATCAAATCCCGCACCGTCATCGCGCACATAGAACACCGGTCGCCCATCCTTCTTATCCTGACCCAATTCGATATGAGCGCGCTCATGATGCGAGGTGTACTTCCAGGCATTTCCGAGCAGGTTTTCCATGACCACACGGATAAGCCGCGCGTCTCCCTCGACTGTGAGCCCTTCTCCGATGCTGAACTCCACCTGTCTTGTCGGTTCTTCTTCCTCAAGCGTTCTCGCGATCGCTTTCGCCATGACGCTCAGGTCAAACGGCTCCTTCCGCAGTTCGGTCCTAGTCACTCGTGAAAGCTTCAGCAAGTCGTCAATCAGCGTGGCCATACGGACGGCTGCTGCTCGTACGCGCTGAAGGTTGTCCTTGCCGGTCGCGTCCAGCCGGTCAGAATAGTCTTCTAGCACCGCCTGGCTGAACCCATCAATGCTGCGCAAGGGAGCCCTCAAGTCGTGCGAAACCGAGTAACTGAAGGCCTCCAGTTCTTTGTTGGCGGCTGCGAGTTGTCCCGTTCGTTCTGCTACTCTGCGCTCCAGCTCATCCCGGCCCTCTTTCAAGTCCGCGTCGCGACGTTCGATCTCCGCGAGCATTTCATTGAACGCATCGGTCAAAATTGCTAGCTCGCTCATTTTTCGTACCGGCTTCGCTCTCACCGAATACTTTTTGTCGCGAGTTACGATCCGCGCGGTTTCCACCAAGCCTGCAATTGGTTCGGCCACCGACCGCCCGAAAATAGAGGAGACTAGCAGAGCGGCGAGCAGAGAACCAAATAAAACCAGGCTTGCTATGCTTGCGTAGCGTCTCAGGCGAATGTACAGAGCCTGCAGATCGGACTCCATGTAGACCCGCCCCGTCGTTTTTCCTTCGATCACGATCGGCTCGACTACAATTGCCCGGTTTCGCCTGAATACCTGGACGTCGCTTTGCCCTGCTTGCATGGAGGGCAACTCCGGGATTTGATCAGATCGGCTGCGTTGATAAGTAGCGAGAGGCCGTCCGTCGAGCCCTAAAACTCCGGCGGAAACGATATTGGGGGAATCCTTCAGTACGGAGAGGGTTTTCTCGGCAGACTCAGGGTCGTTGAAGAGCACCGCCGCAGCGCTGTTCACCGCGATTACACGGGCCTGGGCAGAGAGATTCCCGGCTGCGTTCACTCGAAACGTAGCCCAGTCGAAGGCGATAAATGCCGCACAGGCCAAGACCAATGCCGTGCCGCTCACCAGCATGTTCATCCAAGTCAATTTTCTGGCGATCGAATAGTTCCGCACTCGGGTTCCTTAAAATCCAGAATGAGGATTTCTTGTCACTTTCACTGCCACTTTGAGCAACTCGGAACTTAGATTTAACCCAGCGCCTTCGGCCTTCGTTAAATTCACCTCAAATCGCACACGACTGCCGTCTAACACGAATTGGATCATCCCGCCGCGCTGCGAAAACTGAGGAATATCGCTTACCGTGAGCACGCTCGTCCTGTCCAGCGCTCCCAGGATGTCTGCCAAGCGCCCCCCCTCCGACGAACTGATGAATAAAATTCGGCAGTCATCAATCTCCCGCGGATTGGTAATTCGCTTGGTGGCCACATCTTTTCCGCTGATCGTTTCGCCCGCCACCACCGTGTCCAGAGCCGCGCCAAACGGATCTTCCCCGAGCACGCAAATTTCAAAGGGCTGGCCCTTGCCCATTTCCCCTTTGTCAGGCCAGGCCACAAACTTGCCAAAATTGTAGAGGTAGGCGGCTTTGACCTGATATTCGGTGGCCGCCGTTTGCTGTGCTTGGACTGGGTGAACAGGAGCAAAGGCCGCAGAAATAAGTGCAGCAATGACAGCCCAGCGCGTGCCAGAGCGCCCGTTAAGATCCCCTCGTTTTGTAATGCGATGTGGCACGGATTTCATTCTCTTTTGAACGTCACGCTTCGCGGTCCATCGTCCCGTCAAACTCCAGGACAGCAAGGAAACCCCGGAAACCGAGCCGGCGCCCACACGACCCGTGCTCTCCGGTTTGATAGAGCAGATGCTAATAATATTGATTAGTGCGTTGCATTTGCTCCCCAGGTCGTTCCCCCCGGTCCGCGAAGAATTCAATCCCCACATCGTCTGGCAGGACAGTCGGGACGAACTTCGGACTGCCAACCCCCTTGGCAGTTTCTCCGGCACCTGAAGGCTCCGGCACATACGCCCTCCGAGCCGCGATGATTCTTCTTGATCGTAGTCTATCGTTCTAGTACCGGTACCACGTTTATACCGGGAAGTAACCAAAACGGCACTGCGAGCCGGATTCGATCTTACAATCACAGAAATGAACAACCTTGTTGGTAATTGGGGCAAAGAGACCACAACTTAGCCTTGTAGAGATTCCAACCGATTGATTAGCCTAGTATGAGACCGGGGCAGAGCCGCAAGAGGCCTCGGTCCCTCGCTTGCGAGAAGCGGAACCTGGTAAACGTCGAAATGCCGTCAATGGAAGCCAGCAGGAAGGTGATTTTGCCTCGAAGTGTCCGCCAGCGCTTTTCTGTCTATGCGCTCGACGACGATTCCGACCTCGTGGAGATCAGCGCCGAAATGCTCAAGCGGGCGGGCTTCGACTCTACCTGTACAACCGATCCTCAAGAGGCTTTGGAAGCGGTTCGCACGGGCCGCTGTCAGGCAGTGATTTCAGATATTCAAATGCCCGCCATTGATGGTTTTCAATTTCTCGAGAAGGCACTCGAGCTTGATCCGTCGGTTCATGTCATCCTCGTGACAGGGCACTATTCGATCGATTCTGCAATCGAGGCAATCAAACGGGGTGCGTACGACTATCTCCCGAAACCTCTCGATTATGTTCGTCTGGTGAAGACTCTCGATGACCTGGCAACCTCGCTTGAGCGGCGCAGCCAGATACGCGAGCTCGAAGAAAAACTGGCTGCCAACCTCGAATTCGATGGAATTGTTGGCAGAAGCCCCGCAATGCTTGAGGCCTTCGAATTGGTTCGGAAAATTTCAAAGCATTACAATAATGCCTTGCTCACCGGACCCACTGGCTCCGGCAAAGAGCTTTTTGCCCATGCACTGCATGAATTGAGTCCCGTGGCTACCGAACGTTTCGCCATTTGCAATTGCGCGGCTCTTGTCGATGCTCTGCTTGAAAGTCAACTTTTTGGCCACATGCGCGGAGCCTTCACCGGCGCCTTCGAAACTCGTCCTGGCCTTTTCGAATATGCCGATGGAGGAACAGTGTTCCTCGACGAGGTCGGCGAGACTTCCCTTCAAATGCAGGCCAAATTGCTGCGAGTCATTCAGAATCGCGAGATCCAACGGGTTGGCTCCCCGGAAGTAAAGAAGGTGAATGTCCGCATCATCGCCGCCACCAATCGCGATCTCCGTTCAGAAGTGACCGCTGGCAGGTTTCGGGAAGATCTTTTCTATCGCCTTGGCACCATCGAAATAGGGATACCGAGCCTGCTCGATCGCTCCGAGGACATTCCCCTGCTGATCCGCTACTTCATCAAGAAGTGTAACGAGCAATATGGAAAGCGTTTCCAGGGTCTGACGCGCCGCGCGGAGCAGCTATTGCTGCGCTATCCCTGGCCAGGAAACGTTCGGGAACTCGAGAATGCCATTTCCGGAGCAGCCATCACTGCTTGCGGCGATTTCATTGATCTCGAAGATCTCCCCAAGCATATCCGGTCAGCCCCGCCCCCGGGTCCGCCTTCAGCTGCTTTGTCTGACACCTGGGAGCCATTGCCTTTGGACGAAGTTGAACGCACTCACGTCCATCGAGTACTCGAAATGTGCAATGGGAATCAGGTCCGCGCCTCCGAGATACTGGGAATCAGCCGCACCAGTCTCTATCGGCACCTGAAAAGAACCGCCGCCCGTCCCAAAAGCGGCTAAAAGGGACTCATCGGCGCACAAACGGAAGTGCGCGCGTCCGCTCGCTCTGTTCCATAGTGAAACATCGCCGCGCTCACTGCACCGTACCCGGGACTGCCTCTTCCCTCAGTTTCAGCTCGGCAATCCCTACCTGACTGGTTCTGCGGCACTTATCTGTGGCCAACAATTCTGCCCTCTCGGGAATGAATGGCCAGCCGAGTGCCCTTGAAGGGAATCGATGACGTCACAATCGACGTCACACGATGATAAAGGGGGAATGGGGCAATGTACATCGGCATTCACGAACAGGCTAGTAACGCAATGAAAGAGCACTACGGCGTGCCAATCTCCGACCGAAGACTCTGGGCTGCGGTTCTTCTCCAAGCCATCGAAGACTGGCGTTCCAACAACATCCGTCGTCAACGGGAAGCCGAGGAGTTCTTCTTCAGAAGCGAAAGCGACTTCGCCGCCGTGTGCCGCGCCGCGGGCTTCGATCCCAAGGGCGTGCTCGCCAAGATGCAAAAAATGAACAACGTTGCCAGGCGATCGCCTGGCACAGCGCTATGCTCACGAGATCGGAACTCGCCAGCTACGATGGTCGCATAGCCCTTGTGCGGAATGGCAGAATTTCATGCCCACCATTTTGACCGGCCCGGTCAGCTCATTCGCCCAGGTGTCTCGAACTGTAGCCGCTTTACCATGCCTAAAACACGGCAATCGCCACCGCGCAGAGCAAGCAAACCCGGAAGACGACTTACCCCTGAGGCGCTTGAATGGAAAAATTACCCACATGATTCGGGTGACGGCCCCCTAACAGAACGGAACCTGCTTGATTCCTAAGAGGTTTTCTTCTCCTCGAAGTTGGTAAATGAAATGCACTCCGATTCGAGCTCGTTCTCAACTGGAGTACGTCATGGACACCACTTTTGACATCTTCGCAAGGCCTCCCGATGGGAAACCCATCTGGATGGAATCTGTCGAGGGATTGGAAAAAACGAACAAGCGCGTACGCGAGCTGACTCTCATCGCCCCGAATGATTATGTCGTTTATTCCGAACAAAGCGGATCGGTTGAGCCTGTTTGACGCGTTTGTTCGCTCTCATTCAAGAGGCGAATGCTCTGGACGATTTCAGTAATTCTTCTGAGTCTTTGGCCGCCGAAAACGGCCGCTAGATTGAGGAACATCGCTTTTTGAGCCCCCATGTTTCTACTATGGTTGAAGCGGCGCTTCGGGAAACGCTACCGGGGTGCCCATACGCGTCACCGGCACGCCCGACGATCCCTACGCCACGGCGGACCTTGCATAAGAAAATCAAATCCATCACCTCCATCTTCGGCAAAAAGAAATAGCTCCACGCCCCCACACAGCCTCGCTGCGACGCGGCGGAAATCAGCAACGGCGAATCAGATTTGTGGTGCGCAAGCCACATCTTGGGAAAGGCGACTCGTCCCCCGCATCGAGCCAGACTCACCAAATAAAGCCTAGGAAAAAAAGCTTGATCTTCGCCGGTTACTCTTTTGGCAACTCTTCCCTACGTCAGCCAACCGTTAAATCCGCCCCCGCTCTACGATGGTTCGAGAGACACTTCCCGGATTCGTGGCGAGACGAAGCACCCACTAATACGTTTACTTTCTCCTCGGCACGCCCGTGACGTCAAGGAGTCAGGCGTCGTGAAGCCAAAATCAAGAGACGACGTTCCAAGAAGCACTGGGACTGGAGAGGCGCACTGGGTTAGCGAAGGACCTTACCGCCTGCTCTTTGAGAGAAACCCTCAGCCGATGTGGGCGTATGATGCAGAATCCTTAGCCTTCCTTGCCGTGAACGAAGCCGCGATTAAGCACTACGGTTATTCAAGTGACGAGTTTCTCCGCATCAGCATTAAGGATATCCGCCCAGTCCAGGATATCCCGGCATTGCTTGAGGCCGTCACCCACGAAGTTACGAAGCTCGAGAGGAAACACCGAAGGAAAGACGGAAGCCTAATCGACGTCGAAGTCACCACGAACAACCTCGAATGGGCTGGTCGGCCTGTACGGCTGGTCTTGGCCACAGATATCACCGAACGCAAGCGAGCCGAAGAACGGACTCGCGAAAGCGAAGAGTCCTACCGCCGACTTGTCGAACAATCTCCCGACGCAATTTTGGTCCATCGCCGAGGGACAATTAAGTTTGCCAACAGCGCTTGCGTTGCACTTCTCGGTGCTTCCAGCGCTGAGGGAATCCTCGAAAAGCAATACCTTGATTTCGTGCACCCAGACAATCGGGAGGCCGTCAAACAAGGATTCCGTCAGTTCTCTTTTGACGCTGAGTTCGTGCGGCGGAACGAGACTAAATTCCTTCGTCTCGACGGGAAAGAAATATTTGCGGAAGTGATGGCACGCTCCGTCATACACCGGGGAGAAGCCGCGATTCAGGTGATCGTTCGAGACGCTTCCGAACGAAAACAGATCGAAGAAAAACGGAAACGTGCGGAAGAAGAGATGCAGCGCGCCATGGAAGCAGCCGAAGCAGCCAACCGCGCGAAGAGCGAATTTCTCGCGAATATGAGCCATGAAATTCGGACACCCATGAACGGAATCATGGGCATGTTGGAGCTCGTTCTGGACACCGATCTGGACTTGGATCAGCGTAACAATTTGAATCTGGCAAAACTATCCGCAGATTCGTTGCTGTCCCTGATTAACGACATTCTGGACTATTCCAAGATTGAGGCGGGCAAGCTCGAATTTGATGCCATTGACTTCAACTTGGGCGACTGCCTGAGCGAGACGATGAAGACGCTGAGCCTTCGAGCTCATCAAAAGGGATTGGAGCTGGCCTTTGAAATTGAACCGGACGTTCCTGATGGGCTCGTCGGAGACCCTGGTCGGTTGCGACAAATCATTGTCAATCTAGTTGGGAACGCCATCAAGTTCACAGAGCGGGGAGAAGTGGTGCTGCGCGTCAAGAGTGAATCCCGGGGAGCGGACTCGGCCAACCTTCACTTTACGGTTGCGGACACCGGGGTGGGAATCCCCTCCGACAAGCAAGCCGCAATCTTTGAAGCATTTGAGCAGGCAGATGGTTCGATGACCAGGAAGTATGGCGGGACCGGCCTGGGTCTGGCCATATCATCCCGTCTCGTTGAACTTATGAGCGGACGGATTTGGGTTGAAAGTGAGCTAGGCAAAGGTAGTCAGTTCCATTTCACAGCGAGCTATGTCGTGCAGAAGTCACCGGTCCGGACGGTGGTGGCTCGGAACAGCGAAATCCTCAGGGGTATGCGGGTACTGATTGTAGATGACAACACGACGAACCGGCAGATCTTGTTGAAGATACTTGAGAATTGGCAGATGAACCCGGTCGTTGTTGAGAGCGGCGCACAGGCGATCGTTGTTCTAAGAGAGGGCCAAGGTATCAACAGAACTTTTCCCCTCATATTGCTCGACGCACAAATGCCTGAAATGGACGGTTTCGCTTTGGCGGAGGCTATCAGGCGAAATCCGGATTGGAGGGCAGCAACAATAATGATGCTGAGCTCCGCTGGACAACGAAATGCGGCCCGTTGCCGGGAACTAGGCGTCGCCGCTTATTTGACAAAACCGGTGCGGCAGGCGGAATTGTTGGACGCGATTCTGATCGCCTTGGGTACTCGAGCGAAGAACGGAACATCTGCTCGGCTCCTCACTGGCCGTTCGTTGCGAGCGAATCGAAACCCTATGCAAATTCTGCTGGTCGAGGACAACGCCGTAAATCAGCTGGTCGCCCTTCGGCAGCTTGAGAAATACGGGCACTCCGTGACGGTGGCCTCGGACGGGAAAAAAGCTCTGCTGGCGCTGGAAAGGCAAGCGTTTGATCTCATCTTGATGGACGTTCAAATGCCCGAGATGAATGGTTGGGAAGCGACACGAGCCATCCGCGAGAAGGAGAAGACCACAGGTCGGCACATCCCGATTGTAGCTATGACTGCCCACGCGATGAAAGGCGATGAAGAAAGATGCATTGCTGCAGGAATGGACTCCTATCTGGCAAAGCCCATCCGCGCCCAGGAGTTGCTTGCTGTCCTGGACAAGATTGGAGACCAGAAGGGCGGCTCAGAGAGCAAGGTGCCATCTTCAAAGAGCGCCGTGAGCCACGCCATCGATCTCACAGCTGCTCTTGAGCGGCTGGACGGGGATCGTGATCTGTTCGAAGAGTTGGCACAAGTATTCAAGACAGACACCCCCAATATTGTTGCGGTAATGCGCCGTGCGATCTCTAACCAGGACGCGGCAAGTCTTGGACATCAGGCGCAAGCCTTAAAAGGATCGTCGGCCAACCTGGGAGCCTATGCAGTCTCCCAGGCGGCTCATGAGATTGAGAAGACAGCGCGTTCCGCAGATATGCGACGCGCCGATGAACAGCTGAAGCTACTTGAAAAAGAAGTTGACAGCCTGCTCTGCGAGTTAGGAGCCATCTGCCCGGGACGATGAGTTCGGATACACCTCAACTCCACGGATTTTTCTAACCATCGGATCCAGTCCGTAATCGATCCGCTCGGACGCGCCCCCCTCCAAACCGGACGACCCAACCATCCGCACTGAAGTGCTCTTCACTCATGGAAAACTAGGGAGTCAGCCGGCGATCGTGGATGTCTTGCAAGTGTTCTCGGAGGCGCTTCAGAACTTCCTCTTCTTTTCCATCTGCGAGTTCACGTTCGATTTCGTCCAGTGCGAAGTGGATGATGTCGTGATGGTGGATCTCCTGAGCCGACAGCTTATCGCTCAATTGTAGCCACACTTTGTGCAGCAGATCGATTTCCTTCGGAGTCAGGCGGGGGGCATGCGGTCCTAAGTAGAAAATCTGCTCCTGACCGGATGGGGTGAAAATCTCTAGAATTACTCGCGGGCGCGGTTCGGGCATGCGTTCCCAGGAAAGCCCAATTTCACGCGCCTGGTCGGTTACCGACATTTTAGCCGAACTACCTACTACGACCGCGCTCGATTCGAGATTTGCGGCGGTCCGCAAAATGGCCTCCCACAAATCGTTCGCGGCGACGACGGCCAGGCGAACTGGTTTGCCTTCCTTTTCGGCGACTGAAAGAACCCTGGTGAACAGTAACTGTTCGATCGTACTGAAAAGCTGATCGGGTGCAAGATCGTATTCACCGGTCATGGCGCGTCGCAACACCCGCACATGCAGCACCACGACTTCTGCCTCCCGGCGTTTGGCTCGACGTACGGCCGCTTCCAAGTGATAGAGGGTGTAGTAAGTGCTCACCGGGACCAGGATGTTGCCGGGCTTCACCCCGACGTTTGAAAGTTCCAGGTCGGCGGCCTGGGCCAGATTGAATCGATCGAGTTCAACGTGGGCCTGCCCACGCCTCTTCTGAATTCTTCTCTCGGACAACTCGAATCCCACGAACAGGAGCGCCGAGAACGAAACTCCCGATATCGTCGCCAGCGGCTTCGTGAAAAGGTTCACGAGGGCAATCGCCAGCAGTATCAGAGTGATCAGTGAAACGCCAACGGCGATTTCCCTTCCTGCGATGTTAAAATTCAGCGGCACTTTGAATTCCCGCGCTTGAGGTTGCGTGTGCCGCAGCACAAGCACCGCCGTGCCGTTCAACACAAAACTCCAGATTACGCCGAAGGCGTACAAGTTCGCGAGAAACGTCACATCGCCGCGGCTGATCAAAATCATCACGATCTGTAGCAACACAACCATGTTGATGATGCGATAGGAAGTCCCGAAGTGTGGATGCGGTTGCCGGAACCAGTCGGAGAGAACACCATCCTCAGAAACACGATTGAGAACTCCGTTCGAGCCTACGATCGCGGTGTTCACCGCTCCCGAAAGAATCAGCGTGCCAACGATCACCACGAAACCGTGAAATGCCAATCGAGCCGCAAAGGGTCCTTGCAGATTCATGGCGAGTCCGCCAATTAGATTCTCGAAATACCCGGGGCGAATCTTGTCGGGAATAATCATTACGGCGAAGAACGAAACAAGAGAGGTGAACACCAGACTGTAGATGAAAATGATCAGTGCCGCTTTTTTCAGGTTCACGAGTTTCGGATGTTCGATCTCGCGGTACACCTGCGCGAGCGATTCGGCCCCACTCATCGCGAGCACAGAATGCCCGAGCGCAACAAACACGGCCACCGCGCCGAACATCCCCGGGATGCGACTCCCGTATAGCCATCCAAGCGCATGTTTTCCAAGCACGATGTTCCGAGGAATCGGCAGCGGAGGAAAATGCCCTCCTCGCATCAGCAGCGTATAGCTGCACCATCCGATCAGGGCCACCACCATTACCGTGGTCAGTTGCATGATCCACAGAGCTTTCTCGCTCGATTCCGAGATGCCTTTGATATTTTCCCACCAGAAATAAAGCGTGGCGGCAATTGCAAAAGCTTCCGCGGTTGCCGCTGGCGCGATCACGTAATGAAGATGGGCGTAGGCCAGCATTTCGTTCAGCAGCCCTGCGAGATACTGACCCGCTGAAACCCCGCTGATGGGTCCTGTCAGGATGTAGTCGAACATCAGCGCGGATACCGAGAATTTCGCAAGCGCGCCGCCCATGGCCTCCTTCACGACGCGATAAACGCCGCCGCGAACAAACATGCTGCAGCTTTCGATGTAGAGTTGTGCCACCGCATAGGAAAGCAGCATGGTCCCGAGGATGAACCAGGGGGCCGTCTTTCCAATGAACTGCTCGGCCTCGCCGCCGGCGTAGTAAGCGGACGACGCGAGATCGTTCAGCACGATAGCCGCTGCTCGCCAGTAAGAAATGAAAGCAAGCATGGCCGTTGTGGCGACGAGGACTTTTGCGGCGGGCCGGACCGATGCAAGAAATGGACCCTTTGAATTAGAGCTCATCGGTTCTCGAGGCGATAGGCGCTGGTTGGGCCATAGCTTACCACCCTCGTCCGTGACAGTGCCTGTTGGAGGATAGCCAAAATATTACACCACCGAAACGGGTGCTTTGGCTACGTGAACCTACCGTGCGGCGACGCCACATCCAACACGATTTCAATTTTGATTTTAGACCGGAGGTCAACGCTATATTCGTGTCCGCGATAAGTCGCGGTGTGTCCCTTCTGCCTGCCATGCCCGCGTAGTTCCCAAACGGTCAGGCCATCGATTCCCGTATCGAGAAGGGCCTTTTTCACTGCTGCCAATCGCCCCGGCTGGATCGTCCCACGTCGCGTGCTCCCCCCTAGCTGGCTGGGGCCAATCATGGACACGCGCCCCTTTACCCGCGAAAGCCAGCCAGGGACCGCCAAGGTCCATCGTGCGCGCCACGAGACCGCGGGATGGATCAACTTGTCGGCAAACCTAATTCAGAGATTATTTGGACACGGCGTCGTGCCCGATGCAGGCCCTCGTTTCGGCGTTGAAACAGAGGATCGGAGTGACTTTAGGACTTAGTCAACTCCGCGTGCAATTTGAGGCATTTCAAAAATATAGTCAAATCGAAGTTTTAAATCGCAGCAATTCAATTTCCGCCGATCACTGCCGGTTCCTTCTTTCAGCATGGGGATCGCACTTCAAATCATCCCCCTCTGCAAGATCGAAATTCCCATCCGACCACCACGCCGAGGCCAAGCACTCATGCCGCCTCGGGTCAAGGCACTCGCGCGCTCACGACCGGAACCATCCATACCGCGTAGCCGCGCGAGTCGCGAATGTTTGCGATCATCTGATTAAAATAGGCCACCGCCGACTCGCGCGTGAAGGACGTCAGCTCAGCAATTGACTCAGCATAACCGTCGCGCCACGCTTCGATGATGGTTGCAAACGTCTCTCGCGGCACACGCAGCGTATCGACCACAACGAAGTCCATTTTGATGGCCTCGAGGCTCAGGGCGGCTAGAATACCGAAGGTGTTGCGCCCGATAAACAGGTCCGTCCCGGTCGCCGAGCCGAAGCTGGCCGGGACCGTGTACCAAAAATCCCGCGGATCAAGCGCGCCTCGCTGGAAGTGAAGCATTCCGTAGTCCTCTGGAATGAGGTGTATGTATCCTCCACGGCGCGTGACTCGCGCGAGTTCGGCGATCGCGCGGTCGGCATAAGGGATGGAGTGCAAGACGTGCCGGCAAACCGTGAGATCGAAACTCCGGTCGGCAGCATTCAACTCGAACACGCTCTGGTGCTCGAACGACAGGCGGGGAGCGAGGCCTGCATAACGGGATCGCGCAAGGTCGAGGTGCTGATCGACGATGTCCACTCCGAGGACGTGGGCCCGTAGAAAAAGATCGGCCAGTCGCGAGGCTATTTCGCCTGTACCGCATCCGGCATCGAGTATTCGAGCGTCGGATGGAAGCTCGTAGCGGCGAATTAACTGAACTTCCTGCGGCCAAATGGCCCGGGCTTGCGCATCGAGATTGCGCACCATGGATTCATCGGCCATCTGCTTTGCCTGGGGATTTAGATCGGTCAATTCACTCTCCCCGTGTCAATACAGCGAGAATATCGGATTTGATGTCGGGTACGGCTTGATTGTCTCGGTTGTTTGAAGCTTCCGATGATTGGCGTCAGCGCGAGCGTCGGAAGATCCTACTGGACTTCCCCGTTGCGGTACGATCAGATTTCCTTGTCCATCTCCACCAGATTGATGGAGAACGTCCTCTCGCCGGATCTTCCGCTCCTGCCGTCCGCAACGGCTTTGTAGAAGGGCTGTTTCAACCCTACACTGCGCCCTTGATTCAGTGCGATCTGCAAAAAAATACAGTCGTCCGATCGATGAACGCCAAGATAATCCCGGTTGAACTGCAACCGGCTTGGGAATAATCCGTGCTGACCTGAAAGCGTCTTCGTTCAGGGTGCCCAGGACATCCCCCAGCGCTCGGGTTGGCGCATCCTAGCACGTTTGGCTGAACTGCACGCTTCGATAGGGTAGGTCTCCCACGTTCTCCCCATGTTTAACCATGTTTCTCTTGACAGCAGAATCCGGACACAGTTAAATTTTATTTTCAGTTGCAATCAAGTTGCAACTAGACTTGCGATAAAAAAACGAGTCCGAAATGGCAATTCACGCTTTGATTGCGACCGAGTCGCAACTAGGAAGATCGACGAACGACACGGCGATCACCCGGCCATCCCTGATGGAGGACCTGGTTGCGCGTGGCGTGCGGATCACCGCGCAAAGACGGTTGCTTGTCGGAATCATTCAAAACGCGTCTCGCCATCTGGACGCGGCCTCTTTGCTCGAAATCGCGAGACAGCAAGATCCCGCGCTTGATCGCGCCACAGTATATCGGACGGTCGCGCTGCTGAAACAGTGCGGCCTCATCGATGAGCTCGACCTGATGCACTTGGAAGGTGAGAAACACTATTACGAGGCGAAGACCAGTCGAGACCACTGTCATATGGCTTGCTTCCGGTGCGGGGCCATCATGGAGTATACGAGTTCGTCTTTCGAGAAACTGAAGGAAGAGATGGCCAAGCGAAGCGGTTTTCAGATTCGCGTTGTCCGGTTGGAGGTGGGCGGCCTCTGCAAGACGTGTTGCAAGGCTGCTGGTAACGAGTCGCGGTAGGCGCCCCGCGAAGTAAACCGGACGCTGTTCCGATGCAGAGCTGGAGGGAAGGTATCGAGGTTCTATATGCGACTCTGTCGCAACTAGATATTGGGCCTGAAAACTTAGACCGAAGAGTTCTCGGAAGATTCAAGGCGGTCCAGCCGGTCGGTCAGAGAATTCAAGAAAGGGCCGACCAGATGGCTGACGGTATCTACTCGTTTCGCGGAGATGTTTCGCCTCACAGAGGTGTTGCTGGCCCCCCGGAAGGAAATCTGGCCAGAATTGGGCGGTTTTGCGCCGCTTGCGTTGTCTCTCCAGTAGCGACATCCGTGTTGCCCCAAGCGCGCGCAGATGAACCATTGTTCGGGTCGAGTTACACAACCGATCCGCTTCCCAGGGGCAGATTCGAATTCAAGCAATGGTCCACTACTCGTTTTAGCAAGCATCCCGACGGTAAATTCTGGCTCCGGGAGAACCGCACCGAACAGGAGTACGCATACGTCTTGGGACTCCGAGCCACCGACCGAACCAACGTGGCGCGCCGCACGTGCGAGAAACGCGATTGACCCGCAACCCGAGACAGACGCAACAGCGATGTCGAGCCACGCTCGGTCGGTCAACAGAGGTGAGAACCGAGATGTCTGAGAATAGGCGGTCCCCCCGCGCCGCGTTGCCAACGAGCGCGCGCCCGAGCACTCTGGGCGTTCTGATTGCAATCAGCATGATCATCGCCGGTACGATCACCCGGCAGGGCTTGATGGCAATCGGAAATCCGAATCCACTAACGCCTGGTACGAATTCGTCGGCTGCGATGCTTGATATCGGCGTGCTCGTTTTCCGAGAAGGACTGGAATGCGTGCTGGTACTTGCGGCCATCACTGCTGGCATGAGTGGCAGTCGTTGGTCCTCGCGAAAACCAATCGCGGTAGGCGCGGGGGTCGGATTCATTGCAACGCTCGTGACTTGGGTCGCAGTGGTTCACCTCCTCGATGATCTCGCCCAAAGTATCCCCGCGCTTGCTTTGCAGGCGGCCAGCGGCTTGCTCGCTGTTGTCGTACTGCTTGTGGTGATGAACTGGTTTTTCCACAAAGTTTATTGGACGGGCTGGATTTCCTTCCACAACAAGCGCAAGCGGAAGCTGCTAGAGAGTCCGGGGGCGGAGCAACCATCGGGGCCGGGCCTGTTTTGGGGGATGGGGTTGCTGGGTTTCACGTCACTGTATCGCGAGGGATTCGAGGTGGTTCTTTTCCTGCAAAGCTATCGGCTCCGTCTCGGCGATCAGACCGTCTTCTGGGGCCTATGTGTTGGGTTGCTTCTTTCCGTGGTCGTGGCGGTCCTCACGTTTGTGGCGCATCAGCGATTGCCCTATCGCAAGATGTTGATCGTGACCGGGTTGCTACTTGGTGTCGTTCTGGTGGTGATGGTGGGCGAGCAAGCCCAAGAGATGCAACTTGCTCACTGGATCACGACGACGAGAATTTCCTGGCTGGCCACAACGCCCGCATGGATGGGCTTGTGGTTCTCGGTCTTCCCTACGGTCGAGACGCTGCTGGCCCAAACGGTTGCCGCCCTTCTGGTTCTCGGTTCCTACATCGTCGCGCGTCGAGACATGTCTCGCCAAACCTTCAATAGCTCGCCCAAGCCGTCAGCAATGGTTTTGTAGAAGCGCTGCTTTCACTCTACATTTGGCGCTCTTCAACGACATCTGCAGAAAAATGCAGCCGTCCGAGACGGAGTTATTCTTTCCTCGTCAAACAAATCCAAACCTCGGAACAATCGCCAACTTTCAGGGAAGAGCACAAGGGCAGCCCTACCGAACAAAAACCCGGGCGATTGACAGTTGCTGGTTTATGCCCGGAGTTCGCTGCCTGTTTCTCCTTTTGGCGCACCCGTGTCATTCCGGACAGTTTCCATTCCGATCACGCATTAGACTACTGCTGGTGGTTGGCGCAAAAAGAGTAAGAGCGATGTCTTGGCACTGGATCGTTAAGAAAAACAACAATTGGTCAGGAGAGATTGTTTACTCCGTCGTTGGTATGGTCATCCTCATGAGCACACTGATGTTCGCGATAATTCAGCGGCGAAGTGACTGCCCAATTCGCTTTTGGCTCACGCACCAAGCGACCAGCACAGACCTGGGCACAAGAGGACGGATATAACAGTGTCTAGGACGTTATGTTTGGAATTGAACGGTGGAGTTTCAATGTGATTTTCAAAGTTCAATCCGCGTGCTCTATTTTTATCTATCTGGCAGCTGCGGTAATCGTTTCGGCTCAGAGTCTGAGCACGATACCAAGCGGCGAAGTTATCATCGCTCAGATGGCTCAGGCTCAGGCCGAAAACCGCACCCACTTTCGTCCCTATATCGTCACGCGGGACTACAAACTGTTTGATGGCAAAGATCATAATCAAGCCAAGTCTCGCGTTGTCGCTGAGATAACCGTCGTGCCTCCGGACTCCAAAAAATACACGGTCGAAAATAGCAACGGATCGAGATTGGAAGAACAAATCGTTCGCAAAATGCTGGACGGCGAGGTGGCTTTCGCGAAGGATTCGGGCGCGACCGATATTACGGGCGAAAATTATGATTTCCGGTTCGTTCGTGAGGATGAACTGAGCGGTAAACGCTGCTATGTGCTGGAGCTACTTCCCAGGCGAAAATCTAAGAGCTTGCTCCGCGGGATCATCTGGGTGGATGCCAATAGCTATCTTCCTCGCCGGGTCGAGGGCGAGCCTGCCAAGAGTCCCTCCTGGTGGCTGAGGGAGGTGCGCATTGTCCTCCTGTATGGCTCTGTCGGCGGAATGTGGCTGCAGACGTCTTCAGAAGCCACCGCCGACGTTCGAATACTCGGGCAATCGACGATGGTTTCACGAGACGTGAAATATCAAGTTGGCGACCTCACCTCTGTTGCTTTATCGGCACAGACCATGGTTCCAATCGCAGACCCAACAGCTGATCGGCCCGGGTTGCCATCGTCTTCTCGCGATGAAGATCAGCGAGCAATGTCTGGAAGTTCGGGTCAGCGGTAACGCCCTACAGTCGTTCTCGGCAAGCTATTTACAGCACCATCCAGACTGCTCATAACTGACCCCTTCCGGCAGCCTAGCTGCCAGCCGCTGTTCGCGCGCTTCGTGCCAGCGTCTCGGAAACAATTGACTGGGCTTCCTCTTGGATACGTCGCAGATGATCCTGGCCGAGGAAGCTTTCGGCGTAAATCTTGTAAATCTCCTCGGTACCCGAAGGGCGGGCTGCAAACCAGCCATTCTTGGTGATCACCTTAACTCCGCCAATGGAGTTGCCGTCTCCGGGAGCCGCTGTCAGAACCTGCTGGACCTCGTCGCCGGCAAGTTCCGTAATGTGAATATCACGGGGGGATGCGCTCGCGAGTGCGGCCTTCTGTTCCGAAGTGGCGGGTGCTTCCATTCGCTCGTAAACCGGATCACCCAAATCGCGAGTGAGCTCACGGTAGACTTCGCCCGGATCTCGCCCCAGCCGCGCGGCGATTTCCGCCGAGAGCAGACAAGGAATGATTCCGTCTTTGTCGGTGGTCCACACGCTCGCGTCACGCCGTAGAAATGAGGAGCCAGCGCTTTCTTCCCCTCCAAAGCCCAGCCGGCCGGCCAACAACCCTTCGACGAACCATTTGAACCCCACCGGCACCTCATATAACCGCCGTCCCAGGCGCTCGGTCACGCGATCGATCATGCTGCTGCTCACCACCGTTTTCCCGACGGCAACATCCTGCTTCCACTGGTCCCGGCCGGAAAACAAGTAGTGAATGCACACCGAAAGATAATGGTTCGGCGGTAGCAGGCCGCTCCCCTTGGTAACGATTCCGTGACGATCGTGATCGGTATCGCTGGCAAAGGCAATGTCGAATTTGTCCTTCAGTCCGATGAGTCTCTGCATGGCGTAGGGAGAGGAGGGATCCATGCGAATTTTGCCATCCCAATCCACTGTCATGAATCGAAACGTAGGATCAATGTCTTGGTTCACAATCGTCAGATTGAGGCCATACCTCTCGGCGATCAGCGGCCAATAATGAATACCCGCGCCGCCGAGGGGGTCAACGCCGAGCGCTATCTTCGAATCGCGAATCGCCGCCATGTCGACAACGCTTTCTAGATCGTTCACGTAGGAATGCAGGTAGTCATACTTGTGTGTCGTCGAGGCCCGCAACGCTTCGGTGAAAAGTATGCGCTTGACGCCCTCGAGCTTTGCGCGGAGCAACTCGTTAGCCTGCGACTCGATCCACGTGGTCGCGTGCGAGTCGGCTGGGCCGCCGTGCGGAGGATCATATTTGAAACCACCATCCTCTGGAGGATTGTGAGACGGCGTGATCACGATGCCGTCGGCAAAGCCCGACTTTCTTCCGTGGTTGTAGTGCAGAATCGCGCGAGAAACCGCGGGAGTTGGCGTGTACGGTGTTCCTTCCGAAAGCATCACCACGATGTTGTTCGCCGCAAGCACCTCCAACGCACTGGCCAAGGCCGGCTCGGACAGGCCATGTGTGTCCATTCCCAAAAAAAGCGGCCCGTCGATGTCCTGCAGTTTGCGATAGTCGCAAATTGCCTGGGTAATGGCCAGGATATGCCATTCGTTGAACGCACCATCGAAAGCGGATCCCCGATGCCCAGAGGTACCGAAGAGAACGCGCTGCTTCGGGTCACCCGGATCGGGCCGCAAGGCATAGTAGGCCGTGACGAGTTTGGCAATGTTCACAAGGATGGAAGCGGCAGCCGGCTTGCCGGCGCGGGGATCAACTTTCACTTATCACCTCGGCAAAATGAGTTGCGACTTATCAGGGCCGCTATCCATGGGTCGAGAAAATCACACTCGAGTGAGATACCAGACAAAAGCTACCTTGATCTTGCAGGCCTGGAGGTGTCCACGGCCAAACGCCCGACTTTATTCCTGGGGATCGAAAAATCGACCGGCTCGCCTATCGGCATTAAACATAAACTACAAGTTTCGGTTCTGACCGCTCATAAATCAAGTCGGCAAATGCCCCTGATGCCCCTGGCCCGAAATCGCAGTAGCCGGCAGCTGTGCCTGTGGTCCAAACCCATTGGATGGCGGCATCGCTGTGGAAGACCTTTTCACCCCATACCGGATGGACCCGGCGGAAGGCGATCGGCACGGTTTGCTGGTGGCGTCTGGATTTACTGCATTTGTGATTTACTACATTTGTCAAAGAGCCCTCCGTTACCTACCCAAACCGACCCGAATTATCACAGTTGTACGAATAACGGCCGTCCTCTCTTTTACCCTGCGATTCATAAACTCTTGACAAACGATTTGCCGAAGCCTAAGAAATAAAGAAATGATCGATTCGTGAACGGAATTCGGAGGCCCCCTTCGATGCAGCCGTCCCGCAGAGACTTCTTCAAGGTTGCGGCCCTCGGAGGGGCTGCCGCTACCGTCTTTGGGTTCGACCTCAGGCCCGCCTATGCTCAGCTCAAAGAGTTAAAGATCGCGCGCGCTAACGAAACACGGTCGACCTGTCCGTATTGCGCGGTGGGTTGCGGGGTTCTCATCTACACGATCGGCGACGCTGCAAAGAACGTCACCCCGCAGGTGATCCACGTCGAAGGCGATCCTGATCATCCCACTAACCGCGGAACGCTGTGCCCCAAGGGCTCCTCGCTCGAGCAGGATATGCTCAACCCGCGTCGGCTCACAAAGCCGCAGGTCCGCCGGCCTGGCGCGACCGAATGGCAGGACATTTCCTGGGATGACGCTCTGAATGAGATTGCGCAGTGGACCAAGAAGACGCGCGACAGTTCCTTTGTCGAGAAAGATGCCAACGGCCGCACCGTAAACCGCTGCGAAGGCATCGCGTTTACCGGCGGCTGCACCGATACCAACGAATTTAATTACCTGGTCGTAAAGACCATGAGGAGTTTGGGCTTGGTGTATATAGAAAACCAAGCCCGTGTTTGACACGGCCCCACGGTCTCAAGTTTGGGACCAACATTCGGACGCGGGGCGATGACCAACGGCTGGATCGACATCAAGAACACCGACATGATGTTGATCATGGGCGGAAATCCTGCCGAAAACCATCCTTGCGGATTCAAGTGGGCGATGGAGGCCAAGCGCAACCGCAATGCCAAGCTGATTTCGGTAGACCCACGATTCACACGCACCTCCGCTACCGCCGATCTTTTCCTCCAGATACGTGCCGGCACCGACATCGCCTTCCTCGGCGGACTGATCCGCTACGCCATTGAGAACAACCGCATCGCCAAAGAATATCTCGTCAACTACACCAATGCAGCGTTCATCGTCGATGAAGGATTCAAACTGCCGGAGGACGGGCTGTACTCCGGATTTGATTCCGCAGCGGGCACCTACGATAAAACCACCTGGAATTATCAGTCAGGCGGAGATTTCAGCGGCAAGACGGGCCCAGCCGCGGCGTTGGGGCACGGGTCCGAAGCCGCGCCAGGCAAGTCCAGGGGGCCAGCGTCGTCTCCGGCCCTGCCACCCCAGGTCGCCTACGACCTGACGCTGCAGCATCCGCGCTGTGTCTTCCAGTTGATGAAGCAGCAATATTCGCGCTATACCCCTGAAACCGTCGAGCGGATCACGGGCATCCCGAAGGACGCCTATGTGAAAGCCGCCGAGCTATTTACGTCGGTCCGCAAAGACGGCGACATGAAGAAAGCGGCGACCATCATTTATGCCGTGGGCTGGACACAACATACCTTCGGAACGCAAATCATCCGTACCGCGGCCATGATTCAGCTGCTGCTGGGCAATGTTGGAAGGGCGGGTGGTGGCGTGAACGCGCTCCGCGGCCATTCGAATATTCAGGGCGCCACGGACATGGCCGGACTCTACGACTCCCTACCCGGATACCTGAAATCTCCGGTTCCTGAGGATACGGATTTGGCCATGTACTTGAAGCGCACCACACCGGCACCGTCCAAACCCTCGCCCTGGGATTCGATGAACTACTACGCGAACACGCCGAAATTCATGGTGTCGCTGCTCAAATCGTTGTATGGCGACGCGGCGACCAAGGAAAACGGATTTGCGTTCGATTACTTGCCCAAACCCGGTCAGGATTGCTCGTGGACACACATTTGGGACGACATGTACAACCACAAGATCAAGGGCCTGATGGCCTTCGGAATGAACGGAGTGATGATCGGCCCGGACACTAACAAAAATATTAATGCGTTAAAGAGGGCTGACTGGCTGGTGGTCGGAGAAATTTATCCCGATGAGACCAGCGAGTTCTGGCGAGCGCCGGGAATTACCACCGAGGAACAGAAAAACATCCCGACCACCGTTTACCGTTTGCCCTGCGCGGGCTTTGCCGAAAAAGACGGCACCATGACAAATTCGGCGCGCTGGGTCACCTGGAAATATGCCGCCGTTCCTCCTCCGGGACAGGCGCGGCTCGACCAGGACATTATCGCGCAGATTTTCTTGCGTGTTCGTGAACTCTACAAAACAGACGGTGGAAAATTCCCGGACCCCATTTTGAATCTGAACTGGTCCTACGCGGACGCCGCCCATCCTCCCCTGTCCCAGGTGGCCATGGAGGTGAATGGTAGAGCTCTAGCCGACCTGAAGGACGAGGCCACCGGACAGCTGATCAAAGCCGGCCAGCAGCTACCCGGCTTTGCCTGGTTGAAGGACGACGGTACGACCATGTGCGGCAATTGGATCTATTCCGGTATGTGGACCGAAGCCGGATCACAGGTCCAGCGGAGGGGCACCGAGGATCCTTCCGGAATGGGCGTTTATCCCAACTGGGCGTGGTCGTGGCCGGCCAACCGACGCGTGCTTTACAACCGCGCTTCTTGCAACCCGGCTGGAAATCCGTGGGATCCCGATCGCCAACAGATCTGGTGGAACCAAGGGGCGGGACGATGGGTTGGCAACGACGTTCCGGACTTCAAACCCGACTCCCACCCGAAAGATCATATGGGGCCGTTCATCATGAATCCGGAAGGCGTGGGGCGATTGTTCGCTCCCATCGGCGTGCTGGCAGACGGACCGTTTCCTGAGCACTACGAACCAATGGAAAGCCCGATCAAGAATCCTCTGCACCCCAATCAGTCGAATAATCCGCTCGTGAAGAAGTTCACGACCCCGTACGACAAGTTTGGATCGCCGGAAGAGTACAGCATCGTCTGCACCACCTATCGGCTGACCGAGCAGTATCACTACTGGACGAAGAATAATCCCATGAATGTCCAGTTGATCCCGGAACCGTTCGTGGAAATTCCGGTGGAGCTGGCGGACGAAAAGGGAATTCGTGGAACCGACAAGATCAAGGTAATCAGCGCGCGCGGAACCTATATCGCCAAAGCCTTTGTCACTCGCCGGCTGAAACCGATGATGATCGACGGCAAAAAGGTTTATCAAATTGGATTGCCGATTCATCAGGGCTTTCGGGGCATCACCGAGGATGAAGGAAAAGACGCGCGCACCCCGGCGAATCTGCTGACGCCGGCGGTGGTCGACCCGAATGCCCATACGCCCGAATCCAAGGGCTTCCTGGTGAAGGTCGAGAAGGCATAGGAGTGAACGATGAGCCAGGCGGCGACCGAAATCGTCAGAATTTCAGGGCATGCGGGACCGGTTCCGGGCGCCGGACTCAATCGCGAGTTCCAGGTCTGCAAGCTGGTGGACACGACGACGTGTATCGGATGCAAGGCCTGCGAAGTGGCCTGCCTGGAATGGAACGGATACACGTTCAGCGAAACCACCTTCGACAACAGCTATCAGACGATGCCGGAGACGGCGTGGAACTACTGGAACCTGATCAAGTTCAACGAACACGAGCGCGAAGACGGCACCATGATGCTGCTGATGCGCAAAGACCAGTGTATGCACTGCGAAGATCCGGGCTGCCTGGCGGCGTGTCCCGCCGACGCGGCCATCGTGCAGTATGCCAACGGCATCGTGGATTTCCAGGAAGCTAACTGCATCGGGTGCGGCTATTGCATGACGGGTTGCCCGTTCAACATTCCGAAGTTCAGTCCGACGGCGCGCAAAGTTTTCAAGTGCACGCTGTGCAACGACCGCGTGTCGCAGGGACTTGAACCGGCTTGTATCAAGGCCTGCCCCACGGGCTGCCTGCATTTTGGCACGAAGTCGGAAATGAAGGATCTGGCCGAGGCCCGTGCAGAACAACTTCGCGACGTTTCCGGGTTTGCCGATGCGGGGGTCTACGATCCAGCAGGAGTGGGTGGGACCCATGTGATTTACGTCCTGCACGATGCCAAGAACCCCGAGCTGTACGGCGGGCTGCCGAGAGATCCGCACATCCCGTGGACCGTGCAGCTTTGGAAGAAGCCTTTGAAATGGGTCGGGAATCTTGCGATCATCGGCGGCGTTGTTGGCGTTTTTATTCACTATTTACGGTTCGGTCCCAAGATCGTAAAGGAAGACGAGCAGCAATCTCATAGAGGAGACCAATGAACCGCGAGACTCAACTCCTCCCGAATGGGCGCGTTCTCCGCTACACGTTCGGCGAGCGGCTGGTGCACTGGATGGCAGGGGTGTCCTACGTCTATCTCTTACTGACCGGCCTCGCCTTCTGGAGCCCCTGGCTGTTTTGGATCGCGGTGGTCCTGGGTGGCACGACGATTTCGCGCGAGCTGCATCCTTGGCTTGGCCTGGTCTTCATCGTCGCACTGTTGCTGATGTACAGCTTCTGGAACCGGCAGATGAGGGAAACGCCTGACGATCAGAAATGGTGGGCGTCGATTGGGCATTACATTCGCAACGAGGACGAACAAATGCCCTCCGCCGATCGCTTCAACCCCGGCCAGAAGCTGCTGTTTTGGGGCTTCATCTGGAATGGCATTTTGTTGCTGGCCTCTGGCCTGATCCTGTGGTTTCCGCAGTACCTCCCTTGGAACCTGCGTTTTCTGCGTCTCGCTGCCGTCATCGTGCATCCGGTGTGCGCGCTACTCACGATCGCGCTCTTCATCATCCACGTTTATATGGGCACCGCGATGGAGCGCGGTGCATTCGGCTCCGTGATTCGCGGCGACGTCTCGCGCGCGTGGGCCGATAAGCACCACCACACTTGGTATCAGCAGCTTCTTCGGGACTCGGCCGCGAGAAAATGAACAGTGGCAAGTGGGATGCCCGCATCCACCGCGCCGCCGAGCTCGCCTCCGTCTATCCCTTCGCGAGCGAAGGACTGCGCTTCTATACTCGGATCGCAAACTTTCAGCGAAGCTTGCGCCCAGAGATCGGTCCAGCCCTGACAAATTCGCCGACGCTTTCATCAGCGCGCCCTCTGCGAGATGAATTGAGTGCTTTCCTGCTCCTGACAAACTTTCCCGGATTTCTGTCCGTAATCCAGCAGAATGCACCAGTGCCGCTTGCCCGGGCTGCAGCCGCGCTGGCGCAGAAGGGGCCGTCAGGATGGCAACAGGCGATTGAGGATTTCTGGGGCGGAGATTCCCAATTTGCCACGCCGGTGAACGACCCAGGAGAAGTGCGCAGCGGCGATTCGCAGCACGCAAGTTCTTTCGATCAATTCCTGGCCTGGATTTATCTTCAACCGTACGCCGAGTATCTGGCCGAACGCTGGGAGCCTATTATCGTCGAGCGAACCCCTGTGACTTGCCCGCTGTGCGGGGCCAGGCCGATCGTGGGAGTCTTGCGGCCTGAGGGCGACGGAGCCAAGAAGTCGCTGATCTGCATGTTGTGCGGGCACGAATGGCTTTTTCGACGAGTTTATTGCCCCGCGTGCGGCGAACAGAGGGAAGCGCAGATGGCTTTCTATTCGGCGCCGGAAATCCCGCACGTCCGCGTGGACGTCTGCGACACCTGCCACAGCTATCTGAAGAGCATCGATTTGACCAAGATGGGCCTGGCCGTTCCCATCGTGGACGAACTAGCGACGATCCCTCTGGACTTATGGGCGCGCGAGCACGGATACGAGAAACTGCAAACGAACCTGTTGGGAACCTGACAGTCAGTGCGCTTCAGACGGTGAGCTTCCCATGCGACGGGGGTGTTCATTGCTGCGTGCCGCGCCAGGGCTCTATGGACGGAAAGGGATAAGAGCTCCGGCTTAGCGCTTTTGGCGCGCGCTTCCAGGACCGCTCGCACACCTCGCCGGGAAACCAAACAGGGTTTGCAGCAGGGCAGATTTACGTTTCCGAGGAAGCGTCTAGCCCGAGCTCGTCACCAAGCGTCCAGAGAGCGCTCTCCAGCGAGCAAATATTACTTCTTGTCACCGGCCGCAACCGGCGCTAGCGGCTCATATTTCAAAAGCTTTCCGCCTTCCGATTCGTAGACTTGCGCCCCAATCGCGCCGGCAACCTTGAACCCTTTGCCCTCCAGTAAGTCTGCCGCAATCCCGGCTCGGTGCGCGTGATTGGAAACAGTCACGATCGGTCTATCCTTGGGAATTTCGGCGAGGTGCTTTTCAAGCTCCTCCGCCTGAATATTGAGGTACACCGCAAAGCCGCCGTTGGTGGCAATTTCGGTGGGCTTGCGGACATCCAACAGCAAAACCCGCCCCGGCGTGGCCAGCAGCGCGTCGAATTCCGTGCGACTTAGTATCTTCGCTTTTGACGCCGGTGGAGCGCCCTGTTGTCCAAACGCCACCGGTGCAGCCAGCAGCATCATCAGAATCAGTTTCTTCATCGTTAATCCTTTTGCCGCGGGCTTTTTCCACCCGATCAACGCGGACGGCTAAGGCGGACGGCTAATCAAAGATGGTCCTTCATCTGAAACCGTTCGTGCGGCTTGCTGTGTATGTAGGCCGCAACGTCGTAGGCCTGCTGCGCGGTCAGGCTGCCTGGATTGCTTTGCGGCATGTTGTGCTGAACAAACGCCGCCATCTGATCGATGCTATTCATTCCCGCGCCATCGCTGTAGGCGTCTGGCCCCCACAGCGCCGGAATCGCCGGAGTCTGGCCCGCGCCTTCCGCGCCATGGCACAGCGCACACTGCCTGGCGTAGGTCACACTGCCGCGATCCACATCTGCTGTCAGTTCGGGAAGTTTTAGGAGCCCGCGCCCCGGAAATGGACGGCCGGTCACCTGGTCTTGCGAGAGCCACTGCGCGTATGCGACCAGCCCCACCATTTCGGGACTGCTGTTTGGAACGCGATGGCCAAATTCGCTTCGCTCAAAGCACTGCTCGATGCGTTCCTCGAACGTGATCACTTCCTTCTCCCGCTCGCGGTACACCGGGAACATGCCCGGAACCCCCGCGAGCGGTATTGCGTAAGCCACTGTCCCGCTTCCCAGGTGACAATGGCCGCAACTCATCTTGTTTCCCACGTAAGCTGCGGCATATTTCGGCGTGTCATCGAACACCTGCAGCCCAAAGCGGATGCTGTCGCCCAGCGGCCCCTGCGGAATGGTCCCCCGGTCGGGAGCTCTCCATATTTTGGAGGAATCATCGGCCCGCGATGAATTCTGTGGCCCACCCTGAGCGCCCGGTCCCGCGAGGAACAAAACCATCGCAACTGAAACAATGAAGCGACTACCAGGCATCTCTAACTCGAATCATCGGTGCTCCTTCGACCAACTCAGCGGCCTCCCCCAAAAAGGGAACGCGCCCTTCCTAGCGGGTGCTCGTCAGAGAGCGCCCGCTTTCTTCTCCATCGGGCCACCTGCGACCTAAACCTGACATCACAGGATTGTTACGATTCGCTTTTGCAGGCGCTCGCCTCAACGCGGTGTACCGATCATAGGACACCCACGCTGAAATAGTCGGGTTATGATACCTTCAACGCACCAAATCAGCGAACATCCCATAGCTTTTCCCGCGATAGCTGCCGCCGGAGGACGCCGTGCCCATGTATCAGGCCGTGGCCCTCGGCGGCACCGGCAAAGAACGCGGCAAAAGGCATCCGACCAGCGCCGATAACGTCGTGCTGGGCGCTCGAGCCAAGGTTCTTGGGAATATCACCGTGGGCCGCGGTACGCGACGTGCCCGAAGATTCGACGGTGATCGGCGTTCCCGGCCATGTCGCATTCCGCGGCGGAAAACGAGTGGTGATCACAGACCCGGAGCAAATCAACGATCCGCTCTCCGAGGTGCTGGCGGCGCTGGCCGTTTTAAACCAGTGCGTAGTCGACAAACGTTGTCACCCCACGGCGTTTCCTCAAAGAATGGATGGTTACCATCCACAGAAACACGCCCCGGGTGGCCAATCAGCATCCGATGCGCGCGCTCTCCCGTGCTATAAAGGATCGCTGCGAAAAATAGGCGCTATGAACCGCCGCAAAGCCAAGATTGTTTGCACTCTCGGTCCCGCCAGTTCCTCGGACCAAATGATCGAACGCCTGGTTGCCGGGGGCATGGATGTGGCTCGCCTGAACTTTTCTCACGGCACGCATGATGAGCATGCCCGGCGCGTGGCTTCGGTTCGCGCCGCCGCGAAGCACCACGAAAAACCTATCGCCGTCCTGGCTGACCTGCAAGGGCCCAAAATTCGCACTGGCCCGCTCGATCGTGGCCTCCCCGTCCGCTTGCGCTTCGGTCAAAAATTCTGCATAACCGCCAGAAAAATTAGCGGCAACCAGGACGGCGTCAGCACCACCTTCAAACAATTGCCCGCATCGGTCCACAAAGGCGACCAAATCCTGCTGAAAGACGGCGAAATCGCCCTGCGCGTTCGCTCCATTCGCGGCCGCGACGTCATCTGCCAGGTGGAGAATGCTGGGGATCTCGGCGAGTATCAGGGAATCAATCTGCCCGGCGTGAAATTGAAGATTCCTTCCCTCACCGCGAAGGACCGCAAGGATCTCGCTTTCGCCGCTCAAGTGGGCGTGGAATACATCGCCCTCAGTTTCGTGCGCACCGCCGCCGACCTACGCGCGGCGAAAGCGGCAATCCATCGCACAAAGAAACATATACCTGTCATTGCCAAGCTGGAAAAACCCGAAGCAATTGAGAACCTCGACGAAATCCTCAAACTCGCCGACGGCGTCATGGTCGCTCGCGGCGACCTCGGCGTGGAAATGCGGCCCGAACAAGTCCCGGTCGTGCAGAAACGAATCATTCTGGCGGCGAGCAACGCCCTGGTGCCGGTTATCACCGCGACCCAGATGCTTGACTCCATGCAGAAAAATCCTCGCCCCACACGCGCCGAAGCGTCCGATGTCGCCAACGCTATTTTCGATGGCAGCGACGCCCTCATGCTCTCTGGCGAAACCGCGGCCGGAAGCTATCCGCTCGAGTCTCTTGAAATGATGAACCGCATCATCTGCGAGGCCGAGGCCAGCGTGACCGAGCCGCTGCGCCCATCCCGTCCGCATGAACTGCACATCAGCGAAGCCATCGCCGAAGCCATCTGCCACGCCGCCGAAGAACTGCACATGAAGGCCGTCGTCGTCTTCACCGAGACCGGGTACTCCGCGCGCCTCGTCTCAAAATATCGCCCTCGCGCGCCCATCATTACCTTCTCGCCGAATCAGGAAACACGCCGCCAGTTGAGCCTCTTCTGGGGCGTCAATCCCAAGCGCATGGACCGCATTCAATACATCGACGAGCTCCCCGATATCGCCGAGCAGCGCCTTCGCAAAGAAAAATTGGTGAAGAACGGCGACATCATCGGCATCATCGCCGGGACCCCCCTCGGCAGCCGCGGCACCACCAACCTGATGCGCCTGATGCGCATCGGCGGCTAACCCGCCCGGTTTTCTTTGGGAGTTCCCTGTTGAGACAATTCCTGCCTCCATCCTTTCAGCAGCCCACCAGATGCCAGAACGATTCTGGCTGCATGGGAAAATCCTTCGCGACAACTACGATGGCAGCAGTTCAAATTGGTTCACAGTTCCCTCGGCGATTGCCAGAACGGAGTCACCAGGCAGGGCGCCGTTCACAAAACGTCGCGTGGGTATTGAAACGTGAAAATCCGTCGACTTTTGGGGCGTGAAAAAAAACCGTCCCGTAATCCGCGCCGTCGATGTGGCCGATAGAAACAACGAGTTGGACCAGCACTAGGCGTTCCTCGTATCCTATCCTCGGCCGGGCTACCGAATTTTGCCGGAGGCTTTATGTTTCCGAGATGCGCGAACGCAGAATGCACGGCCTCTTTCGGCAATCTCCGCGAGGGCAAGCTTTTCCGGTTCCACCGCCGACACCAGGCGGGCGAGGCGCCCTTGAACAGCCATTCGGTCGAACATGCTTGGCTTTGCGCAAGGTGCTGCCAGACCTGCGACCTGGAGTATCGCGAGAACCAGGCAATTCTGGTATCTCTGGCTCCGCCGGTCGAGGTCGCGCCACTGCCCCTGCCCAGGCGGAAACGGTTGCGCGGCCCCCGCTCGGTTCGCCGAAGACCTCCCTCCCGCAGAGGACCCATGCAAACCCCGGGTGCAAGCCCAGTGGTTTTGTTCGCGATCACACCTTCTGGAGACTTCAGCGACCGGAGCTGAATCGGCCAGTACCCTAATTCAGATCGTTCCGGAATATCGTTCCGCCCTTCATCACGAATTTAACGCGTTCCATTTCGGTAATGTCCGCCAGCGGATCGCCTGACACCGCGACGAGGTCCGCAAATTTCCCTTTCTCCACGTTGCCGACTTCATTCGCCAATTCAAAGTTCAAGCTCGCGGCGGCATTGCTCGTCGCCATGCGCAGAGCCTGCGCCGGTGTCGCTCCCCATTTCACGTAATAGGCAAACTCGAAAGCCTGCACGCCGTGACCAACCGTATAGGCACCGCTCCCGAACACCTCGGTAACGCCTGCCGCCATCAGGCGCCTGAAACTGGCCTCCGTGGCGCGAAGCCGGGTCATCTTCCCCCGGCTCGCCACCAAATCCGCCTTTTCGAGGTCGCCGATTAGATCCCAAATCGTCTGAATCACCGGGCGCTGCGTCCCATCCGCCAGCGGCTGCTTGAACAATCGAATCGTCTCGTCATCCAACCCCACAGCATTGGTCACACCAACGGTCACGTGCATTGGCAGATCAACTCCCGCTGCCAGACAATTCCGCAGCCCCTCGCCGCCATATGCATGGCAAGTAGTCTTCAACCCGCGCCGGTGCGCCTCATCGACAATCGCCTGATTCTCCTCCAGGCTGAGCGACGGCACGTTGATCATCGTCCCGTCCGGCTTGAAGGCGCCCGAGTCAGGAGGGACCGGATAGCCGCCGCCAGCGTAATCCTCGGTTTCGTAAATCTTGATCCAGTCAACCCCGTAGTGCGAATGCTCGCGCACCGCCGCTCGCGCCAGCCACGGCGAATTCACATCCTGTGAAAGCTGCCAGATGGACCCGTTCACCCCCTGCCCAAAAGGCGCCCACGCCGGAGGCGCCGCATAATAATGTGCACCGCGAGGATCGATTTGCGGACCCGCCACCTGCAGCCGTGGCCCCGCCACGAGCCCCTTGTTAATCGCATCCCGCAATTCCACTACCGCGTAGCCCCACGGATCTCCCATGTCCTGCACCGTCGTGAACCCAGCGCGCAAATCCTTCATCGCCAGGTTCAACGCCACCAGCGCCGCGCGCGAATCGTTCGGCTGCTGATCCTGAAAAAGGTGCACGTGCCGGTCGATCAGTCCCGGCAGAACCGTGGCCTTACTCAGGTCGATCACCTTGGCCCCTGCGGGGATCTGCACTTGAGCGGCAGGCCCCACCTCGGTAATGCGGTCGCCCTGAACCAGAATCACCTGATTGGCAAGATTCGTCCCCGATTTTGGATCAAAGAGCCGCCCAGCCCGAATCGCGTAACCCGCCGCCGGCGGAGGTTGCATATCCAGCTGTGACGCATCAAGGGGGGGCGCAGCAGGCCGCGGAGTTTGCGGGCGCGCAACTTCCGCGCTAGCCAGCATTAGAATCGCTGCCCAGAGTGCAAAAATAGCCCTGCGAAGAATTTGTCGGCGCATGGCGGATGTAACCTTCCTCAATTGGGTCAAACGTCAAAAAGCCGCGGGCATACTAGCACATTATGTCGACGTGGCCGTCACTATAATACCTTTATACTCAAGTAGTTCCGGCGATAAGGGATTTATCTTTTCGCAGCAGAGGATACCATGGACTCAAACCCCAGTCGAAGTTTCGTTAAGGTGGATCATCAGCAGAATCATCGGTTCGACGAAAAAAAGGGGACCCACCATATGAAAAACCTGGCTAAGGCCGCGCTCCTTGTCGCGACACTGTTTACTGCCATCTCGGTAACGCCGGCGCAAGTTTCAATCGGAATCAGAATCGGACCGCCACCTCCACCGCATGTCGTTCGCGTTCACCCGGTTAGTCCCGGTCCGGACTTCCTGTGGGTGGAAGGCTATTGGTATCCGGTGGGAGGGCACTACCGCTGGCATGAAGGTTATTGGACTCAGCCGCCCTATGCAGGCGCGCGCTGGGTTGGGCCTCACCACGACGGCCAGCAGTTCTACGCAGGTTACTGGGACGGGCCTCACGGGCGTTTCGAGCACGATCACCGCTGGGATCACGATCGCGACCGTGACTACCATCATGACCGGGACGATCATCACGACCAGGATGATCATCACGACGATCACGATCGCAGGTAGAAGCTAGTAGATCAGGAATGCGCTGGCCACTGCGCTCAGCGCGCTAAGAGTACCTGCCACCAATGGGCCTGCTCACCTGAACCCAGGCCAGCAGGTCAATGGTCGGACATCAACAAGCAGAGGGCCCCAGCCCATCAGCCGGCCACGCGTACAAAGTTCATTATCGGGAGTCGCTCTGGCGAATCCCAGTCGCACAAAGCCAGTTGGCTCTTCCCAACAGGAAGACTAGATCGAGGAGTCAAGCGGCAGCCCGTGAGATTTCGCGAATGACAGTTTGTCCCAATATCCGCGCTGAAAGGCAATCTTGCCGTCCCGCACACGAAAAAACCCGCATCCACGCAATCCCTTCGGATCGCGCCACTCCAGAATCCCCCACTCGCCATCCTGAAAGATGTTCTCGACAATGCACACCATCTCCGCCGCCGCAAATCCCTTCCTGAACATCTCCCGAATTGCGCCTCTCCCCTGGACCGGACTCTCCGCCACCTGATGATTGATGGCGTCTTCTTCGTATAACGACACCAGAGCATCCACATCCGACCGATTGAACGCTTCCACAAAAGCGTGCACTACATCTTTAGGTTCCATGCTCATAAACTACCGAACCTTGCCGCCTGCTTCAAACATTTGCACCGCCGTTCTTCGTTTCTTGTCTCCGCCCAGCCGCATCCGAGCAGAGACGCAAGCCAAATTCTTCCTCGGGAGACTTATGCCAACCACTCTGACGCCGGATCGAATAAAGCACTTGGTGGAAATCCCACTTCGGAGATTTTGTTAACAAGCGCGACTCCGCCGCGATCCGCAGAAATATGACGCGAGACTTCTACGACCACGGCGGCCCCGGCGGAGGGCCCGCCGGCATAGACGGCCGCGAACAAATGATGCTCGCCCTGTAGAAATCCATGCCCGATCTGCAGGTCGCAATCGAAGGCCACCGTTACCCCGCAGTCCCGAGAGATTCGCTGGTTGCAGCGGACTTCAGGTGAGCGATCTGTGGCCGTCCGCCGCAACATACATAGATTCCTGTACGATCCAAATAAAATGGAACTTTCCGCCGTCTTCAGCGTTAAACCAATCAAGGCAGCCAGCACCCAGGCTCTCGCCACCCAGTGAGAGCCGAGGAACTGGAACCACTTAGGAGGCGGCTTCCCCCAAGCCGCCTCCCTCTAAAACGGCATCAAAATTGTGCCGGGACGTAACGAAGTTGCTGCAGATTGGCATCACCTCCCTGCCCCCGGACGCAAGCAAGCGCGTCTTGCTCGCCGCCAAAATCCCTGGCGGCAGTGTTCCTGGCTGCATTTCCGCTCCGCAGCTGCTCGCGCAATCCTTGCTCCCGGGCATGACTTTCCCCACCCTGGCACCCTGGCAGGCCCAGACTCCGATCTCGATCCCCATCTGCATGCAGACGCCGGCGCGGATGCATCGTCACCCTCCTCCATGGTCAGCCAAACCGACGGGCCCGGCGGCGCTTCACAAGGCAGGCAAACCAAGCGCATTCTAGGCGTGGGACCCAACTTCCAGGCCGTCAGCGCCGACACCTATCTTTCCCCTCTCGACCTACTCACAGAGGCGGAGATCACCATGCTAGACCTGCTGAGCCGTGTCTGCAGGGATGACCTCGGCGGCCGGCAAATTTCGCGCCCGAAACGTTCCGACGAGAAGCCCGAGATTGGTCAGCAAAATCACCGCAAAGGCCAGCGACGGCAAGAACTCGACCGCGGCGCCCCGAGCCTCGAGCACCTCAATTCCCAGCACCGCCGTAATCAATCCTCGCGGAACGAACCAGATCATCAGCTCACGTTCCAGCCCGGAAAACGTGCGCCACCCAAGCCGCCCCGCCTGCACCGCAAACGCGCGCGCCGCCAGGATCGCTGCGAAGCACAACAGCGCGGGTCTGATGTTCTTGCGCAGCCCCGCGTAATCGACCAGCATGCCAAGCAGCACGAAGAAAAACGTCCGCAGCAGAAAGGCGAGCTCACCGTGGAAGGTGAGCATCGCGTCGTTGTGATATTTGTCGATCGAGCCCACATCACCGTCTTTCACTGGGACTTCTGCAAACCAGTCCGCTCCCACCGCCTGGTCATAATGGAGGCGCTTGCGAACTGCCGGAAAATTGCTGAGCGTAAGCCCGAACACCAGCACCGCAACCAGTTCATTCCCTTTGAGTACGTGCACGCCGGAATACACGAGAAGCACCGCCGCAAACGTCAGCACGTGCCAGAAGCGCTCTTCGGAAAGCACCGGCAGCAGGTAGGACCACAGCATGCCGGCCAGAACGCCGGACCCAACCGCAAGTATCAAGCTTGAGCTCAGCGCCCACAGGATGTCTTGGGGGGCCGCGCTTCCGCCCGAGGCAATATCGAGCAGCGTGGTCACCGTCAGCACTGCGAACGCGTCGCCAAACGACGATTCAACCAGTAGCGTCACCTTCACTTCCCTCCGCAGATTCACCTGCTGCAGCACCGGCAACAGGATCGAGCTGCTGATGCAGCCCAACACCGCCCCAATTAACAGCGCATTGAGCCACGAAAAGTGAAGCCCCAACCGGCAGGCCGCCGCCACCGCGGCCATGGAAAGAAGGTAGCTCAGCAGCGACAGAAAAAAACCCGGCCCAAAATGCTTGAGAATCTCGCGCAGCTTCAGATCGAGCCCGCCCTCAAAAAGGATGAGAATCAGCGCTAGATCGCCAAAACCCCGAGCGGCCCCGCGAAAAATATCCGGATTCACCCAATGCAGCACCGGCCCGATCAACACTCCAGTAGCCATTAGAATCAGCACGTCTGGCACGCGCGTAAACCGCACCAGCCGGTTCGCCACAAACGCCAGAACCAAAAGCCCACCAAGAACCGCAAAAAACAGGTTTATATCCAACAGGGAATCCTCGACCGGGAAGCCATAAGCAATGATACCCTCCGCAGTTTAAACGTGAGCGATCAGCGGTAGGGAATTCTCGATTAGCCATGTAATCTCGGCGCCGTGCGCCAAATCCGAGGCTTGCCCGCAATTCTTCTGCCCCTGGTCGGTTCCTAAACCCTAGTTTTCGCTCTCTGAGTGCGCTGCGACCGTCCTAGATTCCGTAGATCTCGCTTACGTACCCTGTAGTGCACGCTAGTGCTTGACACCCTCAGTCCACGAGAACTACTCTCGCCTTGCTGGTCCTTGTTTGTGAGGAGTTCCACATGGAAGAGCCTACGTTCGACATCTTCAGCGGCGACCCCCAAAACGCAATCTGGCTGGAGGCGGTCAGAGGGTCGGTGAACGCAACCCAGCGGATGCAAGCGCTTGCAGCGAAACAGCCCGGCACCTACTTTCTGTTCTGCGTACAGACTCAAGGCACCATCGCAAAAATAGATACGCGGAAACACTTGGAGCGGACGGCAACCCTCGCAAAAAAAGCAGGAGCCGCATAGGACTGCGCCCTAATGCTCTCGACCAAATATGTGGTCCCGTAGGGGCGAGCCGGTAATCGTGGCAGGAGCCGACCCGAGTGATCCGCATTTAGCATCGCAGCCTAGTCCTGAAGACAGGAGGCGGTTTTAGTTTCTCGAGAATCGACGTTTTGCGCTTAAAAAGCGTTGCCCGAGCGTTTGGGCGAGACCTTCTGATCTGCTAGATATTATCTCTCGGGAAGATGAGCGAGATGTGCGTCAGGCTTTCAGGTAGACGACTTAAGAGGCGATGTTGTATATCCAGTGGAAGGGCACGATCTGAACCAGTCTGGTCTTCGATGCTGCGCCGTGCCAACCGCAACTGGGGCCTCCGCAGGTCAATTGCTCGGCGGCGAACACTTTTCGGGCTTCGGCCTCCGAGAGTGACATTACCCGGGACTTTCGCCTGATACTGATGTTCTGATGGCACTTCGGGCATTCAAACAGAACCTGGTAAGCGTTGCTCATAATTTATCTTCGCATGAGCTGCCAGATCGAATCGTTTCGGTTTGCCTTGAGTTTACAAGTTGGTCAGAACCATCCGGGGGAACTCTTCAAGGAAGCACTTCGGTGCACAAGTCTAGTGGCGGGGTTCGCCGCCCTGCTGGCCGACCGGAAATATTTTCCGGCGAACTACGCCACACCCCGTGCCTTAGGACGGGTATCGGCCCGGATGAAATTCTTGGTGGTATCGATCTTGGCGAGCACGCTGCGGCTGTAAATTGAGAAAACAAAATAGTGCCCTGGTATCTCGGCCGCCAGCTTTTCCATTCTCTCCCGCGCTTTCGAAGCCCCAGCACTGCTTCGATCCACAGGGCATCCTTATTGATTGAACCTGAGAAAATGTCAAAACGGTGTTCGTTCTCCATTGCAAGACACTCCAACATATTCAAAACGGGGAAATCACAAGGAAGCAGAGCACACTTTTTGTCAAAGATAACTATGCGGACAATTCTATTCTACAGATCTAGCAGTTACGGGCACGTCACAGTTGGAGGTGATCGGCATCACAGATGGTTTTTCGGCGCTGAATAATTCTTACCATATGGCGGCAGTTTGCAACATTTTCCGTAGGCTAGAAGATGGAGATGCCAGTAGCTAGACACGGATCGGCTGATCCGCTGAGGTGGTCGCCAACAACGGCTGTACGCTGGCCGGTTCCGGGGGCTTGATCGTAAGGATGTAAAGCTGCCGTGCCACTGTCACGGCAAATAAATAACCGGGCGGCACCGGCTGAGGGACCCGAACCGCCCGGCGTTTCTCACCCATCTCCGCAGGGTCTGGGTAAGAACTTGTTATGCGGCGTGTTCACCATTCCGCATGAATTCGTAGCGCTCGATTGCTGCCGCGACTCCCACATCGCCCGAATGCTCCGGGCTGCTCCGCAGGATCCTCCCAAGACACCGCACGCGGACCGGACCGGCCTGCGTGAGCTCGTGGGGAAGAGTCATCACGATCTCCACGGGAGAGCCGCTCTTCAAACCCTTCGGTAGATGGAAGTACAAACCTCGAGAACTCACCTCGCGAGATTCGGTGGCGACCTCGCCCACCACGCTTTCATCGGTCCATCGAACCGTCAGCGGAAGCCTCATCAGGAATCGGCGCGCTGAGCGTCTCTCTTTTAATACCACTGGGCACCTGCCTCTTGGACTGCCCACACAGAGTAGTTGCCGCTTCCGCCCGGCCCTATAGAGCAGAAGGGCCAATGTGATAGGACTACCTGCCCCCCGAAGTACTAGAGCCGAGTCGGAGTACGAGCGCGGCGGCAATGAGCTGGAAAGGTCTTTTATTCATTGGTTTACTGGAAGTCCGGTCCGGGTGAACCGGCCTACTCAGCGCCGAGTTGGCGGAAGGCGTGCAGAATATCGGGCAGCGAGAGAACTCCTTCGAGCTTTCCGGTGTCGCCGCGATTCACGACCGGAAGAATCGGCCAATCGCCCGCCCAGCGCAAAACCTCTTCGAGCGACTCGTCTGGAAAAATCATGGGAAGCGGGCCTCTTGAGGAAATGTCGGCGGCGGTATGCGTATTCAAAGGATCAGCCGCGAGGCGCTCGATCTCTTCGCGGCTCAGCAGCCGCCATTCGCCCACGCCGGGCCGCAAGAGAATCGGCGTGTCTGACTGCCCCTTGAGGTGAGCGGCCAAGGCCGCGACCGTTTCCGAGGGCTCGACCACGACGGCGTTATCGACTTTCATGGCGTCCTCGACCACGAGCGACACCTGCTCGCGCCGCTCTTCGATCGAGGGCAGAATACAGCCCATCTTGACGGGTCAACATGTCAAACAGTGGCACATCCTGGAAGCGCCGCGATATGAAATACGCGATCAGGCTTGAGACCATCACCGGTAAAGCCGCCGAATAATTGCCTGACAATTCGACCACCATGAAAATTGAAGTGATCGGAACGCGCAGAAATCCTGCGAAAAACGTGCCCATTCCCACCAGGGCAAACGTGGCCGTCGTCACCGTCAAACTCGGGAAAAAATGGTGCTCCATCGCGCCCACCGAACCGCCCAGCATCGCGCCAATAAAGAGTGCCGGCGCGAACATCCCACCGGGCGTGCCACTTAAGAAAGAGATTCCGGTAGCCAGAATCTTTGCGGCAGCCAGAAGCGCCAAGAATCTCCAGGTGAACTGACCATGTAAGGCCTGGTCGATGATCGCGTAGCCCGCGCCCATCACCTGGGGCAGCTTGATCCCGATGACACCGATGATCAAACCCGCCACGGCGGGCTGAAGGTATCTTGACCACCGAGGAAACGCTTGAATCCGCGGCCGCGCGTATTCGATCCATTTCAGGAAAAGCAGAGAAATCGCGCCTCCCGCGAGGCCCAAAACGGCATACGCCAGCAGCTCGGCCGGATGCGCAAGCTCGATCGGAGGAACCCGGAACAGCGATTCCGGTCCAAGAAACCAGCGCATGGTCACGACGCTCGATACCGCCGAGAGCACGATCGCCCCCAGCACGCCCGCGCTCCAGGTGCCGATGACCTCCTCGATTACGAAAACCACTGCGGAAATCGGAGCGTTGAAGGCAGCCGCAAGGCCCGCCGCGGCACCTACCGGCGCGATCAAGCGAATCTTCTTCTGCGAGAGACGCAGCGCCCGCCCTAGGTAGGACGCAATCCCGGCGCCCATTTGCAGCGACGGATCTTCCGGCCCGAGCGACTGTCCGCTACCAATGGCCAGCGCGCAAACCAGAAATTTGCCGATGACGGTGCGAAACGGAATATAGCCGTTCAGCACATACATCGCGGCTTTGGTTTGATTCACTCCGCTGCCGTGACTGCGGGAAGAGCTTCGTCACCAGCACCGCAATTAGAAGGCCGGCCAGCGCCGGCGCCAGGAAAACTCTCGGAACCGTGGGAGCGAGCGTCGAACCCAGGACAGCGAACAGCGTCCATTCGATCAGCACCCGGAAGCAGACCACCGCCAGCCCCGAAAAAATGCCGATCAGAATCGCCAGGAAAAGAAAAAGACGATCCTCGCTCCGGGTGAAAATCTGGAGCGTCCAGGACTTCCAAACTGCGCGCACGCGTCTGAACGTCCCAGCACGCGCTGCGGGCGTTGGCACAATTGGCGCGGGCGCCGATGCTGGCGTTACCGGGGTTGCAACGTCGCTCACTGCCCCGCTCCCGGATAGCTGCGCCCGAGCAGGTAAAGATCCCGGTCGGGTCCGGCCGCTGGCTCGCCGCACGCCTGAGCAGCAGCGTCCTCCATTTGAAAGACGAACGACATGACCGCCTCAAGGCGATCGGGATGGCGCCGCAGGTTCGATTCGCTCCAGTCCTGCTGCATGTCGCGGCCGGAGGCATAGAGAGCCTGAAGTTTGTCGGCAGCAGGCGTCTGCCAGAGCGACTCTCCGTGCTCGCGGGCACAATCCGTGATTCGCGCCGTGGCCTGAGCCAGCGCAGCCGAAGCTCTGTTGGCCTGTTCTGCGGCCGAAAGCCCTCTGCGGAAAGGGTTGGCGGCTTCGATCTGCTTGGATCTGTCCATCATGTCGGCTGCGGTCGCATCCACCGCTTTTTCGCGAGAAAGTTTATCGAAATACTCGAGGGCGCGGGAATACTGGGCGAGCTGGTAGGCGGAGGTTGCAGCGCCAACCAGGGCATCCTGGTCACGAGGATCGAATTTCAGAATGGACTGGAACTCCGCGAGCGCACGGTCATACAAACTGGCGCGAACAAGCAACGCGCCGGCATCTTTCTGACGCCCCAAATCGCCCGCCGGGACTTCTTGCGCGAGAGCGATGATCTCGGGCTGTGCGTCGGATACATCTCCGCGACCCAGCAGATACTCGCAAAGCTCGCGGCGTACGTGCCAACGCCTGGTAAGCGGATCGATGTCCCACACGCCGTAAAGGGCGCTGTGGTAGTAGCGCACCGCATCGAGTGTTTCCGCTTTGCGGGCCGAGATTCTGGCGAGTTCCAGGTTGATCTCCCCGCTGCCGGGCGATTCCGCGAGGAGGTTAATGAGATACGACTTCGCCTCATCGAGCCGAGCAGAGGCCGCCAGAGCCTGCGCCAAATGCAGCTGAAAAATCGGATTGTTCGGCGAGTAGACCAGAGCATTCCGGTAATCGCTGAGGGCGCCGCTCACCTCGCCGGCGCGAAATGCGGCTTCTCCTTGCGCGAACCATTGATCGGCCAGCGTGTGGATCTTTTTGTGGTAGAGCCGCGCAACTAGCGCGGTGACCGAAAACAACAGCAACAGCAGCGCAAAACAAACGACCAGAACCGCCTCCCGCGGATAACTCGGCCGCGGCCTCGTGAGATTCTCCCGGCCAAGCGGACTATTCGCGATGCTGAAATCCGCACTCATCTGGTCTTCTCAAACAGGATACCGCAAGCGAAAACCCCTGCACGGAGCTTTTGCCGGGGTTTCTCGACCCAACATTTTCATGGTTCTCCGACCAGATTCCGATGTGCGCACTCGCCGCGCGGGAGGGCAGTTCTTTTGGTCATGAAAATACGGCCGATGGCGTCCAAGCTTCGCATCTTAACCTCACCTTAAATGTCAATTCTTGGCAATTTGGCGCGATTTGCGCCGGAGCTAATCGAATTCGCGGCGAGGAGGACTTTGATCAGGGCCGACTCGGCCTGCGACGATATCTGCACGCAGATAATTCTCGGCTCGGACGGGAAGTCCCGCGAGGCGGCGCAGCATGGAGATTTGGCCGACGTGAGTGAAAGCGTCAGCAATCGGACCCTGGAAAATCTTCTCGGCACTGCCGGCCAAAGACGCATGAGAAGTCAGGCAGGCGTCGAGCGCGGCGAGCGAACAGAAAAACCGATCAACGTTCTGTTCCCACGGCAGCGGCTCCGAATCGCGGTACTCCTGCCGTCCTTTGGCGAGGGAGGCAGCCCAATCAAGCAGGTCGCCAATATGCGCGAGAATTTCCCCGGAGTGCGCGATTTGTCGCCGGCGCGGAACCCGGCGAATTCCTCTGGCGCTCCGCGAAACGCTTTCCCTCCGCGATAGGCGAGAGTCGCGAGTGTGTGGCGAAGCAATTCGCGAACGGGGTCAGAAGTTGTTGCTGGAGATGCGCTCATGGACGGCGGCAATCGTAGCATCGCTATGGGGTGGGATGGTAGCACCCCGTGAGCGCCCCTCTGCTTTTGGCCCGGGTGTTAGCGCGCGCCGTAACTCGCTATTGCTACCAGAGCAGCTTCAGGCCGAATTGGATTTGGCGGGAGCTGGTCGAGGTGGACGTGATCACGCCGGCGGTGGGGGATGGGCCGCCGGTCGCGGCGGTATACACCACGGGATTTGGCGTATTGAAATTTGTGTGGTTGAAGATGTTGAAAAATTCGGCGCGGAACTGCAGGTTGAGCCGCTCGGTAAAGATAATTCTCTTGGTGGCAGAGAAATCAGTTTGAGAAACTCCGCGGCCTGGCAGTACGTTGCGTCCTACGTTGCCGTAGGTGCCAGGAGCGGGCTGGATGAAGGCAGCCGGGTTGAAATAGCGGACCGGCCCCCCCAGGATGACCGGGCCCGTGAAATCGGGATTCGTACGAAGGACGGACAGGATTCCGGGTGTCGCCGTCGTTTGAGGGGTTATAGGAGAGCTGCGGTGTAAAGGGTAGTCCCGACTGGATGGTTTCGATCCCGCTGATCTGCCAGTTCCCTGCTACTTTGTTTACCCAGTCGCTCGAGGCCGATCCGCGTCCAACAGGAAGATCATAGGTGGCGTTGATCACCGCGGAGTGACGGACATCGAACGAAGCACGGCCATAATCGGCGCGCAAGTCGAGCGGGTTGGCAGCAAAGGCCGGAGAATTTGTGGCCACGCTGGTGTTCATGCTGTCGCCGTCATCAAGCGATTTCGAATAAGTGTAGGCGCCGCGGAACTGCAGGCCGTGGCCGATGCGATGATTTACATCGACTTCAAGGCCATTGTAGGAGCTGACGCCCTGCGAAACCCAGTTCGTGGAGTTCCACAACGCGGGATTGGCTAAGCCGGTGCTTGTGGCGGTGACCACTTGTGGGGGATAGGGATAGTGAGCGCTTGGCAGGTTCTGGTCGACGGAGAGGATTTCGTGATAGCCATGCGAGCCAATGTAGCCAACGCTCAAGCTCGTGTCCGGGGCAATTTCCTGCTCGATCTTGAGCGAGTAGGATTCGATCGCGGGCGTTTTGACATTCGGGTCAACGCCGCTCGGAACCACCGAGTCGTTAAAGCCGAGGGCCGTATAGTTCGTGGCGGGGCTAATGTTGGAGAATAGGAAGTTGTGGCCGGTGGTGCCCTTCACCGCCAGGACGTTGTTGTACGGCGGATTCTGGTCCAGACGGTAGCTGAGATTGTCGATCAAGGCGTAGTACAAACCGAAACCCGCGCGGACAACGGTCTTCTTTGAGCCCAAAGGAGACCAGGCAATTCCGATTCGGGGCGCCGGCAGGAACGTCGCATTGTTTGAGGCGAGTGCCGAACTGCCGACGGCGGGCTGCGTTTGAATGACGCCGTTTTGAAAGATATAGTTCGAGGCGCGGCCGTTGGCTTCATTCCAACCGTTGGTGAATTCTCCGCGGAAACCGATGCGCAGCTCAAGACTGGGGTTCAACTTGATGGCGTCCTCCGCATAGAAGGCACCTTCCAGCGAGCGCCAGTTCAACGGGGTGTATGTCGGCGCGTAGGTGTAGGTGCTGACGGCGCCGGTGAGGAACGTCTGGAGGCTGGTGAACGAGGCCTGGCCGTATTGGTCTTGAACGAGCGTGTCGTTTGCTTGCACGCGTTCAAACCATAGGCCCACATTCAACAGGTGCTTTCCGTGCGTGAGGCTTACCTGATCGGAATAGGTGAACAGGTCGCGGAATGCGGAAAGATTGCTGCCGGCGTTAGTGCCTCCGTTGCTGATTTGCGAAGCGCCGTTCAGGGTCGTACCTCCGCCGACCACCAAAGCGCCAACGGGTTGGCCGGGATGAATCCAGCCGGGCAAGTTGATGCCGGGCGTGGAGCTGTTGAAGTAGAACCCTCCACGGGAAAAGCCAAACGTGGCACGGTTGAGAAGATTGGGCGAGAAGGCGTGCGTTTCATTGAGGCTGGCGACCTGCTCGCGCAAGGAAATGTCGACAAAGGTGAACGGATTGTTGGTGGGCGAGTGGCCGGTGCTATCGTCGATGGTGTAGACGGCGCCGAGCGAGTCGCGGTCAGAAAAGGTCTGATCGAAGCGGGTGCTGCCAAAATCTTCGCGGATTCGTTGAACGGGATTCGTAAAAGCTTCGGCAATGCCGCTCGGCGCGCCTGTGGAGGTCAGTAGTTCGGGTCCATTGGCGACGGGCCAGAGAGCCAGCAGAGGCTTGACGCCGGCGACGGCGGCGTTACGGGAAATATTGTCGGGCACGAGCGTCAGATCGCTCAGGCCGAGCTTCTGGCGGAATCCTTCGTAGTTGCCAAACAGGAACGACTTGTCCTTTTTGATCGGACCACCGAGCGATGCTCCGAAGACGTTGCGCTCGAAGGAAGGGATGGAGGCAAAGTCGAAATAGTTTCTGGCATCGAGCGCGCTGTTGCGCAGAAATTCGTAGGCGTTGCCGTGCAATTGATTGGTGCCCGAGGCAGTGACGATGTTGATCTGAGCACCGGGGCGCTTGCCGTATTCGGCGCCGTAGGTGTCGGTGACGACGGAAAATTCGCGGACGGCATCGACGCCCAGCAACTGGCCGCTGACCCCGCCGGGAGTGCTGTTGATTTCCGAAGCACTGGTGAATTCCACTCCATTGAGCAAGTAGAGATTTTCCTGGGGGCGGCGTCCGGAGGCGGCGAACATGTTGCCGACAACCGAATTGGAGGCTCCGATTCCTCCGGCGCGCTGCGAAGTGTAATTGACGACACCGGGATTCAAGGTGAGCAGCTGGTCGTAGCTGCGACCGTTGAGCGGGAGATCTTTGACTTGCTGTTCGCCGACCAAACCGGAGACGTCTTCGGTGGTTACGGCGACAAGGTCAGGGTGCTCGGTGACAGTGACGCTCTGCTGCAATTGCGTAACGCCGAGAGAAACATCTACCTGGGTTCGCTGACCGACTACCAAGGTGATCCCGGTTTTGGTCTGGACCTGGAAGCCTGTTTTCTCGACGCTGACTTTATAGCTTCCGACCGAGAGCAATGTGGCGTCATAGCGGCCTTCGGGGTCGGTCACAAGGTTACGCACAGCACCGGTTTCGGCATTTTGTACCTTTACTGCCGCGGCGGGAACGGCGGCGCCCGAGGAGTCGGTGACGATGCCCCAGACAGAGGCTTCGCCTTGGGCCCAGATGAGTCCGGTTCCCAGGAATATCGGTGCGAGTAGAGCCACAAACGCGATGCTCAAGTTGCGGTAGCTGGATAACCTTCGAGTCTGAAGAATTCTCATTGCCCACCCCTCTGGATTTTGTAGTGATCGCGCACCGTGAACGGTTGCGGCTCGCCTAACTGCTTGGCTGGCATTTTGTGTGGCGGCTCGCAACGGTTTGCTACGGCCGCTACTTAGGCGAAGTGCTGGGCTGGGATCAACAACAACAGGAGGGAAGAATGAGCAAGGCGCAGCGAAGCAGGGCGCATTCGCGCGCGGTAATACGGTTCACAGCTTTCATCAATTCTGGGCTTGAGCCCTCGAAGTTGCTTTTACTCCTACTACTCATTGCTGGCCACCTTCTCTTTTGGGTCGAATTTGGAGCCCTAGGCCTACCTACGGATTCTCGATCGAATTTCGATATACGGGAATTGCGTTTCGTCGCAGGACTGGACAAAACGAACTAGTTACGGCTACAACAACGGGACAGGTTGGACTGTCCCCGAGTCAAACGCAAATTGAAAAAGGCGTTCATATACTTAGGTAATATATGGCCAGTATAGGGTCACCGGACGACAGAGTCAACAAAAATTGGAATCGTGTCAAACCAAAATAGAAATGTCCCCTTTCTTACCAAGATAGAAATGTCCCCTTTTTTGGGTTTTGTTTTTCCTGTGTGGTTGTTCGCTGTTCGTTGAGCTTGCCCGAAGCGAAGCCCTGCGGAGCCCGTAGGGCGTAGCGCTTAGGGCGCAGCGTAGGGCAAGCTTAACGGCCGGAGGGCCGCTCGCCAGCGCATTTCCTGATGACGCCGCTTTCCCGGGGGAAAATTTTGCGTTAAGAACGTCCAGGAGCGACGATTTCCAACTCGGTCGACCCATAGCATCCCCCTTTTTCGCACTTCACCGTGCGTCATGGCTGCTCACTGCTTCTCGCACCACTTTCTGCTCCGCCGCTCGACAAGCAGCCTTTCGCCATGGGTGGTCCGCCGCTGGTATCCCCTTCCGCTTCGTTGACACCCTCAGCTTCTTGACCGCCTGGCTGGCGGGTTTGACGGCGAGCACACACGGTTTCGCTGGCGCCGGAATCTCCCTCCACTCCAACTCGTGTCCCCGATATTCGATCGTGATATTCCCGTGTCGCCCCTCGCACACCAGTACCTGGCTATGAGCCGGTGCGTAATTCCGGCTCTGCCGCTGGAGTTGGAAAAACCGGTTCTCATACCGCACCACCCAATCGTTGTAGATCGTGCGCGGGCTTTCCAATCGGAAAATCCTGTCCAATTCGGCCACACGCGGCGCTCGCCGGTGATAGTCCTGCCCCTTGGCCGGCGGCCGGCTAAACCTCCGATTGTGTTCCGGCAGATACTCGTTCTCCAGGAACACGTTCACTTGCTGGTGACTGGTGATTTCCTTTCGCCGCAGTTTCTTCACCAGCCGATCTTGATGGGTCCCATGGATTCTTTCGATTCGGCCCTTCGCTTGGGCCGAATTCGCAGCAATAATCTCGATCCCTAACTTCGCGCACATGCGTCCGAATTGCGTGTTCGGCTCTTCTCCGCGCAGCTGTTCCTTCGCTGTCGCTGGCCGCTTGTACAGATTTTTCCAGTCCACATACAACGCCAGCGGCACTCCATAGCGCTCGATCCACTCGCGTAACGTATCCGCCACGGCCCAGATCGTTTCTTCCTCACCCAGGCGCGCCAACGTTTTGTTCGTGGCGTCATCGGCCATGTCCATCAAGCAGCCCTTTGGCCCGCGTCCCTCCAACCAGGGATGAAAGCTCCCGTCCATCTGCACCAGTTCTCCAAAGTGCTCCTTGCGCTCGCGCCGGCGACGGTGCTGCCCCCTCTTGCGCGCCCGACTCCACAGGCCCGCCGCCAGCATCCACTGTCGTAGCGTTTCGGCATTCACCTGCAGTCCGTCTTCGGAATCCAGGTGCTCGGCCGCCAAAGTCGGACCAAAGCGCTCGCCTTCCGGACCGCTATACTTCTCCCGCACCAACTGCAGTACCTGGTTGCGAAATTTCGACTCATGAGTGTGGTTCGAGAGCCGACCTGCGTGGCGATGCTTCAGACCTGCTGCTCCCTCGTCACGATATCGCCTCCACAACCGCTTCGCTTGCCGATAGCCCACATGCAAGAGCTTGCTGGCATCGACAATCCGCAGCTGCTTGCTCCGCACACGCGCCAGCACTTCCACCCTTCCCAACTCCTCCCTGCTCATCTCTGTCCGCCCCAATCTGACCTCCTCTCGGAGGTCGTATTAAGGGGACATTTCTATCTTGGAGAAAAGGGGACATTACTATCGTGGCGCAACACAAAAATTGGAATCGCTGTGCTGGGTTTCGGTCGTATGCTCGTTGACTGCGGTTGGAGCAAGAATGCGGAAGTCCGAGACTTTTATGGCATTGAATGGGCTGCGATTCTTCGCGGCACTGGCAGTGGTGATTTTTCACTACGCCACCAGGGTGGATGGTTACGCCCGGGTTCCGGGGTTTTTCAGGAACTTGATCGATCAAGGGCCTTGCGCGGTGAGTTTTTTCTTCATTCTTTCGGGATTTCTGCTGGGCTATCGATATTTATATAGCGGGCCGCGCGCCGAGAGCCGTGTGGATTTCTATTGGTCTAGGATTTTGCGGTTGTATCCCGCCTATCTGCTGGCGTTCCTGCTGTTCCTGCCCGTTGCGGTAGAGAGATATGTCTGGCATGCGGCGCCAGGAGTTGCACACCGACACCTGTTTGCTTGGAGCGCGGTGTTGTCGGCCTTCATGCTGCAGTCGTGGACGCCGCTTGCGCAAGCGTGGAACGGGCCTAGCTGGTCGTTGTCGGTTGAGGCGTTCATGTACCTCACCTTTCCGTTCATCGCCTCGCAAGTGGCCCGCCTTACGGAGCGACGAGCCGCGGCACTGCTGTGCGCATCCTGGATGATGCCTTCGCTGCTTGCGGTGGCTTACGTGGGACATTCGATTCCCGAGGCTACCTGGCGGGTGTATGTCACAAACAATCCGCTACTGTGGCTGCCCTTGTTTGTAGTGGGCATTTGCGCGAGTCGAATGGCCACAAGATGGAAGCGGGTTACGGAAAGAAAGGCCGCAATACTTTCGACCGCTGCTTTGGCGGTGCTTATTTTAGTCTGTCTGGCATGGCCGCACAGATGGAGCGACGTCTTGGTGACGGGCGGCATTGCGCCGCTGCAGGTGGCGGTGATTATCTTCTTTACACGGAGGTCTGGTTGGACCGCGAGGATCATTGGCGGCCGATTGCTCAACCAATTGGGCGAGGCTAGCTACGCGGTTTACGTTCTACAGGCTCCGTTGTGGCATTATTGGCAACCCTTCACGAATTACTTGCGGCGCGTCCCGCTGCAGACGAATGTGGCGGAGTTGTGGCAGTTTGTGACGTTTGTTCCGTTTCTGGTTATTTCTTCGCTGGCGGTCGAGCGCTTTATCGAAGCGCCGGTTCGGTCTTGGGCCCAAGACTGCAAGAAGAGGAACTTCGGATCCGCTCTGCGGCGACCATCGGAAGCCATCGCATCCTGTTGCCGTTGCTGACTCCAATCAGCTTGAGATCCCCGGCAAGCCATCGAGGCTGGTGCGATTTTTCTCCGCGCGGTATTTCTCCAGACCCTGGGGACCCTTGTTTTGCGCCCAGGCTTGGAGTTGAGGGCGGTCGTTTTCGAATTTCAGAACGGGGACGGCGAAACCGCAGGAATCACTGACTCGCAAATCCTCGATCACGATCACGGCGCGCGCCCCGTCCCGAGGGGTAAACTGCTCCTGCAAGCCGGCGAACTCGGGTTCGGTGTGCTCGACAACGCGGCCTCGGCCGTGAATTCGCAGGATTTTCGGACGGCCTTGAAAGGCGCAGAACATGAGCACGATGCGGCCATTCTCGCGGACGTGCGCGATGGTTTCGGCGCCGCTGCCGGTTAGGTCCAGATAGGCGACGCGATCGCTTGAGAGGACGCGGAGGGTGTCAAGGCCCTTGGGGGAGAGGTTGACGTGTCCGCGTGAATCAAGCGGAGCAGTGGCAACGAAAAACATCGGCTGCTCCTGGATGAATTGCTTCGTGGCTTCGTCAATCGACGAACAAACGGTGCCCATGCGGCGCTCCTCGTCAGTCAATAGGGCAAGGCTATCACCCTCGTGGCGATTTTTCACGGGGCTCAAAGCTGCCGATGACTTCACAGCCGAAGGAAGGCGGAGCCCGTTGGGCCCCGGTAGGAAAACTGGGATCGCAGGAGACCCAGGGGGATGGCAATTTCGTCGTTGGGGCCAAACGCCCGGTTCGACAGTGGGAGTCTCATCCCCGATTATGCGGAAATGGATGCCGATTTCTTCGAGGTGGCCTAACGGCACCCGCAGCATGGAAACAGGCCAAACGACGGCAAGGGCAGGGCGGTGGGTTAGTTGGGGCGGCGGAAAGGGATGGGCGCTGACAGGGAGCGGCGCTTCGAACTGCCCTTCAGGCGGGCGCGAGCTTGGTCGGCCCAGGGGCCATGGGGGGCGTAGCGGAGATAGAGCGTCCATTGCTCGCGGGCCAGGCGCTTTTCGCGCTTTTTTTCGTAGGCCAGGGCCAGATTGAAATGCACGTCGGCATGGGCGGGCATAGTTTTGGCGGCGCGGCGGAAATGGCGGATGGCATCCTCGATTTCGCCTTGTTCCTCTAACACGCAGCCCAAGTTATAGCGCGAAATTCCGTTGAGGGGATCAAGTTGGACGGCGGCAAGGAAGGCGGCTTTGGCTTGGTCGATTTGACCCAACTGGTACAGGGCTACTCCTCGATTAATGTGCGCGTCGAGCCAATCAGGAGCTAGCTCGAGCACGCGCTCGTAATTTTTGACTGCTTCAGGCAGCGACTCGGGCTTGGCTTCGCAATTCATGGCGGCTTCAAAGAGCTCTTCGGGCGTCGGGCCAGCCATGGAGCAGAGCTTTAGAGGCTCGGCCTGTTTGCCAAAGTAGAAAGCCCATTGGCGACGGATCGGGTTAAACGGGCGCGTATCGCCAGGGGGAATAACCAGAATGGTACGTCCCTGTTCAAGGAAACGCAGTTCCTGCAGGGCGAGGGGGGCGCCGCCGAGCTGTTTTTCGAGCAGACGAACGACACGGCGTACACGATGCGCGGGAATTTTGTTTTGCGTGAGACGCTGGATGCTGCGAAGGGCGACCAGATCGCCAAAACTGTAGAAACGTTCACCCCATCGGGCCTGCGGCCGCACCAACTGTAACCGTTCCCAGTAGCGAAGGTTGCGCGCATCCAACCCCAGGATGCGCCCTACCTCTCGCCGCGTATATCGTTGCGCCAAAGCCTTACGACCCCCAATTCGCCGATCCGCCACGATTATGCACCCATTTCATCGAGTGGGCGGCTGTTTGACGGAAAAAAGCAAAACTGTGGATATTCTTGAGGGTAACCAGTGGATTACCCATGCTAGGCTACGCCATTGCACCCGGCGGGCGCTTGCTAGACTTTCAGGAGACTCTGTAGCGCCTCAACGATGGCTCTTGACGGCACAGAACACATCTATCTTGAACGTCAGGTGACGCTCGGGCGAGCGATTCTCGTGGCACTTTCACTGGTGGCGCTGCTTGAGACTTATGGGCCTTCGCTGCGGGGGGTTTCGGTAATTTTTCTTTCGGCGTACCTGTTGCTGGCGCTGGCGCGGTGGTTAAGGACCGCTTTTTTCCGGAAGTGCGGGTCCGGATTCCGTTGGGGGTTGATTTCGTGGCGCTGGCGGCATTGTTGTACCTGACACCCTCGGTTTCTTCGTTTTGGTTTCTTTTTGTTTGCTGTTTTTGCGCTGGCGAATCGTGGCAGCGAGAAAGGCACGCTGGCGCTGGTGTTTGCGGCGACAGCCGGAATCATTTTCCGGGTAGCGCTGGCCGATCCTTTCCGATGGCAAAGCGTGTGGCACTGGCTGGCGATCGGTCTGGGGACGATTGTTTCGGGGTTGGGCATGGGCTTCCTTGGCGCCCGCGAACGCGAACACTTTGCTCGGCAACAGTTTCTGGAAAAAATTACGGGCCATCTGAAGTTTCGATCGCGGACTAACCGAATCGATTCGTGCAGTCATTGGGCGAATTGACCGGCGAGTTTGAGTGCGAACAGGCTTGCCTGGCCTTCCGCGACGACGAACTGGAGCGGCTTTTCGTGTGGCGGGTGCTGCCAGTCGGACCGGAAGCGCGAGGGGCGGCAGTCTTCCCGCTTTCCCGTTGTGAGACTTTTCTGATGGATTCCCTGGAAGTTTCATTTTCGTGGAATAAGGAATAACGCCGGAGAAGGATTCGGTTGGGACCGCCGAAACGGAAAACGTTCCGAACGCTGCCCGCTCCGCCCGACTCGACACGGCAGGAATTCGGCGCGCGCTCTCTGATGGTGGTCACCTTGGATTTCGGGGCCGGCCAGCAGGCCGTATTCTTCTCGTCAATCCATCTAGTGGACCGCGTAGCGGGAATCGACCAGCTGCACCCGCATCGGCTGGATCCGAAGCGGCCTCCAAGGGCCGGCCGGCGAGCGCAAACACAGAAAAATCGCGTCGCAAATTCTCGCAGTCCGAACTGCGCTGGCTCGAACAGATCGTCCGGCACTCGGGCCCCCGCTCGAGAACGTGTTCCTGATGCGCAACCTGCGCGCACGGGCGATCGAATCTGAGCGCAGCCGCATTTCGCGCGACTTGCACGATGGCATCCTGCAAACCCTGCTAAGCCTGATCATTCAACTCGACGTGTTGAGCACGCGCCTGCCTCGCGAGCCCGAGAAAGCCGCCCGGGAAGTCGCCAATCTGCAGAAAATCGTGCAGCAGGAGAGCGAGGAACTGCGCCGGATGGTCACCGACCTTCGTCCGGTGCGGGTTGAAAGCGCGGATATGCGCGAATTGATGCTGGGTTTTGCGGAGCGGTTCCGCAGCGAATACGGCCTGGCGGTGGATTTGTTCATCGAGGACCGCAATCGACCGCTTCCCGACCGCATTTGCCGCGAGTTATTCCAGATATATCGTGAGTCACTACACAACATAAAAAAGCATGCGAACGCCAGCCACGTCGTGGTAAAACTAACGCAGGACGAGTCTAACGTTTTTCTCGTCGTCGATGACAACGGCCGTGGCTTCAGTTTCTCTGGGCGGTACTCAAGCGAGGAGCTGGACCGGCTGCGTCTCGGGCCAATTTCGATAAAAGAGCGCACAAGAGGAGTGGGTGGAACACTCACAGTCGAATCGAACCCTGGTCACGGGGCGCGCCTTACGATTGATATCCCATTGAACTGACAATGACGAAAGCGAAACAGGTGGTTCGAATCCTGGTCGCGGATGATCACGCTATCTTCCGCGACGGTTTGCGCAAGCTTCTGGAGGGCGCTGATGACGTGCAGATCATCGGAGAGGCCTCGAATGGCGTAGAGTGCACCAAGATGCTCGCCAAGCTGAAGCCGGATATCCTGCTTCTCGATTTGCGTATGCCGGAAAAAGATGGACTGGGCGTGCTGGAAGAGATCAATTTCGATTCAATTCCCACGCGTGTGATCGTGCTCACAGCCGCGGAAGACGACCGTGACGTGGTGCGAGCGATGCGCCTAGGCGCGCGAGGCGTGGTGCTGAAACAGTCTGCCAGCGACCTGTTACTGAAAAGTATTCGCAAAGTGGCCGACGGCGAAATCTGGCTCGATAACCGCATGACCGCGGAAGTGATCGATGCCTTCAAGAAGTCGGCCGAAGCGGGCCAGCGCCGCGAAAAACCGCTGCTGAGCGATCGCGAAAAAGAAATCGTGCAGCTCGTTGCTCAGGGATTCCGCAACCGCGAAATCGGTGAAAAACTTTTCATCAGCGAGCAGACGGTGAAGAACCATCTGCACAATATTTTCGACAAGCTGGGCGTGTCCGATCGCCTGGAACTGGCGCTGTACGCCATCCATCACCGGCTGATCGACCAAACCTGATTCACTGCCTCTCTACTTTGGATTATCGCCAAGACAGCGCTGCTCGCCGTTTATGCCGTAGCTGAAACGACGGCCCACAGAAACTTCGCAAGTGCGGACGGCGGGCCAGCCGTTGATGCACGGAATGACCGCTCTGCTCCTGGAATCGGCGGGGGCTTGTCGGGCAAGGAAGTTGAAGAGTGGGGGGCATTGCGATACTCTGTAGAAACACTGCATTGGTGGGCGTAGCTCAGTTGGTAGAGCGTCGGACTGTGGCTCCGAATGTCGTGGGTTCAAATCCCATCGCCCACCCCACTCCTTCCCTTTATCCATAGGCTTTTATCGCTATCAGCGATTTGCTCGGCAGGCGTCATACCACATGGCATACCACAAGACCCTATTTCTTCGCTTTAGAAGCCGTCTGAAACGCCTTATTTAACCGTGCCATTGCGGCCGTCGCCTGCGTCGTTGAGGGTTTGGCGTAATGCTGGGCGGTGACGCGTATATCGGCATGCCTGAGGATCTGGCTGATCACTTCAATCGGCACCCCCTAGATCGCGGAGGACCGTTCCTAGCCCCCGTCGGAACGCGTGCCAGCCGTGCCAGGGGATGTTCTTTTCTCGCAGCTTCGGGACAACCGTCCTTCGTGCGACGTTCGAGAGGTTGAGCGGAAGCTCATCTTGGGACCAGCGAATAGAAGGCCGTCTTCGGCCTGGCCGTTCCGGTGGGCATCCAGATACTTGGCAAGCACGGGAAGGACCGGCACGCCCGCGCGGCTGGCAGTGGTCTTGGTGCGCTCTTCAGTCTTCGTGCGCCACACCGTCCGAGTGACGAACAACTGTCCGTCCCGGAAATCGCCCCAGCGCAGTCCTCGCAGCTCTGACATCCGCAGCCCGGTAAAGCTGGCTGTCGCGATCACCGTCTTTGTCGGTTCCGGGATCGCCTCGAGTATCGCGATGACCTCTTCCAGGGTATATGCGTGCGTTTCGCCGCTACGCTCGCCGGCAGGGACCTTCACGTCACGCATCGGATATGGTCGACCAATCCACGCTGAACCGCGCTGCTGAATACGGCCGTGAGGAAGTGCTTGATGTGCCGGAGGGTGTCGTGTGTCAGCTTCCGGCCGGTCTTCTTGACCCGGTCCTCTGCCTCGATCAGCTTCAGCAGTTCCTCGTCCGTGCACGGGCGGAACTCCTGAACGACCATGCCTGCGATGCGAGTCTTCAAATACCGCGCATAAACATTCTTGTACCCGACTATGGTCGACGGCCTAAGATCGAGCGCCGGGAAATAAACCAGCTCGATGAACTGCCAGAAGCTGACCTACTCCCCCACCCTGCAGATTGCGGCTGTTAATGCCTGGAGGACTTGTTGTGCCAGAGATTCAACGGATTGCTGTGTCCGGTGCCGAAGGTCCTTCTCGATCAGTTTCGTGTAAACGGTCTCCCACTTCTTCTGCCCGTTCACAACCTTGACGGCCTTGTGTCGCAAATACCAGCTGGGGCCTCGGAGGATGATCTTGCCGCTCTGCATTTATTTCTTGCCCCGCGGCTTCGATAGGACCGGCTCCTCATTAGACATGTTTTCCAACCACTTCACGACTTCGTCCCAATCGAACCGGATATAGCGGCCCAGAGGCTTGGATGGGATCGGATTCTTGCACCGGCTCCGCTGCTTTTCGTACACCCACGACTCCGGAACCTTCAGCCGATCCGCCAGCTCCTGGGGCGTGAGAATCTCGCCGAGGTTGTGCGCGCGCATCAACGCATCCTCACAAACCTCACGGCTGCTGCCAGTCGCGGCCATCATCCCCGTGATGGCATCCTGGACCAGCTGCGAGTTGACCAAATTGGAGTCATTAGCTTTAAGAAGGCCTGGTTTCTTCCACCGTCGGCCGGCGTTGAAGGTTCTGGCGTTGTTAAGTACGTCCGATTCGGTTATGTGTGACATGTTTGGCTCCGGTTTAAGATTAACGTTCTCGACGGCCTGCGGTGCCGCCTCGTGGTACAGGTGTGCCGAGACAATGAACTCGAGCCTATTGATTGCGGGCGACCTCAATCCCACAAATCGCCAACAGAATTCACCCAATCAGTTTCATGATGTACGTCGTCGCACCCCCGATTGTCTTGAATGACGGGTGGAGAAGTGCCGGAAAAGTCTTGGTTTCCTCCTGGCCATCAACTTCCAGGTTCAATCTGAATTGCACCGGAATCACATCGCTTCCCGAGCGCGGTTTCAGGTTGTGGATCAATACGAGCTTTGCGTGATCCACAGGAGCTTCAGCTGTTGACCCTTAGCTTCTACGGCTTGCGAAGGAATCGACAAAGAGCCATCCGACGCTACACGAGCTCCGTTTTCGTCAAGATAATCGAATCCGAGCAGGCGGAACTTCTTGTTCGCGGTCAATCGGAGTTTAGGGCCGTCCGGAAACTCCCCGATTGCCACGAACTGCAACTTGAATGGTTCTGGTGAAGGCTTGCTGGCAGGCTCCTGCTGCCCAGTCACCTCGGAAGTGCCAACGGTCGCGGGGAGTTGCAACCGTGACACACTTCTCGCGAGATGCTTCATCCACGATCTGCTTGTTTATGATCGCCTACGGTCGGTCTCCGGCTTCGGGATAAGCGTGCGTCTTCCACTGAACCGCTTCCAGCATAATGCCCAAGTTGCGTGAGTGCGAGCTGTTCCAGTCGCCAATCGCTGTCAAAACAGTCGCGACTTCGGCGACGTCCGAAGGCGACGACACCAATACGCTTAACACGATCGCAGCTCTGGCCATTTATGACGCGCAACCTGCAGGCTCGTGTGGAACATCGCGCGAGATTGACAGTATCTCAAACCCCGTGCCGACGCGTGCCGCCCATTCCTTGCGATATGCCTTGTCCTCGAGTAGCTGGCGACCGTATCGTGTCGACATTTCCTGATCCGCGTGTCCCATCCAGCTCGAAATCAAAATTTTTCTGCAATCGCTTCGCAGCAGAACCGATTGTCTGAAGCGGCGCAAACAGTGAAAGCCTGGAGTCCGGATCCTCGACCGCAGCGTTGTCAAATGGAACGGAAACAGACGTGCGCCTGGTTTCGCGTTGGCCGCAAGCCGATCCATGATCTTGACCACTTCCGGGGCCAGGTCCACGACGCGGGCGGCATTGTCCGTCTTGCCTTGGCACACATGAACCGACCCGTCGGCGTAGTCTTCACGCCGCAAGCTCAAGGCCTCGGAAATGCGGAGACCGCTCGCCGCGAGTAGCAGGTAGAGCTTTCCATCCTTCTCATCAGCGCAGGCTTCCTCAACCTGCTCGGCCACAACAACCGGGGCCTTCTGCTGGCTCGGCACAACTGCTGGAGCGTTTATAAAATCGCTGACCCATGTCAGCGTGCGAAC